>NZ_JAQIVI010000296.1 GCF_028618695.1 Natrinema soli | reverse complement strand
CCGACTGCCAGCCAGCCGAGCACGGCGACGAGGCCGATGCCGCCGATGGCCAGTGCCAACACGCTCTTGGCGGGGTTCGCGAGCGCGACACGTGCGAAAATCAGGATGCCGAACACGACGGCGCCGAGGAAGATCCACTCGGCCGGGAGCGAACCGCCCTCGCCGCCGCTTGGCTGTTCGCCGACCGCCTCCTCGAGTAGCTGTTCGTCTTCCTCGTCCAGTTCGGCGGGCTCGATGCCCTCGTCGTCGACGACCGAGACGGCGGTCGGAAGCGCCGGTGCGGCGACCGCCACGACCAGGACGCCGACGATCCCGAGACAGAGCACCCACACGAACTTCTCGGTCACGGGAGAGACATGGTAACATGGATAGATATATGATTCGTTGCCCTACGTCACGTGCCGGTTCTCGAGCAAGGGTGACGGTGCCAGTCGTCGGCTCGAGGCCGAGGCTGGTGTCGTTCCACACTCTCTCGAGGGCGAACACGGCGGCTGTGGAGTGCTGGTCCGTCGATTCGGTCGCACTACGGCTGAGTGCGGCCAAACCGACGATCACCGGTTCGGCTGCAGTATCTTTCGACTACTCGGACAGTAATTTATCGATAGAGGCTAGAAAACTATTACACGACGGGGTCCGACGTCGGTCGCATGAATCCGTCACGTCGACTGTTTCTGGCGGCGGCCGGGGGAGCCGCGCTCTCGACGACGGTCGCGCCGACGGCGCGATCGGACGCGCTGGGTCGACCGCGAGGCTACGAAAATGCAGCGTACGGCGCCAATTGTTTAGTGCCGTGGCCTCAAACCCCGTCGAACGGCTGATGGGCGAAGTTAGCAAGCGCTGTAAGAATCAGCGGATGCGCTGGACAGCAGAGGGGTTGAAGGCGTTGCTCCAGCTTCGACTCGTGAAGTACGCTGATTCATCGCACTACCAGTCGTTCCTCGACGAACTGCTCCAGCGATCGACCAAAACAGCAATGATCTGTGACATCTCAATTGAGAGCACCGGAGGCAAACTCTAGACCGCTTTGCGACGCGACCAATGAGTGACGACGTCGAGAACCTTACCGAGATCGAAGCCAAGGAACGCCTCGAGCAAGAGCGGGCGGAACTCGAGGAAATAGAATCGGAAATGTGAGAGTTACTGATTGAAGGTACTGCTAGATTGAACCCTCCTGCTTGAGCGCCTCAACCGGAGGCTGATTATCGAGTGCTTGGTGACTCCGATGATGGTTGTAGTAGGTGGTGTAGGCAGTCAGCCAGCGCTCGGCGCTGGCCTGACTGCCGTTCCACGTTTCGTGAAATCGTTCGATTCGCATCATATAGGTCTGAAAGGCACTGTCTAGTTGAGTCAGTTTGAGAAGTGAGCAGGTCGTTGAGTTTCTTGTCCAAAGATGCTCGCAGACCTGCTCAGTGAGAGCAATGCGGCGGATTTAGAAGAATCTTGGGAGAATGAGCGGACGGCGACGCCCGTTAGGGCGTTCGCCGTCCGCCTCCACAAAACAGGTTGTTCTCTTCGAGAGACAACAACGATTTTAGCTGAATTAGGCGTTGAACGCTCACATGGAGCGGTCTGGAATTGGGTACATCGGCTGGCTGACAGCGGACGCGACCCGCCGACGGCGAAGCCGTCAAGGGTCGCGGTTGACAAGACCGCTGTCAAAATCAACGGCGAGTGGTCTTGTCTATATGCTGCAACAGGCACCGAGACGAAGTTGATTCTCGATGTCGCGTTGTTTGGTCGGCATGGCACCGATCCGGCAGCTGCGTTTCTGCATCGACTCGACGAGAAATACGATCTCTCCAACACCGTATTTCTCGTCGATCAGTTCGGGTATCGGACTGCCCTTGCTCGATTAGGATTAAGCGGTCGGACCAACTATACCGAGCGAAACCTGATCGAAAAGTGGTTTCACACCCTCAAAATGCGGATCGACCGCTTCCATAATTCATGGGTGGGCAGTCGGTCAAGCGCACGCGAATGGTTTGAACAATTCATGCACTACTACAACCGCCAGAGACCGCATCAAGCTCTCGACGGAAAGACACCGATCGAGGAGGTACAGAACTAGACAGTACCGAACGCTCAATACAGGCTAACGGCTTATCGAATATGATTACTGTCTTGTAGGTGCCAGCGATATTAGGGAGGGCTGGTCTTTATAGGTAGTAAATACGTGGTTTTGGCTGACTGATGACTGATCCAAAGGAGTCCATCAATATTGAAAACGTAGTGGCATCAACCAGTATTGGACAGGAACTTGAACTTGAAAGCGTTGCCATGGATCTCGAGGGGGCCGACTATGACCCTGAACAGTTCCCTGGTCTCGTCTATCGCACCCAGAATCCCAAGTCCGCCGCATTGATCTTCCGGTCAGGAAAAATCGTCTGCACTGGCGCAAATAGTACTGACGCAGTCCACGAGAGTCTGCATATCGTTTTTGAAAAGCTCCGTGACCTTCGGATTCAGGTTGAGGAGAATCCAGAAATCATCGTCCAAAACATCGTCAGCAGCGCCGATCTCGGCCGCACCCTCAACCTAAACGCGATTGCGATTGGCCTTGGACTCGAGAATATCGAGTATGAACCAGAACAATTCCCCGGACTAGTGTATCGCCTTGACCAGCCGGAGGTCGTTGCACTCCTCTTTGGCTCTGGAAAGTTAGTCGTCACTGGCGGGAAAAAGGTTGATGATGCTAACCAAGCTATTGATGTGATCACCACCCGTCTTGAGGAACTCGGCCTGCTCGAGTAACAGATCAGTTGGAACAGACAAGAATATTTCTAATAGGGTGTTGCTGTGGCGCTGTACACGTTGATGGCTACTCTCAAGTTGCAGGGGCCACCGTGCTGGTCAAGAGTATAACCCACGAGACGATGTGAATCAAATACGAGTAACGCCAAAGAGAACTGTGGGCATGGTTCCAGAGTTCGACAAGTCGTACTATGGCTCAAGCTTCCTAAACCCAGAAGCCGCCGGGATCAGAGAGGATCGTCGTGAAGATGATCATGGGCGTGCCGCCGGTCTGATTAAGGAACGTCTGACGCACTATGAATTCGTTTTATTGCCTCTCTTTCTGCCTGCAGTGGTACGTTCGCCGCTGTAGTTACTAGAGAAGCAAGCTAAGATCAGGGCGAAGGAAACAGACTAGCGTGGTCAGTATAAATTACTACTGATTAGGTAGCGGGGAGCGTGAACGAGAAGGTCGATCCTTCGTCCGGTTCAGATTCGACCCACATCTCACCATTATGCCGCTCAACGATTCGCTGGCAGAGCGCCAACCCGAGGCCCGTTCCATCGTACTCGTCACGACTATGTAATCGGTCGAAGATATCGAAGATCCGGTCTTGATTCTCTGGGTCGATACCGATCCCATTATCGTGGACCGAGATCACCCACTTCTGTTTTCGGCGTTTTGCATCAATGTGGATGTGGGGAGCCGAATCACCGCTGTAGGTGATGGCGTTTTCCAGTAAGTTCTGGAAGAGTTGGCGGAGTTGGTTGCTATCGCCCTCCACACAGGGAAGGTCTTCAACTGCAATCTTCGCGTCGGTGCCCTCGATCTGTAAGTGGAGGTCCTCGAGCACGTCGTTGAGGACGGTCCCTAACTCGACCGGCTCGAATGGATCGCCGCGGGTTTCGACCCGCGAGTACGCAAGTAACCCACTAATCATCTCGCGCATTCGATCAGCCCCGTTAACGGCGAACTCAAGGTACTCTTCGCCATCCTCGTCAAGAGCATCACTGTACCGACGTTCGATCAATTGGAGGTAGCTCGATACCATTCGGAGCGGTTCCTGTAAATCGTGGGAGGCAGCATAGGCGAACTGCTCTAAGCGCTTGTTTGATTCCTTGAGCGCCTGTTCACGCTGGCTTCGTTCAATCTCGTAGCTGACCCACTGGCCGATTAACTCGAGGAACGTCCGCTCGGTCTCCGTAAATTCACGGTCGCGGGGATCAGTGCTCCCGATCCACAGCGTCCCGTACGGCGTCGAACCGTTCATTACCTTCGTTCCGAGATAGCACGTCAGGCCGTGTTCTTGGTGGATCTGGTCGTCTTCCCACTCGGTGCCGCGGACGTCTGCCATCCCGACCGGCTCGTCGCTCTCAATCGCTTGTCGGCAGTAACAGCCCTCGCCGGGATCAGTCCAGAACTCGTCCGATTCGTCGGCCGCGTCATCGCCGTATCCGACGGTATATTCGCTGAGGAATTTGTCCTCCCACGACGGAAGATGAGTCAGCCCAGCCGCATCGAGACCCATCCATTCCCGCCCAAGATCGAGGAGTTGTTCGAGTTTCGCATCGAAGTCAAGGTTAGGGTCGGCCGTGATCTGATAGCTCTCTCGCAGGAACGCCTCGCGCTGCTGGTGCTCAAGTTCGTATCTTACCCATTGACCCAGCAACCGCTGGAAGGTGTGCTCATCGTCTGAGAACCCATGGTCGCGGGGCTCCTCGGAGACGAAGAAGAACGTCCGGTTAGCGTCGCCCTCGACCTCAATAGAGGTGCCGAGGTATGCCTCAATACCGAACTCGCGATGGATACGGAGATCGTCATATCCAGCTTCAACAGGATTGGCCACGCTCACAACACCACTGGAGTCAACAGCCCCAGAGCAATACGTTTCCGACAGCGAGAGTTCAAGTCCGGGTTTAAGGTGTTCATGGTCGGTGCTGACGTACTCTATTTCGAGTCGATCCTCACCAGAATCAACCTCAGCCATTACTCCGAGTTCGAGGCCGAATTGCTCGCATCCCAGTTCGAACAACGCCTGCAACTTCTCGTCGAAATCAAGCGTGGGATCGGACGTGATCCGGTAGCTCTCGCGGAGATACGCCTCGCGACGCTGCTGTTCGAGTTCGTACTCAACCCACTGACCCATTAGGTCGAGATACGTCCGGTCGGCATCGGTGTACGGTTCCTCACGCGGTGTCTCGGAGGCAAAACACAGCGTCCCGTACTCCTCACCGCCAACGTGGACGGTCGTCGCAAAGTACGCGTCCAGTCCGAACCGCTTGTAGGCAGGGTCGGTGGTCCAACCTGCTTCGGCCGCATCAGTCACGGCGATCCGGCCGGGTGCTG
This sequence comes from Natrinema soli, assembly GCF_028618695.1. The sequence goes on along the minus strand of NZ_JAQIVI010000296.1, from coordinate 17,621 downwards.
CGAGCAACTTCTCACAGTATGTGTCACCGAGCGAGTCTGTCACCCCAGCAGCGATTTGCTCGTGATCACCGACCGCTTCAACGATCTCGAACATCTCGTCACCAGTTGTCTGGGTGAAATATCCGATATCAAGATTGAATCGCTCGGTACCAAGTTTGAGTAGGCGACGGATCTTCGCCTCGAACGACCGGTCGGAGTCGGCCGTCGCGTCGTAGAGGTCTTCTAAGAATCGTTCACGCTGCTGGAGTTCGGTCTTCGCTGTCGTTCGCTCGTGAAGCGTCTGGAGCATGCGCTCGTTCTCGCGGACGGGCGCATCGTCGCCGAAAAGCTCCTCAGGTGGCGTATAATAGAAGTTGTGACATGCTGCGCCGTCGTAGATAAGATGGGGGTGTGTTTTGATGACATTTTGGATGACCTCCGGCGCGAACAGTTCGCGGTCATACTGGCAGATTGCGAGGACATCTTCCCGGTCGAAGAGGTCATTGATTTGCGATTCGTACTCCATCAACTGCTCAACCGTCGTCTCGTCGTCCTTGATCCACGACATCTCAGCGACAAGACGGAGCGCCTCGAAGTCCTCAGTTGCCTCTGCGGTGGCATCGGCATAGAACTGGATCATCTCGTGGGAATCGAACGATCCATCTCGGAGATAGGTCTCATCGACAGTGTAGAACGTCAGTGCCCCCGAGTCGAGCGCCGCATCGATGTCAATTCCAGCAGTGCGAAGTGCCGTCCGAACATCGGATTCAGTGCTTTGGTCAACGACATATGCGATCTGTTCGCCGCGCTCGAGGCCGTGGCGGACGAATGGCACGGCGGCCTCGAACTTCTCCTCACGGCTCTCGTAGATGTGCGCGAAGTGGTCGTTACAGTCGTGTCCGTCGAGGTCTTCCACTGGACCGCTAAACTCTGGACTCGACTGGAAGGCTTCGAGTCCAGTCGCGAGCGTCACTGGTTCACGATCCACCTCATTTGAGGACAGGTTCTTACTCATGGATCATCTTCCGTTTGGACTGAGTCACCCGTTCAGTCGTTGCTATTGCACTCACTACTGGATCGAGATGGGCAAGAGGGAAAAAGTCGTCGTGGATTGTTCCACTAGGCCGTGGTGAATCGCCAGACGTAGCGTAATTTCACTGTTTCACTGCCTGCTTATGTTGTGAACCGCATACATCAGGACGAGTTCACGAAATTCACCGTAACTCGAAGCTTGTAACCAGGATGGTTCTTCAGCCGGTCGAGAAAGTGATCCGGGAAGTCACCGACGTCTTCAAGCTTGTTGATGATTCGCTCCGCAGTCTCTGTTTCGAACTGCGTCAGTGTTTCGACCAGGCTTCCTGCGCGCCGGGCGTCAGAATCGGCTCCGTGGTGTCGTGCAGAACCTCACGGACGAACTCCGACGGTTCGTGTACTCAGTTCGTCGGCCAGTTCATCGACCCCCTCGAGAGGCCGCTTTGGCACCTTAACGTTGGGCTTCACCATATCCCTGTCACCATCGTTCGCGTCCATACTCATACCTCGTGGTACTCAGATGGCACACAGAGAACTATCGCTTACTCTTCACTGACGCGAATCTGAGAGCAACACCGAAAACACAGCTCTATCTTTCTGTGAGGAGAGAATCCCGCCGTTTACGGCGGGAGTGAATCCGACAACCCCGACGCCGACTACTGTCAATAGCAGGCCGGATATTCCACGTTACCCTCACCATTAAGTAGGTTTGTCTACATAGGCTATGTACGGCGATTGAGGTCACACGCGCCTACGTTGGTTCCATCCAGAACCACCGGTAGGTTTGCGATGGCCTCGACTCGCTTGGTGGCTCCGCCTCAAAAATCTGGAACGTCGCACGCTGGACAGCCGACCGCATCTGGAACGCAACAGGCGAGATTCCAGACGAGGGTGTGCTGAAAGCGTACATGAAGAACCAAGCGTACTGGAAAGACCTGAATGCCCAATCCAGTCAGAAAGTCATCGAAGAACTTTCCGACGCTTTCCAGTCGTGGTTCGACCTGCGACACAAGGACGACGAGGCGAACCCGCCCGGCTACCGCAAACATGGCGGCGAACTACTATCAACGGTCACGCTCAAAGCAGACGGGTTCAAGCACGACCCAGAGAATAACCGCGTCCGACTCAGCAAAGGCTTGAATCTCAAAGAATCGTGGTCGGACTTCCTGCTCTGCGAGTACCAGACCCGCCCGGATGTTGACCTTTCGGAAGTCAATAGGGTGCAGAACGTTCGCGCCGTCTGGAACGGCGACGAGTGGGAACTGCACTTCGTCTGCAACGTCGAACTCGAAACGAACAATTCCGCAGGCAACAGCGTTGCAGGCATCGTCCTTGGTATCACGAACATCGCCACGGTTGCCTTCCCCGACGAATACGTCCTATATCCCGGTAATTCGCTCAAACAAGACAAACACTACTATACCCAAGCAGAGTACGACACGGAAGGCGAGAACGGGCCGTCAGAGAAGTCGATGTAGGCACGACAAAAACTCGCTGCCCGTGAGACACACTTCTACCCCGTTCTCACGGACACCATCATCACCGAATGTGTCGAACGTGGTGTTGGCACGCTCGCGGTGAGTTGGCCGGAAGACGTGCGTGAATCCGATTGGGGTAAGACGGGGAACAAGAAGTTACACTTGTGGGCGTTCGACCGCATCTACCAATATCTCGCGTACAAAGGCGAGATACGTGGCATTGAGATACTGAAAGAAAACGAGTGGAACACCTCGAAGATGTGTTCGGCGTGTGGTGACGATACGAAGGCGAACCGTGTCGACCGTGGCCTATACGTCTGTTCGGCATGTGGGCTGGTCGGGAACGCAGATTGTAACGGGGCAGAGAACATGCGTCAGAAGATAACTCCGAGTCCTCACGGCAGGATAGGAGTAACGGCTGTGTGGCACAGTCATCGACACACCTGTTCGACCGCGAGAGCGGGACGTTTCGCACGAGAGAGCAGGTCGTGTCGTAGACCGGCAAATTCCTAACGTTGCGGTGCGGGAAGCCGCGCCGTTTACGGCGCGGAGGTGGCCACAAAACCATATTCGATACGTCCCATCAGACAGATTTAGACGGATTTCAGCCGTGTATCTCCTCCAACTTACTAGTACGTGCTGATGTAGCCATCAGGGAACCTACATGCCCGGACGGGTGACCGTCCGACGCTTCCTGGGCATGTGGTACGTGGGTTCAGCGCCGATCCAGGGCGGCCCGTGAACGACGTCACCCAGCGTCATTGGGGGTCGGTCCCTCCTAAACCGGTTGCTAGCTGCGTATGTTCTGGAGTGAGTGCGGCCTCGGTAGGACATCGACGAGTTTATAGCCGGGTTTCGTGTTAGTAGAAAAATAACAGCGTGACCGTACTATGGGAGATAGGAACCTGATTTCTCGTATACGGAGGCAGCGATGAGCGGGGGTGACCGACTGGTAGGTGCAATTACCGATCACAGTCGGTGGGTTATCGTCGCGCTCCTCGTCGTGTCGGTGGTTGTCGGCGCCGGGGCGGCGAACGTCGAGCAATCGTCCTCGCTGGAGCAGTTCCAGAGTGATACCAAAGAGGCCCAGAAACTCGACTACATCGAATCGAACTTCACGACCGGAGACACAAATACCACATCTGTCCAGGTCATCGTCCGCGACGGGAACGTCCTCCGTCAGGAGGCCCTCGTCAGCCAACTTCGATTCCAGCAGGAACTCCGCGCCAACGAGACGATCAATGACACGCTGGCAGCGGAGTCACCAACGACTGGCATCGCGAACGTCATCACAACGACGGCGATTCGCCAGGAGCAGGGCCAAGACCTCCAGCAGCGTAGCCAGGCCCTTGAGACACGGCAGCAAGAACTCAACCGGACTGCGGCGCGGCTGACCAGTGCATTGAACGAGACCCGCGAGTTACAACGCCAGTACGATCAACTCAACCGGTCCCACGCCCGTGGGGAGATCAATAACGAAACCTACGCCCAGCGCACCGAGCAGATCGAACAGCAACTCACCTCGGTTCGCACCGAGGCTACAACGAACCTCTCCGCCAACCAGTCCGCCCAGTTCACACAGCTTACCAGGCAAGCGCGGACGCTTCAACACCAACTCGACCAGCTGAATGCGTCCTACCAGGCGGGCGAGATCAACCAGAGTACCTACGAACGACGGGCGGGCGAGATCCAGCAGCAGTTTCAGCAGGTCTATCGTGACGTCCAAAGCATACTCGCTCCCGAGTACCAAGAGTTGCAAGAGGATACCGAGGCGCTCCAAGCCGACCGGACAGCGTTAGAAAACGCCACTGCGTCGGGGGAGATGCCCTCGCTTTCGGCTCAAATCGAGCAACTGGAGTCGATGAACCAGTCGGAGATCAACTCCGTCATCACGACCGTATTGAGCGACGGGCAAAACGGCGGCGGCAACGGTGCGTTCGTGTTCATGCCGACCAGCTACGAACCCGGTAGCACGAGCGCGGAAGCGACGATGCTGGTCGTCAGCCAGACCGCCGAACAACAGGCAATCGAAGGGATGGCAACTGAACGGATTGAGACGTCACAACTCGCCATCCAAGAAAAAGCGAACGACCGCTTCGGTGAGCAGGCGGCATTAGTGTTTGGGAGCGGGATCATCTCTGATGAGATCAATCGGTCGATGACGGACAGTCTCGCCATCGTCGGCCCGCTCGCACTCCTATTCGTCCTTCTAGTACTCATCATCGCGTACCGTGACCCCATCGACATCTTGCTCGGCCTCCTCGGCATCGGGATCGTGCTGGGCTGGACGTTCGGCTTCATGGGCTGGCTGGACATCGCGTTCAATCAGATTATGATCGCCGTTCCGGTGTTACTCATCGGGCTCTCGATCGACTATGCCATCCACGTCTTCATGCGCCACCGCGAGGAACGTGAACGGCACGATGAGACCGCCAACGGGGGTGCACGGGTTCGGGGCTCGATGAAAACCGCACTCGCAAGTGTCGGTGTCGCGCTCACCTGGGTGACTGCGACTACCGTCATCGGCTTCCTCTCGAATCTGACGAGTTCGATCCCGCCGATCCAGGACTTCGGTGTCGTGAGCGCGTTCGGCATCGTCGCGGCCCTCCTCGTCTTCGGGGCGTTGATCCCGGCACTCAAGGTCGAAATCGATAGCCTCCTCGAGGCACGAGGCGTCGACAGGGAAAAGCGTGCATTCGGGGCTAGTGGTGGCCGAGTCAGCGACCTGCTCACCGGTGGGACGACCCTCGCCCGAAGGGCACCGTTTGCGGTCATCGCGATTGCGTTGCTCGTGAGTGCTGGCGGCGCCTACGGTGCAACCCAGGTCGATACGAGCTTCGCGCAGGAGGACTTCCTCGCCGAGGAGCCGCCGGGGTGGATGGAGGATCTTCCGGAGCCGTTCAAGCCGGGCGAGTACACAGCGAAGTCCTCGTTGAACTACGTCAACGACAAGTTCCTCAGACAGGATTCGCAGGCGCAAATCCTCGTCGAAGGCCAGGTAACCGACCCCGACACCCTCGAACGGATGGACCGGGCCCAAGACAGGGCAGCCGAGAGTAACATCAGGGTCGTCCTGTCAAACGGCGAAGCAGACGTTCGCAGTCCGCTCACAGTCATGCGTGCGGTTGCCGCCGAAAACGAATCGTTCAACGCTACGTTCATTGATTCTGATATGAACGGTGACGGCGTGCCTGACCGGAATCTGGAGCGGGTCTACGACGCGCTCTACGAGACTGCTCCCGACCAGGCGGCGTCGGTCATCTATCGCACCGACGACGGTGAGTACCAGGCCCTTCGCATGACCGTCTCCCTCCAAGGTGGGGCGAGTAGTGATGCAGTGGCCGACCAGATGCGGGATGTGGCCGCGATCGTCGACGGAAGCGGTCTGGACGCGACGGCGACGGGCCAGCCGATCGTCTTCAAACTCGTCCAGGATCAGCTGCTAGATACCGTCATTCAGAGTCTCCTCATCACGCTCGTCGCGGTGTTTGCGTTCCTGATGCTCATGTACCGGATCACTGATGGAAGTGCCACGCTCGGGTTCGTGACGTTGCTCCCGGTGGTGCTCTCCGTGATGTGGATTCTCGGGACGATGTACCTCGCGGACATCCCGTTTAACGTGCTGACCGGGATGATCACGAGTCTCACGGTCGGGCTGGGCGTTGCCTACAGCATCCACATCAGCGAGCGGTACGCGCACGAACTGGAGCGCCACGCTTCCGTCTGGGAAGCGATGCGAACGACCGTCACCGGGACAGGCGGCGCACTCCTTGGGAGTGCCGCCACGACGGTCGGCGGATTCGGTGTCCTCGTGTTCGCGATCCTCCCCCCACTCCAGCAGTTCGGCCTCATCACCGGCCTCACAATCATCTACGCGTTCCTCGCGAGCGTGCTCGTTCTCCCCAGCCTGCTGGTCGTCTGGACGCGGTATCTGGGGCCAGACGGCGTGTTCACGGACGAGACGACTTCCAGCGAAGATGCGATTCCTGCCAGCGACGGCGGTGAGTACGATGGATGAACAGAACGCCATCGAGGCACTCCACAATCTCGGGCTCTCAAAATACGAGGCTGAGGTGTTCATCGCACTTCAAAAACTCACCGTTAGCACTGCCCGAGACATCGCCCGAATCACGGACGTGCCACGCTCACAGGTCTACGGCACGGCCGAAATGCTCGAAGAGCGAGGCCTACTCGAGGTCCAACAGTCCGACCCGATCCAGTACCGGGCCGTCGACCTCGACGAAGCACGAGCGCGACTGCGTCGTGAATTCGAACAGGAGCAAACACAAGCGTTCGAGTTTCTCGAAACCGTCCAAGGGACGTTCAGCGAACATACCGAGCAGCAGGAAGCCATCTGGACGATTCACGGCCACGAAACCATCACCGACCGGGTGACACAGATCGTCCGCGACGCCGACGAGTACGTCATCCACGGATTCGGGAGTGCTGTCCGCGACGAAACCGTCACCGACGCGCTCGTGGCCCAAGCGACGAGCGGCGTCGACGTAACGGTTGTGAGTTCGGATCAGGAGGTCGTCGATGCATTTCAGGACACTGCCGTTCGCGCCGAGCGATTACCTGATGACCTCACGCGCGAGGACTGGAACGATGTTCGCATCCTCGTCGCTGACGGGGACACGGTGCTGTTGAGCGTCCTCGGCGACGAAGAGCTCCCTGGGATTCAGGAGGAGACGGCGTTCTGGAGCTCGGAAACCGGCTTCGCCACCGTCCTCGTCCAGCTCATCGACGGCTGGTTCGGAACTCGTCTGGAGCTGTAGGACTACTATGTACTTCCCCAGTGACTATTTCGGTCGACAGCGAAACAGAAGGACATGACCCACACGATAGACCGCCTTGAAATTCCGAACTCGGTATTTGAGTTCGAGGGTGAAAATAACGCATATCTGGTGCGGACAGACAGTGTTACCATCCTCATCGATACCGGCGTCGACACGCAATCTCCTCCTGAAAACGGTTGGCCGTGTTGGTGTCGCCGTGGCCGATATCGGGGCGATATCCCTCACGCACTGGCATCCGGATCACGCCGGGCTAGCCGGCTATGTTCAAGAATTAAGCGGCGCATCTGTCTACGTTCACGAGCGCGACGCCGCCCTCGTCCGTGGCGACGCCGACGCAATTGAACACCTCGCGGATCGATACGTGTCCTTGTTCGACGAGTGGAGCGTACCCGAGGAGAAACAACACGAAGTCGCCAATCTCTGGGGGTGGGATCGCGGAGTGTCCGCTCAGGAGGCCGCGTTCGCCGCCCATGGCGCGGGCACTGCGCCGATGATCGAGACGTTCACCGATGACGAGACGTCACCTAGCACCGCCATTATTCTGGACATCTGCGCTCTCGAAAACATCGACCCAATGAACTTCCCTGCTGAGAAGGACTGGCGCTTACACGACCATATTGATGCAGGAGCGCTGGATTCGCTTCTCCAGTCCGAGACCGCCGAACCCGTCACAGTGCAGTTTGATATCAATAATTACCATGTAAATACGAGAAATAGTAATAAAATGACTATAGTAAACAACATCTATGGAGAGGAAAATAAACAAACAATTCAACGAGGGACGGTTCAGGATACGGTAGAGCATAGTATTTTTGCAGTGGTTCTAGACTGCACCCGTGTTTTACGGTATTGGACAGCAAACCACCCCCTAATGAATTCGCTCGAAGTTGACCCACTTAATACACGGGTTCTTGAGCGCAACTATGATTACGCGCAGAAGAATGTACGACTTCTCGCAATGTGGTACGAGTGCGAGATAGAGCAGATGCTTGAACTGCTGGCAGAACACGACATAGCCCTATCACGGAACGACAAATTACATTTTGGAGAGAGTTATTAAATGATACGGTATAGCTTACATAGATAGGACAGATAACTGCTGTATCTTTTACTCAGTAGAACATAGAAAACCACTTACCTACTATATTATTTAAGGAATCGGAGATAGTTCGAAAATAGTGTACTGGCAGTTATTAGCGTGGATGTTGTCTATCGAGGGAAGGATGGCAACAATTGCCGAATTCCGCGTTCCCACCAGTGATACTGCACTTGGGGCCACATTCGAGGAGGTTCCCTCACTTGTCTGTGAGATGGAGCCAGTGGTTGCAACGGATAATCTTGGGGTTTGGTTTAGTGGATCAGGCTTATCAAAAATATATCCTGCACTCAGCGAGGACAGGACTGTCATGACGTACTCTATCATCAGAAGTAACGAAAATCGGTGGCTATGTAGTATTGAATTCTCGGATGAGATTTCCGAACTCTTCTCCCTTGTTCTTGACGAAGGAGGGACATTGCTCACGGCGACGGCAACCAATGGGGAATGGACAAGTCGTCTACGGTTTCCTGCACACGAGAATGTCAGTCGTGCTTATGAGCGGTTGGCCGAGCGCGATATTCAGGTTGAGGTTACGCGGCTCCAGCCACTCTCAACGGTCCCTGCTGAGAGTATCGGACTGACGCCTGAGCAATATGAAGCACTCACTACTGCGATTCAATATGGTTACTTTGAGATACCCCGCGAAATATCGCAGGAGGAACTCGCAGACAAACTTGATATCTCACATCAAGCGCTTTCCGAACGATTTCGTCGTGCCTATCGCACTCTTGTCGCCTCATCGATTGATATTAACAAAGAAAAACTGGCCAATATATGTTGAGTCTATGATGAGATACCCTCGGCGGCTACTGAATAGAATGGGTCTAGCTCAAAAGAGAACGTGGCTACGTTCTCCAGTAGTACCTACCAGATGCGATTGAGTATGGCGGCTGCATCGCTTCTCTCATATCCGTATGCATCTAGTGAACTACTCCGTCCTACTGCGCTTGGGGCTGCTCGCCCCCTCGCTTCGTAGGGGGGTCAGTTCATAGAGATAAGCTGAAATAGAGAGTGTGTTATCGTAGGATAGCTTCATCACACCCAGCTACGCAACAGCCCACAATCCTTAGTTCGTACATCGTCTGGAACAAAGCCATGCACAGATTTCGTCATTCGCAACTACTGTTTAGCCGTGGGCTAGCTTACACGGCGATATTGCGCTCGATGTTCAGTCCCTCCCGGGCCATACGGATGGGCAATTTGGATTCGTCTTGACCGGGGATGGGCGTCGTAATGTGTTCACTGGCGATGCATTATCGCCAGAGTACACGTCGAACGTCGGTGGGGCTGACCCCTGACCCCGTATGACAGACTCGCTTGACCGGCACGTCCAATCGCTCACGCGGATTGCGGAGGCTAATTTTTCGAAAGCCTGGCCGGGCCATCGGGCGTCGATTGACGACCCCACGCGTTCTCGTGGCGTAATCGACCGCCATCGGCGCAGAGCCCGACGGATCCTCGAGCTTCTCGATAGCTCCGATCCGATGACCACGTGGAAGGTGACTGACGCGCTGTTTGGCGAACTCAACCACGCCCATATCTTCATCGGGCCGGGTGAAGCACACGCACATCTCGAATACCTCGAGCGCCACGGGTTCGTCGAACAAACGACCGACGGCTATCGACGCACTGACCGGCCGGCGGCCGCCCTCGAGAGCGTCTTCGACATCACCGGTGAACCGTGACGCGGTCACGTACTCCCAGATAGCTCCAACCGGTTCCGGCGTTCAGAGTTCACGCGCGAGCGCCGCGAGTGCGTTGCCCCCGCCCGTGGTGAGCGGGGTGCCGTGCCCGATACACGCCACGTCGAACGGCGGTGCCTCCTCGGACAGCCGGACGATGCTCTCGCGGACGTCGCTGGTATCGTAACTCATCGCCCAGCCCGACGCGTCGAGTGTGCCGTCGGACTCGGACACAAGGTCGCCCAGCAAGCCGACACCCCGCTCCGCGCTGACGTACGCGACGTGTCCCGGCGTGTGGCCGGGCGTGTGATAGGCAGTGAACGTCCCGATCGTCTCGCCGTCGTCGACGGTCTCGACGTCGAGTGCTGGATGGGTCATGAGGAGACCGGCGAGCCGCTGGAACGCGCCCTTGTGGTTCGTGAGCGGGGGCCGTCGACGGTTCGTCAGGATGTCCGCGTCGAACGCCCCCGCATAGACTGTGGCATCCAATTCAGGGATGAGCGATGCGAGGGTCCCGACGTGGTCGAGATCGTAGTGCGTCAGCAACACGCGACCGATCTCACTGACCTCCACTCCGATTTCATCGAGATCCTCACGGAGCGTATCCTCGTCCCACGGTGTCCCGGCATCGACCAGTGTCGGGACGTCGTCGTCGACGAGATAGGCGTTGACGCCACGTAACTCAAACTGCCACACACTCTCGGTCAGTGCTGTCACCATACCAGATTGTACGGCTCGCACGGTTTTGAACACTGGTGTACTGTCACCGTCGATCTCAGTAGCGCACCATGGGCGACTCCCGTGTCACTCACGCCCGCCGGCGTAGCGATAGGACACCCTGACGAGCGAGACCACCACGTCGAGTTCGTCGGCGTCTCGGGGACCATACACCATCACGACCGTCTCAGGGACGACACCCCGCTTGGCCATCGGATGGGGTTCGGCCCAGCCCTGCTGACGCGCCACCGCTGCCACGGCTGGCGGGAGCGCCACGTGGAGGCTGCCGTCGTCCGGCGGATGGAAGTGGCAGAACTCCTGCCCGATGAGGAAGGCGTCCGGGGCCCCGGCTCGATGTGGTCGTCGAGGACGAGCGCGCGAGCACCGGGGACCGAGATGCGGCTCGGCCGTTCGCTCGCGTCCGGGAGCGCGAACATTCGGTCGGCGAGGGCGTCGTACCACTGCCGATCGGGATTCTGTGTCCGTTGCGAGTGGGGGTTCGTCTCCGTCGTCACCGGTGGCTGCCCCGACCGCGGTGGGAGTGAGACGTCAGTCATCAACAGGCCTCCACGCTCCCGCCGAGTCCCTGAATCCACCCACCGTTACTTCCACGCATTAATCCGTGTGTTCGTTTGGTCATAGTACGTTGTGGGATGGTAGAGCACGGCACGGTTCAAAAGTGTCACACTCGCTTCCCGATGGTCACGATGGCCAGTACGCTGTCTGGACAGTCTATTTAGGTCGACTCGACCAAATAAGCGGCATGGCAAGGGACGAGCGGACGGAACTGGCCGCACGCGAGATCGATCGCTGGGACGACGGCTTCGGCTGGATCGCTGATCCGGACGAAACGATGCAGCGAGCGAGCCATGCCATCGTCGATGACGGAGGCGTCTGGGTAATCGATCCCGTCGACACACCCGACCTCGACGATCGACTCGACGAGGTGGGCGAGGTCGCGGGCGTCGTCGTCCTGCTCGACCGCCACAAGCGCGACGCAACCACCGTCGCAACGCGTCACGACGTGCCGGTGTATCTGCCCCGTCAGCTCCGCGCGATCCGCGACGCGTTCGACGCACCCGTCCAGACGTTCGACGTGGAACTCGCGACGACCAGCTACCGGACCATCCCGATAGTGACCAACCGGTTCTGGCGCGAAGTGGCGCTGTATCACGAGTCGGACCGAACGCTCATCGTCCCAGAAGCAGTCGGAACCGGGTCGCACTTCCGTGCCCCAGGCGAACGACTCGGTGTCCACCCCGTCTTGCGCCCGCTCCCACCACGGACCGCACTCGGCGGTCTCGAACCGGCCGCATCCTCGTCGGACACGGCGAGGGCGTGTTCGACGACGCCACGGAGGCACTACGAGAGGCCCTCGACGGTGCCCGATCGCGCATGTTCCGAGTATATGCGAACCTCGTCCGGGAGGTCACAGGGATTTGAAACCGACTCCCACGTCGTTTTGGAGTCCTCGATCGCCCGCGTAATAGATTTGTCCGCCAGGATATCATATACGAGGGCAACAATGATATGACGTGCGCCGCTGGGTTAACGTATGCCAGGAGGCGCTGACCAGACACTGCGGCCGTTCCTGTGGCGTGCGGAGAACCTCTACCCCGACACGGAGATCGTCTCCCGTACACACGAGGGAATCGAACGCTACACCTACGAGGAGTACAGCGACAGGACGGCCCAATTGGCCCACGCCCTGACCGACGCGGGCATGGGCGAAGGCGACCGCATCGCGACGTTCTGCTGGAACCACCACCGCCACTTCGAGACCTACTTCGGTATCCCGACGCTCGGCGCGCAACTCCACACGATCAACCCCCTCCTTCCCGACGAACACATCCAGTTCATCGTCGAGAACGCCGCCGACAAGGCTATCTTCGTCGACCCGTCGCTGGCCGAGAAGCTGGCGGGAGCCTTCGACGCCGATTCGTTCGACAGCGTCGAGCAGTTCGTCGTCATGGGCGATACCGTCCCGGATCTGCCCTTCGACGCCGTGGACTACGAGTCGTTCATCGGGGGCCACGACACCGAGTACGACTGGCCGGTCGTCGACCAGGACCAGCCCGCCGGGATGTGTTACACCTCCGGGACGACGGGTAAGCCCAAGGGCGTCGAATACACCCAGCAGATGCTCTGGAGCCACACAATGGCGACCATTGGTGTTCGGTTAAGCACTGGATCGCCTCATGAAGGCTTCAGCCACTCGTTCGCTGAGTAAGAGGCGTGATTTCTCTGGTTGACGGGCGTCACGAAACATCAACTCCGACAGGTTCGGCGGCGGATATCCGAACGATTGGCCCAGATCTTCGAGGATGAGCTGGGCGAGAGACCGAAAGGTCTTCGCCCAGCGTTCGCGGGGAAATACCGTCTCAGGGAACAGCTCCTGAAACACGCCGAGCAAGGCTCTGCTGACCACAAGCGTCAGCAGAGCCGCCACAACCAGCAGTTCTACGATTGCCGGATCGCTTGTCTGGAACTTCTCCAGCCCGTACAGCGATTTCAACTCCCGGAACAGCAACTCCACCTCCCACCGCAACCCGTACAGCGCCGCAACCTGTCTGGGAGTGAACTCATCGGGCAGGTTCGTCACATACAGATGATAGTCGTCGGTGTCCTCGTTGCGGACACCGACGACGCGAAACTCTATCGTGTCGGTCGACTGCTTCCCAGCGTACGGCCGTCGCTTGAACGTGATCTCCACAGTCACGTCCACGATCTCTCGTGTGAGATTGTCCAGAACGTCCTGGAGGCGACGTCCTGGCAAGGAAATGGCGCGCCCGCGCCATTTCCGTCGCTTCCCGACGATCAACGGGTTCGCGTTCGATTTCAGCCGTGTCAGAAAGAATCCACCGTTTTCCTCGATCAACGCGAAGCGGCGAAAACTGTAGAATCCGAGATCGAACAGCAACAACCGGCCTCGCAGCCAGCTCCCCGTGCGGAGCTGGCTGCTCTCGTGGGTGCATTCGTCGGTAAGCTGGAACTGTTCGAGGCTTTGAGTTGTGGCGTTATGGACGAGGTGAAGCTTCGCGCCGGACTGGTCCGAGTGAGTCGCCGGAAACTCGCTGAGGAGCCGATGCAACCTGAACACGGTTGCATCGGCAATCAACACCTCACGAAACAACTCGAACTGTGGAGCGATTGTATGGGGAACCGCGACCTCCTCGAGAGCGTGCTCGAGGAGGTCGCTCAACAGGGCCTCAAGTGCTGGTGTGAACCGGTCGTAGAAACTGGAGCGAGCAACAGTCTGGTTGGTGGCCGCGGAGTAGGCCCGCTGAAACCCGGCGATAGTGCGGGCTTCGCCGTCGACGGCGAAGCCCATGATAAGCGTCCAGACGAGCATCGTGATGTCGATTGTCCGGTGGCGTTGGACGACATCGCGCTCGCGCGCGATGTCTTCGATAAGCGCTGCTGGAAAGAGGGAAGTCAGCCGCCGTCGAATGAGGTCTGGGGAGAGTTTCGTTAGCACAACCTCTCCCCACGCGGTCTACAACGATAACTTCGTCAACAGAGCGCAGTCTCTCGGTTTCTCGGCTTAACCGAACACGGATGCAATGGCGACCATGACCCCCCAGGGACTGGGCATCGAGGACGACGACGTGGTGATGCCCGTCGTCCCGATGTTCCACGTCAACGCCTGGGGGATGCCGTTCTCGACCACCGCTGCGGGCGCGAAACACGTCTACCCCGGCCCGTCGCCCGAACCCGAAGACCTCGCCCAGTTGATCGAGGAGGAGGGCGTCACAATCACGGCCGGCGTCCCGACGGTGTGGCTCGGCCTGCAGGAGTACATGCAGGCCGGTAACGACGTGGACCTCTCGCAACTCGACACCGTCATCATCGGCGGCTCGGCCGCGCCGAGGGCTATGATCGAGTGGTTCGACGAACACGGCGTCTCCGTCACCCACGCCTGGGGCATGACCGAGATGAGTCCCATCGGTTCGGTCGCCCACCTCAAGTCCGGGCTGGCCGAGGAACTCACCTACGAGGAACAGATCGACCGCCGGGCCAAGCAGGGTCTGATCGTCCCCGGCCTGGAGTTCAAGGTCGTCGACGACGAGGGCAACGAGGTCCCCTGGAACGGCGAGGACTTCGGCGAACTGTACGTCCGCGGCCCCTGGGTCACCCAGGAGTACTTCGAGCGCCCCGAGGCCAACGAACAGGACTTCGAGGGCAACTGGCTCAAGACCGGCGACGTGGTGACCGTCGACGAGGACGGCTACATCAAGATCGTCGACCGCGCGAAGGACGTCATCAAGTCCGGCGGGGAGTGGATCTCCTCGGTCGAACTCGAGAACGCCATCATGGCCCATGACGACGTGGCCGAAGCCGCCGTCGTGGGCGTCCCCCACGAGCGCTGGCAGGAGCGGCCTGTTGCCTTCATCGTCCCGACGGAAGGGACCGACCCCGACGCGCTGGCCGACGAACTCCAGGAGATGATTGCCGAGGACTACCCCAAGTGGTGGCTCCCCGACGACTTCATCCAGATCGACAAAGTGCCAAAGACCGCGACCGGCAAGTTCTCGAAGAAGGACCTCCGCGAGGAGTACGCCGACGAGGATCTAGTCGAAGGGCAGGTGCCCGAAGAGGCCGCACCCGACAAGGAGTAGTCCACCACCGTCACAAACCACCGCTTTCCTTCCGCGTACCGGCCACGGTGTTAGCCAGTTCGAGCCAAGAACATTCTCGACTATCACACGAGACCGAAGAGAAATGCGAGTGCCGTCAGGACAAGCACGGCACTAAACAGTTTCTCATAGCCGGCCACAGTCGTCTCCTCCGGCAGATACCGATAGAACCGCGGGGCGACGATGGCCCCGAGGGCCGTTCCAGAGCCGAAGAGCACGACGAGCCGCCAGTCAATACCCTGAAGTTCCGCATACCAGAAGACGCCGCTGACCGCGTTGCCGAGGATGACGAACACGCTGGTGCCGACGACCACCTGTGCGGAGAGGCCCAGCAGGGACAATCCCGGAAGAAGCACCGGCGTCCCGCTAATTCCGAACACTGCCGTCGCAATTCCGGCAACGACACCGACCGCAATTGCCACCACAGCACGCACTCGCCTGTCTCCCTCCTGTTCCATGCGCAAGCCGTCCCCGCGGAGGACGGAAACCCCGGCGACAACGAGGAGGAACAGGCCGAACGCCCGTTCGAGCGTGGCGTTCGCGAACAACCCCGCGAGTTGCGTCCCGAGATACGTCTCGCCAATCGTTCCGCACACCACGACCGAACCGATACGCCAGGCGACGTTCCCATCCCGGAAGTGCCCGATACTGCCGAACAGTGTCGTCGGGATGATGGTGGCGATACTCGTCGGGACGGCCACCTTGTACGGGACGCCGAATCCGACGATCAATACCGGCAGATACACCGCCCACCCCCACCGCCAAACAGTGTGACCAACACCCCGATAATGAATCCTACAACCGGTAACGCGAGAAGCCCGACGTCCATACAGTCTGCTTCCGCTGGTGGCCGCCTAGTAGTTCCGGTTTTGCTGGTTCGGCTCGATGGTCAAGAAGTTCATCTGGCTCGCCAGTCAACTCATAGTAATGGCACCCAGTCCTGGAACCGTGCAGCGATGCCGGATCAGTCCGGTCGCACAGCCGTTGTCACGGGAGCGAACAGCGGCCTCGGGTTCGAGGCGACGAAAGCCCTCGCTCAGAAGGGCACACACGTCGTGATGGCGTCTCGAAGCCTCGATCGCGCGCGATCGGCCCGCAACGAAATCCGTGATACCGTCGATGGCGCCTTCCTGGAGGTGATGAAACTCGACCTGGCGGATCTCAGCTCCGTCCGGTCGTTCGCCGAGCGGTTCCTCGCCGAGCAGTCCGCACTCCACGTACTCTGTAACAACGCCGGCGTCATGGCGATTCCGCGGCGCGAAACCGCCGACGGGTTCGAGATACAGTTCGGCGTCAACCATCTCGGGCACTTCGCCCTCACGGGGGAGCTGCTCGACGAACTCAAGCAAACGCCGGGCGAAACGCGCGTCGTCACCCAAAGCAGCGGCGTCCACGAGCGCGGCGACATTGACTTCGATGATCTTCAGTCTGAAACAGCCTACGACAAATGGGATGCCTACGCGCAGACCAAGCTCGCCAACCTGATGTTCGCATACGAACTCGACAGACGACTCCGGACGGCGAACGAGAGCGTCACGAGCGTCGGCTGTCACCCCGGCTACGCCGCGACGAACCTCCAGCGACGGGGGCCGGAGATGGAAGGATCAACGCTTCGCCTGTGGGCGATGCGGATCGCAAACGCCCTCGTTGCCCAGTCCTCCGCGGAGGGGGCGCTCCCGATGCTATATGCGGCGACGGCGCCCGACGTGGACGGGGGCGACTACATCGGCCCCGGCGGATTCATGGGTATGCGCGGTGCGCCAAAGAAACAACGCTTGAGCGACCGCTCGTACAACGCCGACCGCGCCCGGCGCCTCTGGGAGGTCTCCGAAGCGCTCACCGACGTCTCCTTCGATCTGCCCGCCCCCGAGTGACGCGTGGTGTCTCGCGAGCGACAGCAGTCGATCGCATGGGATCGTTATCAGTCTGCTTTTGTGACAAACAGGGCCGGTCAACGACCCTGCGCACGGTGGCGCGGGGCTTGTCAGTGAACTCGGCCCCTACCGACCGTGATTAGTTGGACGGAACGTAATATAGACTATCTGTCGCTCCTCCCCCGCGGGCCACACGGGACGCTACCGGGGCGGCGCGTCCGGGACACCGCGAACCGTAGGCGATATGGACGCGGTGCCCGACCGGCCGCTGATGACCGACGCGGCCGACGTCGTTGTGCTGAAGCCGATGGCGCTCGGCAGGAT
>NZ_JAQIVI010000295.1 GCF_028618695.1 Natrinema soli | reverse complement strand
CGGCGACCTCGCGACCAACCTGGCCGAGTACGCGCGGGATTCGACCGGATCGGCCCCGGCGCTTCCGGACGTCGACTTCGAACGGATCGCCGCGCTCGCGCTCGAGCAACTCGAGCGGGCGATCGAGGCGTTCGTCACGGACGACGCAGACGGCTGTTTTGCGGTCGCAGCGCGCGACGACGAACTGGACGCCCGCTGTACCAGCGTCGCCGAGCGCGTCGTGCGGACTCTCATCGAACTCCGCGCCGAAGGCGGGACGAACGAGGAGCGGCGAGTCGGGAACGAGGCCGGCGGCCCGCCAGTCGCAGACGTACTCGCGGACGTCTCTCGGACGTTCGTGATCGTTCGCGACCTCGAGCGCGTTGGGGATCACGCGGTGAACGTGGCCGCCCGGACGCTGTACGCGCTCGAGAGCGACGAGGACCTGCTCGGCTGATGCGACCGTTGGATCGTTTCTGCTCCCCCGTCTTGTCTATATATGTCTGGACTATCGTTCTCTCTCCCCACTAACTACCAGTGCAGCTGAACGTGACGGACGCCAACTAGTGGCACATATATACGTTCAGCGCGCCGTGAGCGCTACTATGCCTCGCCCCACGAACCGGCGAACGGAGTAAATAGAACTATATAGGACACATAGTAGTATACTTACCTGCTCTGTGACTTCGATTTGGTGATGTCGAGAGATACCACGGCGTCTTTGTCGGCCGGATCCGGCCGACGTGATTTTCTCGCCGCGGCAAGCGTTGCCCTCTCCGGTGGACTGGCCGGCTGCACCGGCGTCTTCGCCGCGGAGGGCAACAGCGTAAACATCGCGGGAAGCAGTACGGTATTTCCCGTGACCGAGGCGATCGCGTCCGCATTCTCCGAAGAAAACCCGACCGTCAACCTCTCGCTCAGCAAGACCGGGACGGGCGGTGGGTTCGGGAACTTCTTCTGTGCGGGACGGACCGACATTAACAACGCGAGTCGGGCGATCGCCGACGCCGAAGTCGAACAGTGTGAAGGGAGCGACGTCACGCCGCTCGAGTTTCAGATCGCGACGGACGCGCTGACAGTCGTCGCCAACCCCGAGGCCGACTGGGTCGATTGTCTCACCGTCGAACAGCTACAGGAGATCTGGCAGGCTGACGGTGCCCAGCGCTGGAGCGATATCGACGAGGAGTGGCCCGATCAGGAGTTCGAGCTGTACGGCGCTGCGACGACGTCGGGCACGTTCGACTACTTCAACGAGGCGGTCCTCGGCGAGGAGCTGAACCACCGAAGCGACTACTACGCGACCGAGCGCGACCGAACGATCGTACAGGGGGTCCGGGGTTCGGAGGCCGCACTCGGCTACTTCGGCTTCTCGTACTACAGCGAGAACCCGGACTCGATCAAGGCGCTCTCGATCGACGACGGGGACGGCTGCGTCGAGCCGTCGATCGAAACGGCCAAATCCGGCGAGTACACGCCCCTCTCGCGACCGCTGTTCATCTACGTCGCGAAGGAATCGCTCGCCGAACCCGCGGTCCGTGACTTCGCCCGCTTCTACATGGAACGTTCCGCGACGGATCTGGTCTCCGACGTCGGCTACGTGCCGATCACCGAGGAGCAGCGCGACGAGAACCTCGAGAAACTCGAGGACGCGATCGCGGAGGTGACCGAATGAGCCAGCCGGACTTCTCTCACGACGGGATCCGCACGGCGCGGGGCACGGCGTTTCGCTATCTCTTCATGCTCTGTGCTCTCCTGTCGATCCTGACGACCGTCGCGATCATCCTGACGCTGCTCGTCGACGCGGTCGATTTCTTCGCGCAGGTCTCGCCCGTCGAGTTCCTCACGGGCACGCGGTGGAGCCCGACGAACGAGCCGACTTCGTTCGGCGTCCTGCCGCTGATCTCGGGCACGCTGGCGGTCACCGTCGGCGCGGCGGCGGTCGCCCTCCCCATCGGTCTGCTGACCGCGATCTATCTCAGCGAATACGCCTCCGAGCGCCGACGAGCCTACCTCAAGCCCGCACTCGAGGTGCTGGCGGGCGTCCCGACGGTCGTCTACGGCTACTTCGCGCTCGTCTACGTCACGCCGGCACTCGATACGTTCTTGCCGCTCTCGACGTTCAACACGCTGTCGGCGTCGATCATGGTCGGGATCATGATCATCCCGATGGTCTCCTCGATCAGCGAGGACGCGATGAGCGCGGTCCCCGATTCACTTCGGCAGGCCAGTTACGGCCTCGGCGCGACGAAGTTCACCGTCTCGACGTCGGTGGTCGTGCCGGCCGCGCTCTCGGGGATCTTCTCGTCGTTCATTCTCGCCCTGTCGCGCGCGATCGGCGAGACGATGATCGTCGCCATCGCCGCGGGACAGACCCCCCGGATGGCCGACGTGACCGATCCGGCGGGACTGTTCCTCAACTCGATCCAGACAATGACCGCCGCGATGGTCCAGATCGGGACGGGCGACATCGTCGGCCAGGGCGAAGCGTACAAGAGCCTCTTCGCGGTCGGACTGACGCTGTTCGTCATCACCTTCGTCATGAACCTCATCAGTGAACTCGTCGCCTCGCGCTATCGGGAGGTGTATCGCTAATGGCGGCCGACACGCGTGACGCGCCCGCCGACTCCGGCTTCGGGCAGGTCAGCCGGACGAAAGACGTCGCGTTCCGCCTGCTCGCGCTGGCGGCGACCCTCGTCGGAATCGTCTCGCTCGCGGCCCTACTGGCGAACGTCGCCGTCGACGCCGTCGGCTGGCTCGACTGGGGTTTCCTCACGAGTCCGCCGCATCCGAATCCGAACGAGGCCGGGTTCCTCCCCGCCCTGATCGGCTCCATCGCGATCATGCTGTTGATCGCGCTGCTCACGTTCCCGGTCGGCGTCGGGGCTGCTGTCTACCTCGAGGAGTACGCCGACGACGGCTACCTCACGCGATTCATCCAGCTCAACATCGCGAACCTGGCGGGCGTCCCCTCGGTCGTCTACGGCCTGTTGGGACTGGGACTGTTCGTCGGGATCCTCGGATTCGGGTACGGGACGGTGCTGGCGGCGGCGTTCACCGTCGGCCTGCTGATCCTCCCGATCGTCATCATCTCGTCTCAGGAGGCGATCAGGGCGGTGCCGGACACCCAGCGACAGGCCTCCTACGGGATGGGCGCGACGAAGTGGCAGACGATTCGGAACGTCGTCCTGCCGCGAGCGATGCCCGGTATCATGACCGGAACCATCCTCGCGCTCGGGCGCGCCATCGGCGAGACGGCACCGCTGATCATGATCGCCGCGCCGACGACCGTCTTCGGGATGCCCAACAGCCTCTTTAGCAAGGTCAGCGCCATGCCCCTGCAGATCTACAACTGGGCGTCCTACCCGCAGACGGAGTTCCAGTACGGCGTCGTCGCCGCCGGCGTCGTCACGCTGCTCGTCGTCCTGCTCACGATCAACTCGATCGCGATCATCATTCGGAACCGCTATCAACAGCGCACCTGACAATGACTAACGAACAGATGACTTCCTCGGAAACGGAATCGACCACCGATCAACCAGCGCCGACGCCGGGAACCGACAGCCTCGCCGACCGCGGCGACGCCGAGGGGGAAACGACGACGGATCGAACGATCCTCGAGGCGCGAGATCTGAGCGTCTACTACGGCGAAGAACAGGCGCTCGACGACGTCGACATCGAAATTCCCGAAAAGCAAGTCACGGCCATCATCGGCCCGTCGGGCTGTGGGAAATCGACGTTCCTCCGGTGTATCAATCGAATGAACGACCTCGTCGACAGCGCCCGCGTCGACGGCGAACTGCTGTTCGACGGCAAGAACGTCTACGACGAGGACGTCGATCCGGTCGCCCTGCGCCGAAAGATTGGCATGGTCTTCCAGTCGCCGAACCCCTTCCCGAAGAGCATTCGCGACAACGTCGCGTACGGACTGAAAGTCCAGGGGAAAGACGACGACGTCGACGAGAAGGTCCGGACCGCCCTCGAGCGAGCGGCGTTACTCGAGGAAGTCGAGGGGCAACTCGACTCGAGCGGCCTGGAACTCTCGGGCGGCCAGCAACAGCGGCTGTGCATCGCTCGAGCGATCGCGCCCGATCCGGACGTGATACTGATGGACGAACCGGCCTCGGCGCTGGACCCGGTCGCGACCTCGAAGATCGAGGACTTGATCGAGGATCTCGCCGAGGAGTACACGGTCATCATCGTCACGCACAACATGCAGCAGGCGGCTCGCATCTCGGATAAGACGGCGGTCTTCCTGACCGGCGGCGAACTCGTCGAGTTCGATAACACCGACAAGATATTCGAGAATCCCGAACACGAGCGCGTCGAGGACTACATCACCGGCAAATTCGGATAGTCCTCCCGCTGATCACTGTCCGGTACTGACAGTACCGTTTATCCGTTTGCGTGCCATGGTACCAATCCACATGGTAGCAAACGGGGTCCACATTTTGATCAGTCTGGCACTCGTCGTGTTGCTCTTTCGATCCGGACGGCCGGAACCGTACCTCGTCGCGGCGCTCGCGGCGGCCATCCCCGATATCGATACGTTCGTCTTTCGGCCGCTGGTCGAACTCGGCTACGTCGAGGGGACGCTGTGGATGCATCGGGGATTGACACACTCGCTGCTGGCCGGGATCGCTCTAACCGTCCTCCTCGCCGCGTTCGGCCCCTGGCGGGCCGCCGCCGTCGGGTTCGGCTCGCACGTCCTCCTCGATTTCCTGAGCGGCGGCGTCCGTCCGTTCGCCCCGTTCGACCCCACGCTGTACGGGGTTTCCGCCGATTGGCTGCTACTGAATATGCTGATATCGATCATCGCCGTAACCGTGCTCCTCGGCGGCTTGCTCGGCATGAAATACGATCTCGGCCAGCAGGCCGTCTCGCGTGCCCCTGAAACGACACCCGAGCGATCCCCGTAGTTTCCTCGACGCCGGCCGAAATCGCTCCGGCTCGGCCGTCGTGGCTTCCCCACGAGCGTGCGTCTCGAGTCGAGGACACCCTCGGGATCGCCGAGCTCGAGGACGGCGTCTCCGAAGGGGCTGCTCACACCGTAGCCGGCGACGCGATGCGTTCGCACGCAGTCTTTATCAGGGACGAGCGAGCTTTCACAGACATGGCCAGACAATCCTACCAGGAGAAACTCACGGAGCTCCGTGAGGACGTTCTCTACATGAGCGAAGTCGTCATGGAACGCCTTCGCATGGGGCTCGACGCCCTCGAGCAGAAAGACGAAGACCTCGCCCGCGAAGTGATCGAGGGTGACGGCGAGATCAACCGAATGTATCTCGATCTCGAGCAGGACTGTATCGACCTGCTCGCGCTGCAGCAGCCGGTGGCGAGCGACCTGCGCTTTATCGCCGCCTCGTTCAAGATCATCACCGATCTCGAGCGGATCGCCGATCTCGCGACGAACCTCGGAGAGTACACGTTCGACGCCGAACAGGACCTGTTCCCCGACGTCGACGTTCAGGAGATGGGCGATCTGACCCTCGACATGCTCGAGGACGCGATGCTCGCCTACGATACCGAGGATACCGAAACCTGTCGAGAACTCGCGGCCCGTGACGACGAACTCGATCAGTTCGCCGAACGGGCCAGCGAGATCGTCGTCCGCGACCTCATCGAGCGCGAACTCGATTCGCCGAACGAGGTCGAGCAGTTGCTACAGGACGTGTCGCGGCTCCTGTTGACGATTCGCGACCTCGAGCGCGTCGGCGACCACACGGTCAATATCGCCGCGCGGACGCTCTACATGGTCGAAAACGACGACGAACTCATCTACTAATCGGACGATCCGACACGAGAACGTATTTTCGCGGTGGCCGTATCTACCCGGTCAGGTTGCCGCCGGTTTCGTTGCCGCCTGTTTCGTTCCCGCCGGTCTCATTGCCACCGGTTTCGTTACCGCCAGTTTCGTTCCCGTCGGTCTCGTTCCCACCACCGCCACCGCCGCCGTCTTGAACCTGAATCTCGCCTTCCATCTGGGGATGTGGCTCACAGCGGTAGACGGCGATGTCGTCGCTCGCCTCGAACTCGAACGGCTCGACCTCCGCCGGATCCGCGGTCGGACTGCCCGTTGTGTAGTCGTCGATGACCTCACCGTTACTGTCCCGTAGCTCCAGGTTGTGCGCCTGATCGTCACCCTCCGACCAGCCGATCGTATACGTCTCGCCGGACTGGAGAATGAGCGTCGGATTCGATTCCCCTTCGATCGAAGACGGCGCGAGGCCTTGCCATTCGCTGGTCTGGCCGCTGAAATCGATCTCCGTGTCTGGTTCGATCTCGTAACCGTCGCCGCCACCGCCGTTGCCGCCGTTGCCGCCGTTGCCGCCGTTCCCGTTGCCGCCACCACCGCCGCAGCCGGCGACGAACGCCGTTGATGTCGCGACACCTGTTAGCTTGAGCATGCCTCGTCTGGATAACCGATCGTCTCGTGCCATCACCGTGACTTTGCTCTCAACGGGAATAGTCGGATACCCGTCTACTGCGTGGAAGTCAAGTACGGGTCGGTTTGAGGCGGTGTCTCGCCGGTTTCCGTATCAGAACATCATCATCGAGAGAAGGACAGAAACTAATTAACTCTGACCGTGATCTAGGTTCGAGCGCGCTTGCCCGTCAGCCACGGCGACGCTCGGGCACGCCCGTCAACAGTTGCGCCGTGTCGATCACGTTCCGTGTCTCGAGCAGTAGCTCCGCCGCCTCGCGGACCGTGAACTCGGCCTCGAGGGCGACACCGTGACAGGAGGCGTAACACTCGAGCCAGCGGTTCATCGCGTCCTCGAGCGCCTCGAGTTCGGGTTCGGTAAACGGCACCAGTCGGCCGCCGGTTCGTGCTTCGACGTAGAGCCAGATGGCTTGCCCGGCACCGTCTCGGAGATACGCGTCGGCGTCGTCGGGGTCGACGCCACTACCGTCCCCATCGACCGATCGGTGTTCGCACTCGATCGCCGCCCGCTCGCGCTCGGCCCGGCGGGCGAGCGCGGCGATCCGGGGACCGTACCGACTCACGTTACCCCTCGCGGTAGTCGACGCCCTTGCCGCCTCGGGGGTGTTCCCACTCGGTGTCGGCGACGATCGCACAGGTGCCACACTCGACGCAGGGCTGCGTGTCGAGGCTAATCAGCGTCTCCTCGCTGCCGTTCGTTTTGACCGTCTCCGAGCGGTAACAGCCGCCGCCGAAGTCCGCGGCGCTGACCGGACAGGCGCTGACGGCAGCGCCGCTTGCCGCGTCGGATTCGTCGTTGAGTTCGATGTGCGGATTGCCCACGTCGGTATCGTAGGTCAGGTCGCCGATGCGCTCCTCGAGGGTCGGCGGGTCGATCTCGTTCTCCCAGTGGATCGTCTTGCCGTGCTCCTCGGCGATCAGCGTCGGCAGGGAGACGTAGCCGGTCTTCGTATCGGGGAGCATCGACACGAGGAACGGCGAGTTGTACGCCCGCTGCAGCAGGCGATCCGCGACCGGATTGCCGACCGCGAGCGAGCCGATCGGCGAGTCCAGCACCCGTTCGACCGCCGCGGTAACGGTGTCGTTTTCGCCGACGGTCCGGCTCAGCTCGTACTGCCGGGGGCGGAGCTTATCCATCGTCCCCGAGTCCTCGAGCATCTTCGTGTATCGGCGGCCCGCAGCGTCCGGGTCGCTGTTGCCGCGGGTGACGGCGAATGCCTCGGCGGCGAGCGCCCCCGCCGTGACGGCGTGGTTCATGCCCTTGATGATCGGTCCCTGGGCCTGCATCTGGCCGGCGGCGTCGCCGACGAGCACGAGTCGATCGCGATAGGGCTCGCGGTGGGCGACCTTCTTCGAGTCGGGGACGAGCTTCGCCGCGTACTCCCGCTCGTGATACTCGTTTTTGAACCAGCCCGCCAGCAGCGGGTGGGTCAACAAGGCGTCGAGCAGCTCGTGAGGTTCGGCCTCCCGCTCGACGAGGCTGTCGAGGTGGAAGACGGTCCCGATCGAGAGCGAGTCCTCATTCGTGTAGAGGAACCCGCCGCCGCGGACGTCCTCGAAGAGGTCGCCCGAGAACAGGTGGGCCGCGCCCTCGTCCGGCCCGATATCGAACCGGTCGTCGATCGCGTCGGGATCCATATCGACGACGGCCTTGACGCCCTGGAACCACTCGTCGGGCTCTTCCCAGTCCATCAGTCCCGCCTCGCGGGCGAGTTCGGAGTTGACGCCGTCGGCCGCGACGATCAGATCGGCTCTAATCGGGTCGAGTTCGTCGCAGGTGACGCCGACGATCTCGCCGTTCTCCTCGAGCAGGCCGTTCACCCGCACGTTCGTCAGGACACCGCCGCCGGTCTCGCTCGTCTTCTCGTGGACCCGCTGCTCGAGCCAGGAGTCCATCTCGCGGCGGAGGACGGCGTCACACCAGTCGGTATCGTGTTCGTGGAGATCGGCCAGATCGTAGGTCTTGACCGAGTTTCCGGCCACGTTGTGGATGTAGTAGTCCGTGACCGGCCGCTCGGCGGCTTCCTCGCGGAAGCCGTCGAAGAGGTCGTCGAGCGTATAGGGGGCCGAGTCCTCGGCGTAGAGCAGCCCGCCGGAGACGTTCTTCGAGCCCGCTTCGGTCCCGCGCTCGAGGACGAGCGTCTCGATGTCGTGGTCGGCCAGCCGCGCGGCCGCCGCGGC
>NZ_JAQIVI010000294.1 GCF_028618695.1 Natrinema soli | reverse complement strand
GCCGGCCGCGAGTCCGTCGGCCCCGTCGCGGTCGATCGCACGGATCGCCCGACGCTTGCCGTCGACGACGTGGGGCGTCCAGCGGAAGCCGTCGTACCGATAGACGATCCCGGAGCCGGCGGCGACGTTCACGTCTTTCGGGTCCTGACTCGCGAGGTCGAAGAACGCGCCGCCCGCGAAGTCGATGCCGATCTGCTCCCACGTTCCGCCGCCGTCGGCCGTCTCCGCGACGAACTGGCTCGTCGAACAGACGTGTCCCGCCCCTCGAGCGTGGAAGTCGATGCCGGGGATCGTCGAGCCGCCGCCGGGTTTGATCACGTCTTCGTACTGCATCGCGCCGCTGTCCTGGCGGACGCCGACGAGGAGTTCCCCGGAGCCGTTGACGAAGTACACGCGCTCGTTCTCGCCGGCGGTTCCCCGGACCGCGCAGTCCTCCCAGGTACTCGTCATGCCGTTCGGCGCGGAGTAGTTCGTTAGCGTCTTCGTCTCGACGTTGTACTCGCCGATGACGCCGCTCCCGCCGACGAACCAGACGGCGTTGCCGTCGTCGGTGGCGTCGATTCCGGTCAGCCGACGGCTGCGGGCCTGCGGCCCGTAGGCGACGACTTTCTGCCAGCCATTCTCGCGTCGGGCGAGGACGTTGCCGTCCGCCCCGGCCGCGAACGGTCCCGCAGCGGTGTCGACGGCGTCGTTCAGCGCCTTTCCGGTCGGTGACTCGACTCGTTGCCACTCGGTTTCGTTCGACTGTGCGGTCGCCGCCGAACCGAGCGTGAGAACGCCGGCGGCGGTCGTTGCCGTCGCGAGCCGTAGCACATCGCGTCTGGTCTGTTCGGACATGGATCGCGATCCGGGGTAGCGCTCGAGCGCCTATAAGGACCTGTAGTGTTCTATATATCTATAACGAAACTCGGTCAGATCGAACGCTACACACCGGAGTCGGCTCCGTTTCGTCACTAACTATTTATTCCATCGCCGGTGAAAGACGACTGATGCCCGAACTCTGGCGGCTGACCCGAAATCGGTACGGTCGTACCGCCTACGATACGCTCGCACAGCTCGGGATCACGGCGACGGTGATGATCGAGTACGTCACGACGCTCGAGGGGACCACCTTCGATACCGACGGGAAGCGGTCGTACTCGGTCGAGGTCTGTGAGCCGGCGCGAGTCACGTCGCTGGATGCACCCGTCGACGAGCTCCGTCCCGACGAGCAGGTGATCGCCGCACTCGAGGACGGCCGGCCTCGAGGCTACTGTTTTACTTCGATCGACGCCGCCCACGAGATCGACCCGCTGGAGCGAACGCTGGCGTTCGACGGAGCCTACATCAGACGCGTCTTCGCCGATCCCGACCACCGGAATTGCGGGATCGCGACGGCAATCGTCGCCGAAGCCTGCCGACGGGCGCATGAACGCGGAGCCGGGCGTGCCACCGCGCTCGTCGCACTCGACAACAGCCCCTCTCGACGGCTGTTCGAACGCCACGGCTTCGAACCTCGTCAGCGTCGTCGCTACGTCAGGATCGGACCGTTCTCGCATCGATCGACGAAAGCACGGTAGCGGGCGCTCGCTCGAGTAGAACGGATCGCAGGAGGGGCGTCACGGCAGTGACCGACTACCGATCGGTACCGAGATGAATGAAGTCGACTATAGGTATATAGAATATTTCTAAGTAAATAGTTCACAGGGCAGATTTATACCTGTTCCTGTCGATGCTCCACTCGAGCGAATGACGGGTGAACTGCGTGAGGCGATCCGAGGGGTCTGGAACCGGTTCGATCCCGCCGATCGGCGGGTCGTGAACGCGGCCGACAGGACGAACGTGTTCGAACAGCTCACCGGCGCGGACTACATCAGCCTCGGCGCACTGTTCGTCGGCTGGGCCAGCGCGCTCCTGTTCGTGGGCGGGGAACCGAACTGGGGGCTGTTGGCCATGTTCGCCGCGTTCTGTCTCGACAAAGCCGACGGCTGGTACGCCCGTCGGACGGGCACGTCCTCGCCGTTCGGGCGGCAGGTCGACTCGTTCATCGACATCTTCGCGTATCTGGTGCCGGCGGTGCTCCTGTACCACTTCGTCCTCGCGCCGGGCGTATTCGCCAGCCTCGTCGTCGGCTTTCTCGTCCTCGCGTTCGGCGGACTCCGACTGGTTCGGCACAACAGCGAGGGCTTCGGTTCCGACGACGGGGCCAGCTTCTATCACGGCACCACCGTCGTCCACACGAACCTCGTCGTCGTCACGAACTACTTCCTCGCCGCCTTCGTCGGGGCCTGGAACGGCTGGCTGGCCGGACTCGTGATCTGCGTCGCCTGCCCACTGATGGTCTCCGACTACAAGGCCTACAAGACCGATACCAGCCACGTGCTGGCCGGCCTCGCCACGGTGGCCGCCGCCGGACTCGCGCTCGCCCTCGAGTTCGGCCACCTATGACGGGCCATGCCGCACGC
>NZ_JAQIVI010000293.1 GCF_028618695.1 Natrinema soli | reverse complement strand
CAGCGTTACGGTGAGTACTGGAGTGCGCGAGCCTCTGGGAAACTCGTTTCGCCGCCTCCACTCATATCGACCAATCCGGTCGAGCGACCGATCGTGGTCTGACGGCGGTTCGATTCCGCCGATCGGCATTACAGCGGCCACAGTGGCGAGGTACCTCCCGTACCCATCCCGAACACGGAAGATAAGCTCGCCTACGTTTCGGTGAGTACTGGAGTGCGCGAGCCTCTGGGAGATCCGATTCGCCGCTCCTATTCATACTAATACCCACACAGCAACTGCTGTGTGGGTTTTTTGCTTCATTTAAGCACGATGACGCCGTTGCTCGCTATTCAAAACCTGCAAAAAGAAAATAGCCGCAGCAGCGGTCGCTTAGACCAGCTGGATGACGTTTCCGTTCGAGGTAACGTGGAGATCGCGTCCGAGCTTGTATCCGCGATTGGAGGCGAGGTCGACATATCCTGAGAAGCCGCTCATGTTCTGGTGGGCCGGAATGACGTGCTCGGGCTGCAGCGCATCGAGCATCTCGTAGTGACCCTCCTGACAGAGGTGACCCGAGACGTGGACCTCGTCGTAGATGCGTGCACCTTGCATGCGGAGTAGCTTTTCGGCCTGGTAGCGCTGGCCTTCGTTCGTCGGCTCCGGAATCACTCGAGCGGAGAAGACGACTTTGTCGCCGTCCTCCAGTTCGTACGGCGTTTCGCCGCGCCCCATTCGCGTGAGCGTCGCTCGAGGCTCACCTTGGTGGCCGGTGACGACGGGTAGGAAGTTCTCCTTGCCTTCGTTCATGATGCGTTCGAACGTCTGCTCGATGGACTGGCGGTAGCCGACCATCTCGACGTCAGAGGGGAAGTCGATCCCGATCTGTTTCGCGGTCCCGGAGTACGTCTCCATCGAACGGCCGAGGAGGATCGGCGTGCGATCAATATCTCGAGCGAATTCGATGAGGGATTTCACGCGGGCGATGTGGCTCGAGAAGGTGGTGGCGACGATGCCGCCGTCGTAGTCCTCCATGCTGTAGAGGACGTCCCGGAGGTGTTCGCGCGCGACGTTCTCGGAGGGTGTTCGTCCCTTTTTGTTCGCGTTGGTACAGTCTTCGATGTAACAGAGGACGCCCTCGCCCTCGCGGCCGATCTCGCGGAAGCGCTCCATGTCGATCGGGTCGCCGATGACGGGCGTGTGGTCCATCCGTTTGTCGAGCCCGTAGACGACTGCGCCTTCGGGCGTGTGGAGAACGGGGTTGATCGCCTGGACGATCGAGTGGGTGACGTTGACGAACTCCAGTTCGACTGCCCCGGAGTCGCCGATCGACATCGTCTCGCCGGCGTCCATTTTGACGAGTTCGTTCTCGGTGTTGAACTTCCCTTCCTCCTCGAGTTCGCCTTTGACGAGTTCGAGCGTGAACGGCGTCGCGACGATGGGTGCGTCGTACCGGTGTGCGAGTTTGCTGATCGCACCGATGTGGTCGAGGTGGCCGTGGGTGGGGACGATCGCTTTGACGTCTCCCTCGAGGTCGCTCATGATCCGGTCGTCCGGGATGGCTCCCATGTCGATCAGGTCGAGGCTGTGCATTCCTTCGGTTCGGATGTTGTCGTGAATGAGAACCTTCGACAGGTTCAGTCCCATGTCGAAGATCACGATGTCGTCACCGGCGCGGACCGCCGTCATCTGTCGCCCGACTTCCTCGTAACCGCCAATTGTCGCAATTTCAATTTCCATTGTTGGTAGGGCCGATCATAGCAGTCCCGTGGACAGTCGTGCAGCCGGAATGGCTGCGGGGAACGGCGTCCTGCGACGTGAGCCGGCTTCGATAACGTCCGCGGTGGCTCGAATCGAAGGCTCAGTCCCGACCGTGCCAGGGACAGCGCCTATTTCGGTTAGTGAATTAACGGCTCTCCCGACGTAAGTAGTTCTGGGTTTCGGGGTAGACGTGAGGCGAGGAGGCGAACTCGAGGGACCCTCTGTGGCTGACGGGCCCAGAACGGTCGATCGAGTCGAGTTGAACGAGCGATTGGGGCTCGTGATTGCAACTCGAGGGGATTCGGTTCGCGGTCATCGAGGAGGCAGACGGTCGGTTGCAACTGGTTTCGGTGTAAGTCCATATCGTATCGAGGGTGCTTCAGGACGGACTTCCAGCCGACCGTCTCAGCCCCGCCCTGTCAGTAGTGGTAGAACGAAGGGCGGAGACAGCTGCCGGAACGAAAACCGCGGATACTGTCTCTATCGAGTGGTGAAACGGGACCGTTTCTGCCGACAGGTACCCGCTGATGACGGTGTCCGAGCGGGTTCTGCCGTCACCTGCTCGGTCACACCGGATCGATTTCCGTGAGTGTCGCCTATAGCACCTGCTATCAGCCGATATCGGACGTTCCCGTCGGTGCGTGTCGCCCGGCTACCGGGGCGGAGAGTGCAGGACTGGTGGGTGTCGAACTAGTCGTCGATATACTGTTGTTCCCACTCCCGGCGCTGCTCGATCGTCTGTCGGCCGCGGTCACTGATCTCGTAGTAGTTGGTTCGTCGATCGAGCTCCCCCTTCTCGACAAGGTCTTTGTTGACCAGTGTGTCGAGATTTGGATACAACCGGCCGTGATTGATCTCGCTGTTGTAGTATGACTCGACTTCGTCTTTCACGTCCTGGCCGGAGGGCTGATCAGCCCCTGCGATCACGTACAGAAGGTCTCGTTGAAACCCTGTCAAATCGTCCATTTTGTACTCGAGTGAACGAACGGGCGCCCGGCTATTTGTTATCGATTTCGTATCAACCGTTCCGTATACGTTCACCGAAGCTAACAAAGTCAGTCAGACTAATATCTCGCGTTTCATTTCGTAAGAACATGCTAAATCCGGTTACGGAGCCGTACAGAGAGCCCGTCTAGAGACTTATAACGGATTTCATGAAAGTTACGCAAAACGAAACAGACCGCTCACGGTCGCTCAAACGAAATAACACTCATCGAGTTGACTGGTTGTCGCGGTTCGACACTGTCAGTACGGATGACTCGATTGTCTAGTATCGATGTCACGAAGCCGTCGCTGGCTATCGTGTCATGTGTTGAAGAATGATAATCGAATGTGAAACCCGTTACCGAACGTGAAAAGCCATTTTACAGGCGGGTGACGTTGGTGGCGCGGGGGCCCTTGGGGGCCTGTTCGATATCGAATTCGATGTCTGTGCCTTCTTCGAGGTCCGGACCGCCAACGTCTTCCATGTGGAAGAAAACGTCATCGTCTGCGTCGTCCGTCTCAATGAAACCGTAGCCGCCTGTGTCGTTGAAGAAATCAACGTTTCCTTTCGCCATTGCAATTCAATCGAAGCCCGGGACACGTATAACAGTTGTGTTACGGATATACTGTCGAAACAAAAATAATTTTGTCGTGAACCCGACGGTCATCGGACTGTAGCGGTGAAAACATCGAAGTCGGTTTTTCTATATCTCAGAGGTATTGGCGCCGGCGATAGCGAATCGGTGACCCCCACGAGACGGAACACGAGCCGGCTCGAGGGAGGGGTGGACGATTCCTCCCAGCGGGAAGCGGACGAGAAGCCACCGATTTCGCCGTTCACGCTCGAATTCGACCGACCGTCCGTCCAGAACCGGCCGCGGCTCGACGGACGGCTGTGATCGACTCGAGGACGATTCCGGAGACGATTCAAGGGACGATTCCGGGACTCGCTCACGGTCGACGACTGCCTGGTGGGAATATCCTTTGCGGACTGTAGTCACCCTCGAGGTGCACCGGAATAGTATCGTTTAGGTGGTTCCGATGGGTATGCCGCGGTATGAACCGGACAGAGGCCCGAGGAGCGCCGACGATCGCGCAGGTCGCGCTGATCGGTCTCTTCGTGACCGCACTCGTCACCGCGCAGTTGACCGCGTCGAAGGTACTCGCGTTCGAACTCCCGGTCGCGCTCCCGGTGACGGGGGCACAGCTCGCGTTGCCCGGGGCGGCCCTCGCGTACGCGCTGACGTTCCTCGCGAGCGACTGTTACACCGAACTGTACGGCCGCCGCGCGGCCCAGATCGTCGTCAACGTGGGGTTCGTCCTGAACTTCGTCGTCCTCGCGCTCGTCTGGTCGACGATCGCCGCGCCGGCCGCCCCCTCGAGCGTCGATCCCGCTGCGTTCGAGACGGCACTCGGTGCGTCGACGAACGTGGTCCTCGGGAGCCTGTTGGCCTATCTCGTGAGTCAGAACTGGGACGTGATCGTCTTTCACCGGATTCGGGACTACACCGGCTCCGAGAAACTCTGGCTCCGCAACATCGCGTCGACGGCGAGCAGCCAGGCGATCGATACCGTCATCTTCGTCTCGGTCGCGTTCGCCGTCGCACCTGCCGCCCTCGGCGTCGGTGTCGTTCTCCCGACTGACGTCATCCTCTCGTTGATGGTCGGCCAGTACCTGTTGAAACTCGCGATCGCCCTCCTCGACACGCCGATCGTCTACGCTATCGTCTCGCTCGTGCGCTCGCGCGAGGGGCTCACCGCCGAGGAGGCGCACGCCGCCTGATTTCTCCTCGTCAGAATCCGTCCGGGCCGATCGCGCGACGGGTAGCGATCGGTATCGCACTCGTCTCAGACGGACTGTTGTAAATCATTCCCGGAGCAACCGCGAACCGTCCTGCGGTTGCGCCGGTACATCGGTACAGTAGACCGCATCAGTGGCTACTATAGGATCCCGCTCGAGAGGAACGATCATGGACGAACGCGTACGCGAACACGCCGAGGTGCTGGTCGACTGGAGCGCTCGCGTCGAAGCGAGCGACGACGTCGTTCTGTCGGTGGGGCCGGACGCGCACGAGCTGGCGGTCGCCGTCGCCGAAACACTCGGCGAGCGGGGCGCGAACCTGCTCGCGACCTACGGCTCGGGCGAAATCACGCGGGCCTATCTCCGGGCCCACGACGGCGATTTCGACGCGAATCCGGCTCACGAACTCGCGCTGGTCGAGAACGCCGACGTCTATCTCTCGCTCGGCGGCGGGCGGAATACGAGTGCGACGGCCGACGTTACCGGCGACCGGCGGCGAGCGTACAACGAGGCCAGAAGCGAGATTCGCGATCGCCGACTGGGAACCCGCTGGGTGTCGACGGTCCACCCGACGCGCTCGCTCGCCCAGCAGGCCAACATGGCGTACGAGGAGTACCAAGAGTTCGCGTACGACGCGATCCTCCGCGACTGGGAGTCGCTGGCCGAGGAGATGGCCCAGTTGAAAGCGTTGCTCGACGAGGGGAGCGAGGTACGACTCGTCTCGAGGGGGACCGACCTGACGATGCGGATCGAGGGCCGGACGGCGGTCAACAGCGCCGCGTCGGTCGCCTACGACTCGCACAACCTGCCCAGCGGCGAGGTCTTCACTGCACCCTCCGCGACCGAGGGCGAGGTGACCTTAGACGTCCCGATGACGATACGGGGGGAGTCCGTCCGGGGCGTCCGCCTCGAGTTCGCCGAGGGCGAGGTCGTCGATTACGACGCCGAGCAGGGTGGGGACGTGATCGGCGAGATCATCGAGACGGACGACGGAGCGCGCCGGCTGGGCGAACTCGGAATCGGAATGAACCGAGGTATCGACCGCTACACGGACAATATCCTCTTCGACGAGAAGATGGGTGATACCGTCCATCTGGCGCTCGGCCGGGCCTACGACGCCTGTCTCCCCGACGGCGAGTCCGGCAACGACTCGGCGGTCCACGTCGATCTCATCACGGACGTTAGCGAGGACTCCCGCCTTGAGGTCGACGGTGACGTGATTCAACGAAACGGGACGTTCACGTTCGAGGATAGCGAGGTCTGAGTTCGCGGGTCGTTCGGTTCGGAGCGGCGAGCGCGGTGGATCGTCGAGACGGCTTCGATGTTTCGATGGCGTTTTTTGGTGGAGATTTTTGCGCGAGCGAACAACGTGAGCGAGCGGAAAAAGGTCCAACTGGGACGTTCTCGTTCGAGGATAGCGAGGTCTGAGTTCGTGAGACGTTCGGTTCGGAGCGGCGAGCGCGGTGGATCGTCGAGACGGCCTCGAAACGCCTGCGGCGTTTTTGCTGGCGAGACACGAGTTAGTCCGCTGCCAGCTTCGGACGCATCTCTCCCCTCGAGCGACGGTAAGGACTTCTTACGGATCGGTGGTGGCTCTCTATACTGTGGGAAGCCATCCCATACTAATATGTATGCTCGCCCTCACGTCAAGTACCGCCGGACCGGTGGCGGATAGTAACCGGTTAGGGCGTCGACACGCCCTGGATTCCCCCCAGTCAACAGTTGTCTGTCCCGCCCTGCCGGAGGCGGTAGTGTGCTGTCGGTACCCCGGCGACGTGGCGTCCCCCCTCCCGGTGTGACCCGGTCGCCGTTGCCGGCAGGATATCCGGCGGTCACCGTTTTCGTCACGTTCTCGAGTCTCGAGCCCCAAGGACGGCTATGCGCGATCGGCTTCGGGCGGGCGTCGCCATCTTCAACAGTGGCCACTATCACGCCGCTCACGACGCCTGGGAGGACCGCTGGCTCGAACTCGAGGCCGGCAGCGACGACGAACGCCTGCTTCACGGACTCATTCAGTACAGCGGCGCGGTCTATCACGCCCGCGAGCGCAACTGGGAAGGGGCCGTCGGGCTCGCCGAGAGCGCCGGCGGGTACCTCGCGGGGCTGCCCGCCGACT
>NZ_JAQIVI010000292.1 GCF_028618695.1 Natrinema soli | reverse complement strand
CGACGTGCGCCGAGGCGGACGTCGCTTTCGTCACCGGCACGACCGGGTTCGACGACGAGGAGTACGAGGCGCTCGAGGCGGCGAGCGAGGATATCGCGGTGCTCCACGCGCCGAACTTCGCCCGCGGCGTGCAGGCGCTGGTCAACGTCGTCGGTCAGGCGGTCCGGAACCTGCCCGGCTACGACGTGGAACTCGTCGAAACCCATCACAACGACAAGCGCGACGCGCCGAGCGGCACCGCGAACCGCCTGCTCGAGGAGATCGAGGCCAACGGAGACTTCACCGAGCGCACGCACGGCCGCGAGGGCGAGGCACCCCGAGAGGATGCCGAGATCGGCGTTCACGCACTCCGTGCCGGCGATATCACGGGCGAACACGAAATCGTCCTCGCGGGCAACCACGAGGAAGTTCGGCTCACGCACCGCGCCGAGGATCGCGGCGTGTTCGCCGCCGGCGCGGTCGACGCGGCGGTCTGGATCGCTGGACAAAAGGCGGGGTGGTACGACTTTTCGGACGTGATTACGGAATGAGCGCACTTGAGACCGAAATCGACGAGCTGTGGGAGCGCAAAGAGAACGACGAGATCAGCGCCGAGACCGCCGGCGAGGACGCGTACGCCACCCTCGAGGCCTTCCTCGACGCCCTCGAGTCGGGCGAGATCCGCGCCGCCGAGAAGCAGGGGGGCGCCTGGGAGGCAAACGAGTGGGTCAAGCAGGGCATTCTACTCAACTTCGGCCTGCGCTCGATCGGTCAGTACGACCACGGCGGCACCACGTACAACGACGTCCTGCCGCTCGCCGACTCGAGCGAGTACGGCGACCGCGGAAGTCGCAACACGCCGGACGGCACCGTCGTCCGCCGCGGTGCGAACATCGGCTCGGACTGCATCCTGATGAGCCCCGCCTTCGTCAACATCGGCGCTCGCGTCGGCGACGGGACGCTCGTCGACTCCTGTGACACCGTCGGCTCCTGCGCCCAGATCGGCGACAACGTCAAACTCGGCGCGAACACGCTCATCGGTGGCGTTCTCGAGCCGGTCGAGGGCGCGCCGGTCATCGTCGAGGACAACGTCTCGCTCGGCGCGGGCTGTCGCGTCACGAGCGGGTTCGTCGTCGGCGAGAACAGCGTCGTCGGCGAAAACACGCTCCTGACGCCGCGCATCCCGGTCTACGATCTCGTCGAGGAGGAGGTTCTCTACGGCGAACTGCCCGCCGACAGGCGCGCGTTCACTCGCTTCGTCGAGTCCTCGATCAGCGACCACGACCTCTTCGAAGGCGGGGCCTACAAGCCCGCCGTCGTCGCGACGGGTCTCGAGACGGAGACGCTCGAGGCGACCGAACGCGAAGACGCGCTTCGAGAATAAGTATCTCGGCGATGTAGCGGTTTTTCAGTGATTCGGTTCTCCGTATTCGGTTCCGCTATCAGAATTCTCGAGAACGCCACGAAAGCCCCTGTCGGCTCCGGTCGATGGGCTCGTTGCGCGCGCTCACGTTGTTCGCATGCTTACATCGCCCGTCTTCCCGGAGCCGGCAGCCCCTTTCGTGGTGCTTCCAGTAGCCCTAAATTCCGATCACAATCCGAATGCGATCGGAAATGAGAACCCAAAGCTTGAATTCTCGCGGTCACCTGAAACTGACAATGACTGACGCTGCGGCTTCGCTGTCCGTCCGCCGCCTCTCCGAATGGGACGCGGCCGAACTACAGGCGCTTACCGCAGAGTACGGCTCGCCGCTGTACGTCCTCGACCTCGAGCGAGTTCGCGAAAACTACCGGCGACTCGAGGCCGCCTTTCCGGACGCCGATATCCTCTACGCGGTGAAGGCGAACGCGCTGGGGGACGTCCTTTCGACGCTTCGCGAGGCGGGGGCCGGTCTCGAGTGTGCCTCCGCCGGGGAGGTAAAGCGGGCGCTCGAGGCCGGCGCGTCGGGCTCGGAGATCCACTACACGGCGGTCAACCCGCCCGCGGACGACCTCGACTGGATCGTCGACGCCTGGGCGGACCACCCCGAACTAACCGTCACCGCGGGCTCCGAGGATACGATCGATCGGCTAGCCGACCGCGGCTATACCGGGCGACTCTGTCTGCGGGTCAACCCCGGCATCGGCGCCGGCCACCACGAGAAGGTGCGGACGGGCGCTGCCGCGAAGTTCGGCGTCCCCGCAGAGCGTGCAGTCGACGTGCTC
>NZ_JAQIVI010000291.1 GCF_028618695.1 Natrinema soli | reverse complement strand
CGATCCGATCGATGGCTGCGAATCGCCGGAGGGCGATTCCGCTCGCCATCGTCGGTACCGGGCTCGTCGGCTTCGGGCTCAGCAAGCGCCGCTCGAGCGGCGAGTCCGGGATCGACGTGCCGGACGTCGAAGGGGGAACCGACGGAAAGGAGACCTCGGACGAGGCCAGCGCCGCCGCCGACCGCGTCGATTCCGGACGAGAGTCCGAGATCCGATCCGGCGGTGAGGTCTCGGCGGAACCGGGTATCGACGATGCCGCGGAGTCGGGCTCCGAGATCGATTTCACCGATGAGCCCGACGAGGACGAATCCCGGTCTCGACCCGATCTCGGGGCGGACGAGGAAGAGCCCCGGCGCGAGACCGATGCCGAGGGGGTGGAGGTCGACGTCTCGGACTCGGCGATGGCCGACGAGGCCAGCGAGGCGACGGGGCCGGATCCCACGCAGGCCCAGCCGACCCAGACCGAGGACACTGAACCGGAGGAGAGCCCCGCGGAAGACGCCTCCCACATGAAGGTCGATCCGCCGGATGCGGACGAGACTGACGCCTCGGACGCGACGGGTTCGGACGAAAACAGCGAGTAACCACCCGCGCGGGGCCGCGACCGGTGTCGCCGGCGGTACGACGTTGGGCTACCGCGAGCGCGAGGGTGACCGTCCCCGGAGACCGTCGACGCGTTCGAGGCGGTACAGCACGGGTGCGGTAACGAATGCGGCGGCGAGCAGCCCGAGGACGCCGCTTCCGGCGAATAACAAGACTGGCCAGTAGTAGCCGATGAGCGCGACGAGCGCGGCGACCGAGAGGGTAACAACGATGGCCCTCGCAGCGAGCGGGCGGCTGGTTCGTATCGGCCCGCGTCCGGCGTCCACCCCTCGAGCGAGGAGAGCGAGTTGCCAGCCGGCGAACGCGCCGAGGGACGTGCCGAACAGGAGCACCGCGTCCAGATCCGCGTTACTCGTTACGAGGGCGGCGGCGGCGAGACCCGTCGCGAGCCCGAACCCGAGCGTGCCGCGGTGCTCCGGATACCGGTCCAAGAGCCGCCAGGCGAGGAGCAGAAACACCAGTCCGACGGCGACGCCGGCGATGACATCGGCGAGATAGTGAACGCCGAGACCGACCCGCGAGAGACAGACGGCGGTCACGAGTCCGGCGGCACCGAGGTATCGCCGCCGTCGCGTGCCGACGGACAGGTATTCGGCCAGGCTGACGTAGACGACCGTCGTTATCAGTGCGTGGCCGCTCGGAAACCCGTAGCCGGTCGCCGTCGCGGTGGTCTGATACAGCGGGTGAACCGTCTCCGGCAGCGCTCCCGCCTCCACGAGCACCCGCTCCGGCCGCGGGAGCGCGAAGACGTGCTTCAGGCCCGTGATGAGTGAGAATCCGGCTAACAGCAGGCCGAACACGGCGGCGGCTTCGTCCCGGCGCGTCGTCGCCACCCAGTAGACGGTCCCGACGACGACCCCGAGAAACCAGACGTCCCCGAGCTGGGTCACCAGCCCGAGCAGGACGACCGTCCACTCAGGGGCGACCTCGCGGAACGCGTCGAACCAGTCGAGCCCTCGAGACATGTTCTATGCTACGGGCGACGTGATACATAAACGATTTCGATAGGCGAGACGGCGTCCCTGCTGCTGATCGCGGGCGTCCCCATCTGTGAGTCTGCCGAACCCGTCTTTCGAACGCGGACTGGCACGAGGACGAGCGAACCGTCCAGAGCAACGTCCCGCGGACGCTGAAACCCGATGCGGGGACCGAGACCTACCGCGCCGTCGAGGGGGCAAAGGGCGAACTCGGGATCTACATCCGCGCGGACGGCTCGAACTCCCCGGCGCGGTTCAAGATCCGCAGCCCGTGTTTCCACAACCTCTCGGCGCTACTCTCTGAGCTGCTCGAGGAAATGGTCGCTAGCGGCGAGGACGTGGTCGACCGTCTCGCCCGACGTCCCGTCCGCGACCCCCTCGAGCTTCTCGGCGACCTCGGCGATTCGGTCGGCTTTCGGCCTCGGCTCCGCCTGTGGCAGGTGACCTCCTGTTTCTCGAACACCGCAGCGGTGATCGGGGCCGATCTGCACCGTCAGTTCGTTCATCGACTTTCGTAGCCGACGATGGACCGGAAACCGCCGTACGACATGCGTTCCGTGTCGAAGGGCATCTCCTCGTCGAAGTTCTCCGGGTCCATCGCGGGGTCCTCCATCACCTTCGCGTTCACCTCGTCCCGGTGGTCCCGCGACTCGAACACGATAAACGAGAACACGACCGTCTCGTCATCTCGCGTTTCTGCGAGCCGTGGAAAAGTCACCATCGACATCTCGTCCGTGTCGGGATCCATGTCGTCTCCGACCCCTTCGAAGTACTCGAGAGCACCGTGTTCGATCCAGAGTTTTCCGGCCTCGTCTGCCATTTCGCGGTACGAATCGACGTTGTCGTTCGGAATCGGGATGACGAAGCCATCGACGTAGCGTTCCATAACCTCTCTAACTAGGACGCGACGGGAATTGAACCTTTCTCACACCGTCCGATATCTCTCTTCCCGAGAGATATCGGTCCAATGTATATCTGCGTCGTATTCAGCCAGTCCGCGGGTGACGACATTCGGAGACGATGAAACCCCCTTCGGTAACTGCACGACCTGTACCGACCGAGTGCGACGATGGGCGAGCAGTTCGATGACGCTAGCGGTACGAACCTATTTCACGAATGAGCGCAATCCTCCGGCGTATGGAAAACGGAGAGTTCGAGGGATACGGCGGTCGACACGTGCCGGAACCGCTTCGAGAGCCGCTCGAGCAACTCGCTGTGGCCTACGACGACGTCGCGAACACCGACGAGTTCCAGTCCGAGCTACGCGGGCTGCTCGAGGAGTTCGCCGGCCGACCGACGCCGCTGTACTACGCCCGCAATCTGAGCGAGCGCTACGGCGCGGAGATCTACCTCAAGCGCGAGGACCTGCTCCACGGCGGTGCGCACAAGATCAACAACTGTCTCGGGCAGGCGCTGCTGGCAAAGCGGGCCGGTCGCGAGCGGCTGATCGCCGAGACCGGTGCCGGACAACACGGCACCGCGACCGCGATGGTCGGTGCGCTGTTGGGCCTCGAGACGGAGATCTACATGGGTGCGAAAGACGTCGAGCGCCAGGAGATGAACGTCTTCCGGATGCGACTGATGGGTGCCGAGGTCAACGAAGTCACCCGGGGTGACGAAGGGCTCGCGGACGCCGTCGACGCCGCGCTCGAGGACTTCGCCGAAAACGTCGACGACACGCACTACTTGGTGGGCAGCGTCGTCGGCCCCGACCCGTTCCCGCGGATGGTCCGGGACTTCCAGAGCGTCATCGGTCGGGAGGCCCGCGAGCAGATTCGGGAGCGAACCGGCGACCTCCCCGACGC
The DNA here is from genome assembly GCF_028618695.1 of Natrinema soli. The sequence goes on along the minus strand of NZ_JAQIVI010000291.1, from coordinate 8,070 downwards.
CGTCGTCGCCTGCGCCGGCGGCGGCTCGAACACGATGGGGGTCTTCCACGCCTTCCGCGAGGATGACGTCGACTTCTACGGTGCCGAGGGCGGCGGGGAGGGATCGGACTCGAGTCGGCACGCGGCCCCGCTCGCGAAGGGTACTGACGACGTCCTGCACGGCATGAAGACGCGCGTCATCGACGACGACGTCGACGTCCACTCCGTCTCCGCGGGCCTCGACTACCCCGGCGTCGGCCCCGAACACGCTATGTTCCGGGCCGTCGGCCGCTGTGAATACACGGGGATCACCGACGACGAGGCGCTCGCGGCCTTCCGCGAACTGAGCGAGACCGAGGGGATCATCCCCGCGCTCGAGTCCAGTCACGCGATCGCTCGCGCGATCGAACTCGCGGAGGACGGGGAGCACGACACGATCCTCGTCAACCTCTCGGGTCGGGGCGACAAGGACATGGAGACGGCGGCGGCGCAGTTCGATCTGTAGGCCGCCGTCCACCGCTCGCTGTCAGGATCCCGACCGAGCGCGCTACAACAATCCCTGCGCTTCCTGCAGCGTCCGATACAGTTCGAGATACCGGTCGGCCACCGCCGAGCGATCGTACTCGGCGAAGGCCTCGTCGTACTCGCGGTGCTCGAGGTCGCCCGCCGCGAGAATGGCTTCTGCCAGTTCGTCCTCGCTGGTGGTCCGGAACCCTCGATCCCAGCCTTCGACGAGTTCGTGGGCGCTCGAGTTCGCGTGGTACTCGACGATGCCGACGCAGCCCGCGGCGAGCGCCCACAGCATCTCCGTCGGGAAGACGCAGTGATCTGCCGTCTGGGCGAAGACGTGCGCCCCGCGGTAGGCCGCGATCCGCTCCTCGAGATCGAGATCACCGACGAACGTCACGCGGTCCTCGATCCGGAGGTCCCGCGCGAGGCGCTCGTAGGTCTCCCGTTCGGGGCCGTCGCCGACGACTTTCGCGGACCAGTCGCGGCCGCGGAGTTCGGCCAGTCCCAACAGCAGGCTCTCGAGATTGGCCCCCTCGTCGAGTCGGCGGGCGTAGATCACGTCGACAGCTTCGCCCGGTTCCACGCGGTGAATCCGCTCGCAGTCGATCGGGTTCGGGACGGTATCGACGATATCGCCGTCGGCCCCGATCTCTCGGACCCACGTCCCGACGAGTTCGGAGGGGGTGACGATCCGACCCGGTCGGCCCGTCGCCAGACGGGACCATCGCGTATCGCTCACGCCGTCGTCGCCGTACCACTCGAGAACCAGCGGCGCGCGAGCGAGCGTCGATCCCCAGCTGGCCGCGAGCACCTGACTCGACGGCTGCGCGCTGGCGTGGATCACGTCCGGGCTCGCGGTCGCGAGGACGAACGGCAGCCGCAGGAGGAACGAACTCCGGGCCTCGGTGCCGCTCGAGACCGCGTGATAGGTGACGCCGTTGCGCTCGAACGCGGACTCCTCGCCGGCCCAGAACCCGGCGCAGTAACAGTTGACGTCGTGGCCGCGTGCCGCGAACAGCTCGCAGACGGTTCGAAAGCGCTGGCTCGTCTCGGTATCGCGGTGATAAACCGTTTCGAACGAGACGAACGCGATTCGCATATTCGGCCGCCACGTAGCCCCGGGCTATAAAGTCACTTTTTCGTCCGATTCGTCGGCTCGAGGATGGGGTTTTCGTCCGAAATCGCCGCTCGAAACCGACTGGCAGGCGACGATCGGTGACCGTTTTCGACCGCGCTGAGACGGATTCCGGACCGGATCGGTCACTCGTCGCTCTCATCGCTCTCGTCGCCGGGAAGAAGGTCCTCGAAGAACGATCCGACTCCCTCGAAGAAGCCGCCGTCGGTGTCGTCCGACTCGTCGTCCGTGCTGTCGCCGTCCGTACTGTCGCCGTCGCTCGTGCCGTCGTCGGCCCCGTCACCGTCGGCGTCCGATTCGCTGTCACTGCCACCGTCGTCGCCGTCCTCGGACGCCGTCTCGTCGTCGTTCCCGTCCTCACTCGTTCCAGATTCCGGGTCGTCGACGGTCTCTTCGTCCGTGTCGTCACCGTCCTCGGCCTCCCGCGCTTCGTCTTCGGTTTCGTCACCTTCGGACTCGTCGTCCTCAGTCCCGTCCCCGTCTTCTTCAGTCTCGCCACTATCGGTCCCGTCGTCCTCATCGCTTTCGGTGTCGCTCGTTTCGTTCCCCTCATTAGACTCGGTATCGTCTCCACCAGTCTCGTCGTCCCCATCTGACTCGTCATCGTCTCCGCCACTCTCGTCGTCACTGCCATCGGTTCCGCTGTCACCGGCCGAATCGTTCTCCGATTCGCTATCCCCGGAATCTCCGCTCTCGTCCCCGGAGTCGTCGGCTCCCGTCTCGTCGCTCTCGGTATCCTGTCCCCCCAGCGGTTCCGTTTCGCCGTCGGCATCGGGCGTTTCGCCTCCCTCACCCACGAACACCTCCGGACCGACGGCCGCGACGGTCAACCCGAACGCCGCGAGGATGATCACGGTCGTCACGAGGACGGTCCCGAACGACGACGAGTCGGTCTCACCTGCCATCGACCGTGTTCGGCACGGGAGACGGTATTGTTAAGCGCAGCCATCAGCGGAGCGAGCCGCGGCCACGGCAGCCGACCGACCGCTCGTCGCCCGAGTGCCCGCCTCATCGCGGTCGGTGACAAGAGCGGATAACCGGCCCTTACCGGGGTGTTCCCGTTCCCTCGAGTCCGCCCCGAATCGAACCCGTCCCGACCGAAATGACTACCCGCTCGAGTCCGTACAGCCCTGCCATGGGACGCTACGATATCGAGCGCTATCTCAACATCCGCAGCGCCTACGGCGCGTCGTTCGGTCCCGACGGGGACCGCCTCTCTTTCCTGATGAACACGACCGGCACGCCCCAGATCTGGACACTCGATGAGCCCCGATCTTGGCCGGAGCAGCGAACGTTCTACGACGAGCGGGTGACGTTCGCCTCGTGGTCGCCCGAGCGGCCGGAGCTGATCTTCGGGATGGACGAGGGCGGCAACGAGCGCGCCCAGCTGTTCCGGCTCGAGGCCGAGACCGGCGAGATCGAGAACCTCACCGCCATGCCCGACGCGAAACACCGCTGGGGCGGCTGGAGCCACGACGGCGAGCGCTTCGCGTTCACCTCGAACCGCCGCGACGAGTCCGTCTTCGACGTCTATGTCCAGGACCGCGACGAGCGAGGAGACGATGCGACCCTCGTCTACGAAGGCGACGGCTGGCTCTCGCTGTCCGGCTGGAGCCCCGACGACTCGCGACTGCTCGTCTCGCAGGCCTACTCGAACTTCGATCAGGACCTGTACGTGCTCGATCTCACAGCCGACGAGCCGACCCTCGAGCACCTCACGCCCCACGAGGGCGACGTGCGCTATCAGAGCGCGAACTGGGCACCTTCGAAACGTGCCGGCGGGCACGCGGGCGGCGGGATCTACCTCGTCACCGACGAGGGCGAGGCCGACACCCTCTACCTGGCCTATCTCGACCTCGAGACGAAGGATCTCGAAACAGTCACCGACGGGGACGGGTGGAACGTCGGCGGTATCGCGCTGGACGACGAGACCGGCCGGTTCGTCTACTCGCGAAACGTCGAGGGCTACACCGACCTGACGGTCGGGGAGTTCGACGGCGACGAGCCGACCGCGTTCGAGACCTTCCCCGAACCCGACCTGCCGGGCGGCATCTCCGGCGGCGTGAGCTTCGATCCCGACGCGGAGCGCTTCGCGCTGTCGACGACCGGCGATACCGTCAACACGAACGTCTTCGTGGTCGACGTCGAGTCCGGCGAGACCGAGCGATGGACCAGCGCGCCGACTGCAGGTATCCCACCAGAATCGTTTCGCGACTCCGATCTGGTCAGGGTCGAGAGCTTCGGCGTTGACGGGCAGCGCCCGTCAGCCAGTGAGACTCCGGAGGAGTCCCACGCTGGACTCGAGGTACCGGGCTTCCTGACGCTCCCCGACGACCGCGACGGAGCCGACAGGGACGACGGCGCTGGCGTCCCGGTCATCGTCGACATCCACGGCGGCCCAGAGAGCCAGCGCCGCCCCTCCTTCTCGAGCGTCAAGCAGTACTTCCTCGACCGGGGCTACGCCTACTTCGAGCCGAACGTTCGAGGGTCGTCGGGGTACGGTGCCGAGTACGCCGCCCTCGACGACGTGGAAAAGCGGATGGACTCGGTCGCAGACATCGAAGCCTGCGTCGAGTGGCTGCGGGACCACCCCGCGATCGATCCCGACCGGATCGCCGCCAAGGGCGGCTCCTACGGCGGGTTCATGGTGCTGGCCGCGCTGACCGAGTACCCCGATCTCTGGGCCGCGGGCGTCGACATCGTCGGCATCGCCAACTTTGTCACGTTCCTCGAGAACACCGGCGACTGGCGGCGCGAACTCCGCGAGGCCGAGTACGGCTCGCTTGCCGATGATCGCGAGTTCCTCGAGGAGATCTCCCCGATCAACAACGTCGAACAGATCGAGGCCCCGCTGTTCGTCCTCCACGGCGAGAACGATCCTCGCGTGCCGGTCGGGGAGGCCGAACAGATCGCCGAGCAAGCGGCCGAACAGGGCGTGCCGGTCCGAAAACTGATCTTCGAGGACGAGGGGCACGGCTTCTCGAAGCTCGAGAACCGCATCGAGGCCTACTCCGAAATAGCAGATTTCCTTGACCAACACGTCTGAGCGCTCGCTCGCTCAGATAAGTCAGCGAAATAACTACAAAAGTTATACATGAGGGGGCCGTGGAGTTCCCGTTATGGCCGCCATTCAGACGACTGCCCTCACCAAGCGATACGGGAAGTCGGTCCTCGCAGTCGACGACCTCGACCTCACCATCGAGGAGGGTGAAGTGTTCGGCTTCCTCGGCCCGAACGGTGCCGGGAAGTCGACGACGATCAACATGTTACTCGACTTCGTCCGGCCGACCGAGGGGAGCGCGGCGGTGCTCGGTTTCGACGCGCAGGCCGACACCGACGAGATCCGCCACCGAATCGGCGTGCTTCCGGAAGGGGCGAGCGTCTACGACCGGCTCACCGCGCGCGAACACCTCGAGTGGGTCATCGACACGAAGGACGTGGACGCCGATCCCGATGCACTGCTCGAGAAGGTCGGTCTCTCCGGAGAGGATGGCGACCGCCCCGCCGGCGATTACTCGAAGGGGATGGCCCAGCGCCTGGGGTTCGGCATGGCGCTGGTCGGCGACCCCGACCTCCTGCTCCTCGACGAACCCTCCTCGGGGCTCGACCCCGCGGGGATGCAGGAGATGCGCGAGATCATCAGCGACGAGGCGGATCGCGGCACCACCGTCTTCTTCTCCAGCCACATCCTCGGCGAGGTCGAAGCGGTCTGTGACCGCATCGGCATCATGAACGAGGGACGGCTGGTCGCGACCGGCACCCTCGACGACCTGCAGGGCGAACTGGATCTCGGCGCGCCGATCTCGCTCGAGGTCGCGAACGTCCCCGAGAGCCTCGCCCTCGACGAACTCGCGGGCGTCCGCTCGGTCGCCGTCGAGGACGCCACGATCACGGCGACCTGCGCCGATCCCTCGGTCAAGGTCGACGTCGTCCGACACGTCGCCGAGGCGACGACCGTCCGAGATATCGTCTCCGAAGACGTCTCGCTCGAGCAACTGTTCAACACGTACACGAACGGCGAGCGTGACGAGGGGGCCGCGACGCCGGAGGCCTCAGCATGAGTACGGTAGACGTCGCGAGGAAGGACTTCCTCGACGTCCGCCGGGCCAAGATCGTCTGGTTCGTCGGCGCGTTCTACACCCTGTTTATGGTGTTACTGGTGTACTTCGGACAGAACGGGCGGCCGGACCCGACCATCCTGAACGCGCTCTGGAATTTGACTGCCGTGGGCGCGATGTTCATCCCGCTGATCGCGCTCGTGACGGCGTATCTCGCGATCGCCGGCGAACGCGAATCCGGCGGCATCAAGTATCTCCTCTCGATCCCGAACAGTCGTCGCGACGTCGTTCTCGGGAAGTTCGCCACCCGGACGGCCATCGTCAGCGTGTCGATCGTCGTCGCGTTTCTGGTAGGCGGGGCCCTCACGCTGGTGTGGTACCCCTCGCCCGAGATGGACACGTTCGGTATCATGGCGGCGCTGACGGTCCTGTACGCGCTGACCTACGTCGCCGTCGCGATCGCGATCTCCGCCGCGACCGCCTCTCGATCCCGTGCGATGGGCGGTTCCATCGCCTTCTTCTTCATCACGAGCGTGTTGAACGTGTTCGGTCCGCTCCAGCTCGCTATCGACTACGTGCTCAACGACCTCGCGGGCCTCGAGGTTTCGATGAACCAGATCGCGTTCGTCCAGTCGCTGGTCAGCCCGACGGCGGCGTACGTCAACTCCACCGGGCTGGCGTTCCCCGAGGGGTTCAACACCATTCCGCCGGACCTCCCGTGGTACCTTCAGGGCGAAGTAATGGTCATCGTCATGCTCGCCTGGCTCGTCGTCCCGCTGGCGCTGGGGATCTGGCAGTTCGAGCGCGCCGATCTGAGCTGAGGGTTCGGTCGAGACGCATACAAGCTGCTATACGTCATTTCCGGCGCATCCCAGAAACCCCGGGCGGGTGCGCCGGTGAATCGTTACAGCGATCCGTCTCACTCGATAACGCCCGTTTTCGTCGCCACGTCTCGAGCGGCCCGCTCGTTCATCCCGTCGCCGAGGATCGTGTAGCGGTCCCGGATCTCGTGGCAGGTCGTCAACGCCTCGATAACGGTCTCGTCGTCGATCCCGAGGTCGTCGGCGGTCGTCGGCGCGTCGATGCTCGAGAGCGCGTCGCGAATGTCCCACCAGATGCCGTCCTCTCCCTGGTGAAGGTAGGCGGTCAAGATCGAGCCGACGCCGACCTGGTGGCCGTGGAGGGCCGCCTCGGGAGCCAGCCGGTCGAGCTGGTGCGAAAAGAGGTGCTCCGCGCCGCTGGCCGGCCGCGAGGAGCCGGCGATGCTCATCGCGACGCCCGAGGACATGAGCGCCTTGGTGACGATCCAGGCGGACTCCTCGAGCCCCGGCCGGATGAGATCGGCGTTGTCGACGAGGATTTCGGCGGTCATCTCCGAGAGCGCGGCGGCGTACTCGGAGTACTCGACGTCTTTGAGCCGCTGGGCGAGCCGCCAGTCCATTACCGCGGTGTAGTTGGAAATGATGTCGGCACAGCCGGCGGTCGTCAGCTCCCACGGCGCCTCGGCGAGGATGCCGGTGTCGGCGACGACCGCGAGCGGCGGCTCCGCGGCGACGCTGTGGCGGGAATCACCGTCCGGCACGGAGCCGCGATTGCTGACGATCCCGTCGTGGCTGGCCGCCGTCGGTACCGAGAGGAACCCCATCTCGAGGTGGTGGCTGGCCAGCTTCGCGATGTCGATGGCCTTCCCGCCGCCGATGCCGACCAGATAGGAGACGTCCTCGGCCTCGGCGACCTCGATCACCTGCTCGACGGCCTCGAAGGTCGCTTTCTCTATCGTGACGATCGCGGGCTCGATCCCGGCGGCCTCGAAGTCGGCCGCGATGGGATCCGCGGCGACTTCGCGAGGCGTCGGACTCGTGACGAACAGCGGCCGCCCCTGCAAGTGGAGGTCGTCGATCACGTCGAGGACCTCGTCGCGGACGCCGTGGCCGACGACGACGTTTCGCGGCAGGCGGATCCACGTCGACTTTTCGAACATAGGTTCCCTGACTCACGCGGGGGTCATACGGTTTTTCCTCGAGCGGTTCGCGGCCGTGCCGCGAGCGGTCCGATCCGATTCGCGTCGGTTCCTCGACGGCCGCGCTCGAGCGGCGGGAATCCGACCGGTCGAGCGACGCGCTTATGACCGCGTCGTCCGACAGCATCCGTATGACCGCTTTTGCGTGTGCTCCGTCGAGGAGCGCGATTGCCGTCGGGAGAACGCCCGAGACGGACCGATCGATCGACCCATCTCGTGACTCGCGGGGGGACCGATGAGCGAGATCACTGACTACGAACTCTACGAGGTCCCGCCGCGGTGGCTGTTCCTCAAGGTGACGACCAGCGACGGGACGGTCGGCTGGGGCGAACCGGTCGTCGAGGGCCGGGCGCGCACCGTCCGCGCCG
>NZ_JAQIVI010000290.1 GCF_028618695.1 Natrinema soli | reverse complement strand
GAGCCGCCGGTGGACGCGCTCGCCGATCCCGTCGATCTCGTGGCGCTCGACGAACTGAAGGCGGTCGAAGCCGTCCGGATCGCGCTCGTCTACGACCCCTCGAGACTGCCGCCCGGCGCGAGTCCGACCGACGTCGCGGTCGCCGTCGAAACGGCGGACGGGTGGGAGCCGCTCGAGTCGACGGTGGACTTGGAGGAGACGACGGTGACGGCGGTGTTGAACGACCGGCCGCCGGGGTCGACGGTGGTGGCGGGTTACGACGATACGGACGGGGAGACCGAGGAGTCGGCGGAGTAACCGGAACGAGCGGATCGGTAGCGTGACGAAACGAGACCGTCTCTGGGCGGCTACGTTTCGGGTTCGATGTAGACCTTCTGCACCTGGTCGTCGTGGGCGATCAGGGCTCGTTCGATCGCGGTAATTCGCTCGTCGATCGTCGCCGTGTCGAGGTCGGGATCGAACGCGACGTCGGCGGTGACGAGCAGCTCTTCGGCCCCGAAGTAGACGGTCCGGAAGTCGACCAGTTCGGTCACGCCGTCCCAGTCGGCGACGATGGTGCGGAGGTCGTCCTCGGCGTCTTTCGAGAGGCTCTCGCCGATGATGAGCCGCTTGTTCTCCCAGGCGAGCGCGACGGCGAAGCCCATGAGCATGATCCCGATGATGAGCGCCGCGCCGGCGTCGTACACCGGGTTTTCGGTAACTCGAGTGAGGTAGATCCCGAAGAGGGCGATCCCCGCACCGGCGAGCGCGATGGTGTCCTCGGTGAGCGCGGTCAGCGTCGTCACGTCGCTGGTCTTGCTGAACGCCTCGCGGAAGCTCGACCAGCCGTACTCGTCCATCTGGCGGCTCATTCCCTGATAGGCCTTCCAGAGCGCGTAGGATTCGAAGAGAATCGCGCCGATCAACACGGCGTAGTTGACGAAGATCGGGTCGATCATCGTTCCGAACAGGGAGATGTCCTCGCTGGCCCGATGGACGCCGCCCTCTTGCAGCGCGCTATAACCGTGTCTGGCGCTCTCCCAGCCGGCGATCCCGAAGAGCATGACGCTGACGAGCAGGCTGTAGAAGAACTGCGCCTTCCCGTGGCCGAACGGATGGGACCGATTGGCTTCCTGTGCGCCGTACTTGATTCCGACCAGCAAAAGGACCTGATTGCCCGTGTCCGAAATCGAGTGGTACGTCTCCGACAGCATCGCGGGACTCCCGGTCAACAGAAACCCGCCGAACTTCAGGATCGCGATCGCCCCGTTCGCGAACAGTGCGGCGAGCACGACGGAGGTGCTACTGGCCATCGGCGACGACTACGGGTGGGCCCCCCAAAAGTGTAAGCCGTTCTAGAGCCGGTTGTTCCTCGCCCCCACGACCGGAGGCACCATCTCTGCGCGCGATTGGGACGGTCCGATCGGTCGCATCCGAAAGGGACCTGTCAGCGGCGACCGAAGCACGGCCATGATCGCGATCCTCTCGGACACGCACAGCCGCCGCGGCCACGAACTCGAGGGCGAGGCTCTGACTGCGGCCCGCGAGGCCGAGACCGTCATCCACGCGGGTGATTTCACGACCGAAACCGCTCTCGAGGCGTTCCAGAACGAGTGCGACCGGCTGTCCGCGGTCCACGGAAACGCCGACGAGCCGGCGGTCTGTGAGCGACTGCCGACGGCCCGCGTCGTCGAGGCGGGCGG
>NZ_JAQIVI010000029.1 GCF_028618695.1 Natrinema soli | reverse complement strand
CGATCGCCGCCCGGTCGGCGGTGAGCGCGAGCCGTTTCTCGACGGCCGCGACGAGTTCGCCGTCGGGCCCGGCGGCCATCGGGACGGGGAGCCCCTCGAGCGTCGACTGGTTGATCTGGGGGAAGACGGCGCGGTACGCGGCGTGCGTATAGTGGTGGTAGAACGCGAGCGCCGACGAGTGCAACGCGCCCAGGAGATGTTTCAACTCGGCCGACGAGTCGGCGTCGCTGCGGACGTTGTAGACCGACTTGATCGTGGCGAGGCCGTCGGCGTCGTAGGTCCCGACGAGCGAGTCGCTCGTCTGCCGGACGGCCAGCTTCGGGCTCTCGTAGTTTCGGGCGGGTTTCTCGAGGTCGGTCGGCTCGACGAACCGAAGCTCGTCGGCGTCGATCCCGTATCGGCACACGGCGCTCCCGGGGGCGATCGGGCGCGTTGTCGGCCCCGATCGCTCCCGGAGGATGTCCGCTCGCTTGCTGATCTCCTCGCCGCGAGAGACGGAGACGGCGTCCCCCAGCGGCGGGTGGGTCGCGACGGTCGAGCAGATCGACCGCGTCTCGCGGTCGAGATAGACGAGGAACCGGCTCGCGTCTTGCGCTTCGAACACGCTCGCGGGGATCGAATTCACGCGATCCGAGTCGGCGGAGAGCGACGCGAGGTCCGCCTCCGTCGTCGCGTCGGCACAGCGGACGTCAGTTCCGTCACCGCCGCTAACGAGGATCGCCACGCCGCTCTCGACGCCGTCGAACGCGGTGCCGACCCTGACGATTTCCGCGAGCGACGTCTCGCTCAGGACGTACTCCCGGATCGGCTCGTTCCCCTCGCGAGCGAGGATCGAATCGGGGACGACGATGCCGACCCGTCCGTCCCGGGACAGTCGGATCGACTGTTCGTAGAACGCGACGTAGAGATCGAACTGGTTCTCGGTCGCGCTGAACGTGTCCTCGAGGTAGGAGCGCAGACCCGCGTCGATGGTCGCGCTGATCGTCCCGCGACCGGCGGTCGCGACCCAGGGCGGGTTGCCGAGCACCGCGTCGAAGCCGGGGGCCTCGAGCCGGTCGTCGTCACCGTTGGCGTCGCCGTCAGCGTCTGCGTCATCGTCGCCGTCGACGTAGATCTCCGGGAACTCGAGCTCCCAGTGGAAGTACCCCTCCTCGTCGGCCCACCGCTGGGCCGCGGTGAACCACTCGGTTCGAGCGAGCGATTCCCAGTCGTCGTTGCTCTCGAGCGCGGCCGCTAGCCGTTCGAGCGCGTCGTCGGGGATCCCCTCGAGCCCGAACTCGCGGGCGGTGTGGACGTTCGCCATCGCCTCGAGTCGCTGTCGCCGGTCGCGCGGCTCTCGACCGTCCGTCTGCTCGAACACCCCGTCTCGAGTCGGCTCGGTTTGGAGACGCGTTGCGTCATCGCCGGCGAGACCGTCGCTCGACGCGCAGTCAGCGAACGCCTCGAGGTCGCTGCCGACGAGCGCGTTGCCGGTTTTCAGGTGGTGATCGAGGGCCACCGGCGGCCCCTCGGCGGACAGCGTTCGGAGTTGCAGCGACGCGGTCGCGATCTCG
>NZ_JAQIVI010000289.1 GCF_028618695.1 Natrinema soli | reverse complement strand
GGCTCGAGCGGCCGTGAAATCGCCGTCGATGGCGTGGCCGACCATCGCCTCGACCTCCTCGGGACGGGCCGTCGCGGTGATCGCGAAGACGGTCTCCTCGTCGACGGTCTCGCCCATCACCGCGGCGGCCTGCAGCGCGTTGATCGCCTTCCGCATGTCGCCGTCGGCCGCGTAGACGAGGGCGTCGACGCCGTCGTCCGTGACGTCGATGTCCTCGTTCGCGGCGATTTCCCGGACCTGCGCCTCGATGGCGTCCTCGGAGAGTTCGGTAAATCGGAAGACCGCACACCGCGACTGGATGGGGTCGATGATCTGGCTCGAGTAGTTACACGAGAGGATGAAGCGGGTGTTGTTCGAGAACTGCTCCATCGTCCGGCGCAGCGCCGACTGGGCGTCGGAGGTCAGCGCGTCGGCCTCGTCGAGGAAGATGATGCGGTGTGAGTAGCCGCCGAACGACGAGCGCGCGAAGTCCTTGATCCGGTCGCGGACGACGTCGATCCCGCGCTGGTCGGAGGCGTTGAGCTCGAGGAAATTCTCCTTCCAATCATCGCCATAGACCTCCCTAGCGATGCTTTTGGCTGCTGTCGTCTTTCCCGTGCCTGCTGGACCTGCGAAAAGAAGGTGGGGGAGATCGTCCTGCTCGACGTAATTTTTGAGTCGCGGAACGATGTCCACGTGGCCCTTGATGTCGTCGAGCCGCTCCGGGCGGTACTTCTCGATCCAGACTTCGGTCTTGCCGGGGGTGGGCTCCGCCGCCTCGGCGTCGGCCTCGCTCATACCGGTCGAAGGGGTGGCCCGAAGATAAAACGACCGAAGGTCGTTCTGCGTCTCGAGGCGGGTAACGATAGCCGCCGACGGGAGACGAAACGCGGCGACGCGCTCGGCCACGGCGACCCACTCGACCGCGCCGACGCAACCGCGAGACCGCAGACGCGACCGCGAGACCGCCGACCACGGCCGGATTCGAAACCGACACGGTTCTTGACATCAGCGTAACACGTTTTTCTACCCGCTCGTGGAAGGGAGGGAAGGAAGACACATGAGAGTGAGAAAGAACCGGTTGCAACTCGTCGTTGCAGCGCTGGTCGTCCTCGTCGTCATCGGCACCGTCCCGGCCACGGTCGCCGCCCAGTCCGACGCCCGGACAGGCGGGACGATCGTCGTCGACGAAGGCGAGACGGTCGATAGCCTCGAGGCCTTCGGTGGAAGCGTCGTCGTCCGGGGTACCGTCACCGGGGACGTCAGCGCCGTCGGGGGCGACGTTCGAATCGAGAACACGGGCCAGGTCGACGGCGATCTCGAGGCCGCCGGCGGGAGCGTGATGATCGCCGGGACCGTCGACGCCGACGTCAACGCCGGCGC
>NZ_JAQIVI010000288.1 GCF_028618695.1 Natrinema soli | reverse complement strand
CCACGAGCTCGCCGTCCTTGCGGACGAGCGGCCTGGTGAGCCACTCGCCGCCCGGATCGGCGGTCTCGCTGACGCCGCGCTGACAGGCCAGTCCCTTGTTGACCGGATGACTCGGATCGCCGCGGACGGACCCGAGACCGTAGCCGCGATCGGGGGCCTGCTGGACGTGCCCGCAGCCGACTGCACACCGCATACACGTGGTCGGCACCAGATCGGTCACGGCTCACACCTCCGGGACGCGACGCGGACGGGGATGTGTGATTTACAATCACACCTATCGGAGAGAGATTTGCACGACATCATTCAGAGTTTCACGCCTCAAGAAAACATATGCAACTACTAAACGGTGATCGTTTACAAATAACGTATTTTCTCGGCTGAATCGGGGAGAGTCCGCAATATGCGAATGGATAGGGGGAATATAAGGGGATTAAACGGCGGCTATTCCGCCGAGTCGAGCGGACATATGTCCACGAATGAACCCCGTGGTATTGATTGACAGGTTTGGATCATCGAATATAGTAGCCACTGACAGTCACTGCACACCTGATCGCATGAGAGTAGCGCGGTTCGGAACGTTCGCGGTTCGGAGCGAGGCGCGGTTCGGAGCGAACAGAGTGAGCGAGAACCGCGGGAACGCGAACGGTGAGCCAAGCGAGCCGTGAGCGAACAGAGTGAGCGTTCACAGTGAGTATGAACCGCGGACTATCGATCAGCGTGTAACTCGTTTCAGTGGCTACTATAGCAAGCGACGACCGACCATCGCTGTCGAGAAGTAGTCGGAAGATCGCCCGATCGATCACACATACTGACAGTCGAGAGGGGCACAACCGACTCGATACCGGCTCGAAACCAGGCCGCGGCGGACTACGTCCGTCCGACCCACTTCAGGATGAACAGCGTCCCTTCGAACAGCAGGATCATCGTGACGGCGACGAGGATGGGGGCCATCCCGGTCGGGTCGAGCGTGAACATGAACGAGAGCCCCGCGAAGCCCGCCCAGAAGTACAGCCGCTTCTGGGCCAGCCAGCGGCGGGTCGTCACGCCCATCATGATCGCCAGCATGATGAAGAGCGGAATCTGGAAGACGATCGCGAGAAAGCCCATCAGCGTGATGATCAGGTTGAACGTCTCGCCCAGCGCGTACGCGATCTCGGCGCTTTCCTCCGCGTAGTAGGTGAAGTACCGAAAGAGGATCGGCAAGACGATCACGTACGAAAACAGCATCCCGATCGCGCCGAGAACGACGCTCGTCGGGACCGCCGCGAGGTAGTACTTGCGCTCGTTGGGGTACAGCCCCGGCCGCATGAACAGGTAACACTCGTAGACGAACGCCGGCAGCGCGATCATAATCCCGAGCAGCGACGAGATCTTGATCCGGGTCAACCACAGCTCGAGCGGGTTGTAGACGTGAGGCGGCGGAACCTGTCCGGCGTCGTAGGGGAAGACGTTGAACCAGATGAACTCGATGGCCTGCGAGGCCCACAGCAGACCGATCGCCGTCCCGCCGGCCCCGAACAGCAAGACGACCGCCAGCCGGAGCACCATCTCCTCGATGTGATCGGCCAGGGGCATCTCCTCGTCGTCCGGCGGCGTCGAGAGCCCCCCGATATCGTCGTCGGGATCGGGGTACGGCTGCTCGGGGGTGTGCGGATCGCCGACGACGCCTTCGCCATCGGTCTCGAGATTCGACGACTCCGCGCCGTCGGTCGCTGACGATCCGGTCTCGGAGGCGGGGTCGGGATCGGATTCGGCGGCATCGTCCGGAGCCAGCGGTCGCTCATCGAGGTCGTCCCGTGACTCGTCAGGGCCCTCGATATCGGGGTCCTCCCGTGACTCTTCGGGAGACTCGACATCGCGATCGTCCGCCGGCTCGTCCGACATCTACGGAATACTGATAGGCCACCGGTTATAGGCCTTTTTCTTACGACCACCCCTCGAGAGTGAGAAGGCCGTTTGATCGTCCCACGAACCCGCACACCCACTCGAAAGGTTGATAACTGGATGTCAGTTACCCCAACCCAATGAGTTCTGCCGTCGACGAGGACACCGCCCAAGCCATCAACAGCGGCCGGGAGACGATCGGCGCGCTCCTCTCGGGTGCACAGGAGCACCTGCAGAAGGTGTTTATCGTCTTTCTCATCGGCTTCGTCAGCTCCTTTTACGCGCTCCGCGTGGTCGTCTGGGACTTCCTCGAGGCGACGGCGAAGGGCCAGATGAACGAGGAGATCGCCGGCTCGACCGACATCATCACGCGAACGCCGTTCGAGGTGATCCTCTTACAGGCCAAGATCGGGATGATCACGGGCGCTGTCGTTGCGATTCCCGCACTGCTCTTTTTCTCCCGGAAGGCGATCCGTCGCCGCGGCTATCACAGCGTCGTCCCGGTCTCGAAGGGGTACATCGCCGGCTTCGTGGTGATGGCACTCTCGCTGTTCGTAGCGGGGGTCATCTACGCCTACAGCATCTTCTTCCCCTACGCGTTCGGCTTTCTCGCGGGGAACGCCGTCAGCGCCGGTGTCAAACCCAGTTACGGGATCACCGAGTTCACCGAGTTCATGGCACTGCTGACGCTCTCGTTCGGGCTCGCCGCCCAGCTCCCGCTGTTGATGGGCGTGTTGTCCTACACCGAGATCATCCCCTACGAGACGTTCCGGGACAAGTGGCGACACGCCGTCGTCGGGATCGTCATCTTCGGGGCCCTCTTCTCGCCACCGGACCCGTTCACGCAGGTCATGTGGGCCATGCCGATGGTCGTCCTCTACGTCTTCAGCCTCGGACTGGCCAAGGTCGTCACCAACGTCCGCCGGCGCGGCGCGGCGAAATCCGAGGGGACGGGAACCGACCACGTCAAGCGGCGTCTCCTCCAGTTCGGCGGCGTGCTCGCCGTCGTCGCGGCTGCGATCTCCGTCGCCGTCAACCAGGGCGGCTTCGGCTACCTCCGCGAGTCCGTCTACCCCACGTTCCCGTCGTGGCTGCGTCCCAGCGGGACCCTCGGTCTCGAGACGATGGCGAGTACCCACGGTCTCGCCGGCGAGGTCGCGGTCGGGCTGCTGATCGCTGCCGCCGTCGGCTTCGTCATCCTGCTCGGCTACACGATTCACGTGCTCCAGCAGCCGGTCTATCCGCGAGAAGACGACATTCGACGGGCGGATACGCACGAGGACGTCGACTTCGAGACGCTCGCAGTCGAGGATATCGACGACGTGTCGGTACAGGTCTTCCACAGTATGAGCGAGGACCAGGCGCTGGAGTACTCCCGGCAGGCGATGTACGACGACGACCGGGAGAAAGCGCAAGCCATCCTCGACAGGTTCGATTCGATAGAGACGACCGACGACAGCGGTGACGGCGCGGCAGCAGGCGCTGGCGCAAGCGCCGGGGCAGGCGGTGCAGCGGACGACGATGACGAGAGCCTCTTCGCGAGCACCGCGGCCGGTATGCTCGACCCGTTCACCGAGGAGGAGACGGACGAGGACGACATCGGCGGCTACGCCTACGACATCGCCTTCATCTTCAACAGTCTCACCTCGAAGGTGTTCCGCATCGTCGGGCTGTTCATGGTCGTCATGGGCGGCACCTTCTTCTGGCTCTACTCCGGCGGTCTCGGGGACGTACTCAGGCTCTTCCTCGATCGGGTTCCCCGACACGTGCTCGAGGAGGTCGTCAGGGAGGGCGCCGATCCGAGCACGATGAGTCTCGGCGAACTCATCGAAGCGATGGACATCGTCGTCGCGTTGCACCCGGTCGAAGTGCTCATCTTCGAGGCGAAGGTGAGCGCGCTCGCCGGACTCGTCGCTACCCTCCCGCTGGTGCTGTTCTACGCTTGGCCGCCCGCCAAGGAGCGCGGGTTGGTCTATGGCGACCGACGGACGTTCGTCGTCTGGGCCGGCGGCCTGCTCGCCGGCTTCGCCGTCGGAACCTATCTCGGATTCTTCTGGGTCGCGCCGACGATCATCTCGTATCTGGTCTCGGACGCGATCAGCAACGGGATGGTCATCTCCTACCGGATCAAGAGCTTCTTCTGGCTCGTTATCGCCACGACCGTCGGCATCGGCTTCCTGCTCAACATCATCGTCACGATGGCGCTGTTCCACGTCGGCGGCGTCGCCAGCTACCGCTCGATGCTCGAGCGCTGGCGGCCCGTCGTCGTCGGCATCTTCGTCATCGCCGCCTTCTTCAGCCCGAAGGGGATCCTCATGATGTTGCTGTTCGCCATCCCGATCTCGCTCACCTACCTGCTCGGCCTCGCCATCCTCTACGTCCTCACCGGCGGCGGCCGGCTGTTCGGCGGTGGTGGCGGCTCGGCGGCCCCACCGGACGCCGAGGACACCGGTGCAATCGCGACGGAGTGACTGTGTTCACGGCACATTCCCCGTCCGCCACCGACGTTTCATCGCTCACGCAGTCTTGCAACTGCTTCGTATAGGGGATCTCTGTATCGCTCAAACCGCTCAACCGTCACGCGGTGGCGCGCGCTGGAACGCGGTGAACGTCAGTGAACCGCGGCCCAAAGTCGTGCGAGGGATGAGCGAACGGTGCGAGGGATGAACGGAGTGAATCCCTCGATTGCGAGCGGTGACCGATGGGAACCGTGAGCAGTGAGCGAATCGGTTGGGGAGGGCGTGGTGATTCCCTGTTGCCACGATAGCAGGACGCGTTGTCTCACTCATTTCCATCAAAGCCCAATGGTTGCTCGAGGCACGATCGGCTCGTTCAGGATGACGTCCATCTCAAGACCACGAAAATCGACCGATCAACCCTCTTAAGACGAGGACGTGCGAACGACTACCTAGACTGATGCCCAAAATCAGCGTCGAAATTCCGCAGGAACTCCTCGAGGATCTGGACGACCACGTCGGCGACGACGGCAAGTTCGTCAACCGCAGTGACGCGATTCGGTCCTCGATCCGAAAGAATCTGGATATCTTGGACGAGATCGACGAGCGCCACGACCGCCTCGAGACGGAGGAGTAGCCGACCGGTCAGTCCCGGTCGATCCGCTGTGCGAAGCCGAAGTTCGGCTTGACGTCCTCGACGCGCACCGTGACCGTCTCGCCTTCCTCGGTGTCGGGGACGAACAGCCGGTAGCCGTCGACGCTCGCCATGCCGTCGCCCTCGTTCCCGACGGCGTCGATCTCCACCTCGAGTTCGTCGCCCGGCCGCACCGTGGCGGTGAGTCGTCCCTTTCCGATGAAGTAGACCTCGGAGGACTCGTCCCGACTCGCCTTCGGCGATGTCGCGCGGACGTACTGGAACTCCTCCTCGACGTCGGCCCGGAAGTCGTCGACGTCCGGCCCCTCGAAGACCTTCACGACGAAGTCCCCGCCGCTGTCGAGCAGTTCGATGGACGTCTCGAAGGCCTGTCGCGCGAGGTGCAGCGAGCGGGCCTGATCGAGCGAGTACTCGCCGGACATGTTGGGTGCCATGTCCGAGATGACGACGTCGACCGGGCCCCCGGCGGCGTCGATGACCCGATCGCGAGTCTTGTCTTCGGTCATGTCCCCGCGGAGCGTCTCCACGTTGTCGTGGTCATCGAAGTCCTTGATCCGCTGGAAGTCGACGCCGATGACGTTCCCCTCCGAGCCGACCGCCTCGGCGGCGACCTCGAGCCAGCCGCCGGGGGCCGCCCCCAGGTCGACGACCGTATCGCCGCGATCGATGACGTTCTCGAGGTTATCGAGCTGTTTGAGCTTGTAGGCCGCTCGAGAGCGATACCCTTCCTGTTTCGCCTTGTTGTAGTAGTGGTCTTTGCCTGCCATCAGCGTGTCACTCAGTTATCGCGACTAGCCGGTCGAGACGGATAGGTGTCGCGACTCGTCGTTTCTACGGACGAACGATCGACACGGAAGACTACGAGGACGAACCGGTCCGGAGAGTGAGCGTCTTCTGGATGAGCTGTCGGGCTGCCATGGAGCAGCAGAAGTACCAGACGATCCACGTCTGCATCGGACCGACGAGGGACTCCCGCCAGGTGACGGAGCCCGCGATCGGGACGACCAGTCCCGTTTCGCCGGCACCGAGGTGGCCGCCGCGAACCTTCCAGCGGAGCCAGAGAAAGACGGGGATCGTCAACAGCATGATCCACACCATCGGCCGGAATTGCAGCTTGAACATGCCGAACTGGTCGCCAGCGGCCGCGATCTGTTCGTCCTGAATCCGCTCGAGGGCCTCGTCGTCGCCGCGCTCGGTCGCCGCCTCCTTTCGCTCCCGGAGCCGCTCCATCCGCTGTTTGTACTGCTGGAGCTTCTCGCGGTCCAGTAGCCGCGACTGTAATACGGTAGAATAGAGCCCGGTGGCAACCGCAAGGAGGACGATGATAAGATGAAACGGCACGAGTTCGGCGACCGGGCCGAGAACGACGCTCTCGACCGACGCGACGATGTCCCGAACCTGTGAGTTGCAGTAGCCGGCGAACAGCAGCAGTGCGAACACGCCCGCGACCTTGTCTGCGGACGTCCAGGACGGCGACTCGATATCGTCCACCCCTGTGTGCTCGGACGGATCATCTCCTTCGAGGAGCCGTTCGACTCGGTCGGGCTCTGCGAGCGCGAATCCGGTACCGGCGCTGACGAGCACCTCTCGTTCGATGAGCCGCCCCCACTGATCGCTCGACAGTGAGTCCCTGACGTCGCTCCATTCGAGTTCCTCCGCGCCGCCGTCCGACCGTTCGTAGACGATGGCGAGCGCCTCTCGGACCGACGCGTTCTCGAGAAGCGCCGCCAACTGATCGATAGGCATTCGCTAGCCGGGCGTCCTCGCTACCGAACTATCAACTCTTTCGTTTCGGCGCTCCGTTCTGCAGCCGGTTGTCCGACCGAACCGCCGGGTTTCGAAAGCCGGGCCAGCAGTTATGCCGTCGAGGCGCGGACCGGCGACCATGGGCGAAGAGATTACGATCGAGGACGGCGGAAAACGCGTAATCGACAGCAACGGTAACGAGATCGGAATCGTCATGGACGTCGAAGACGGGACGGCCTACGTCGATCCCAGCGAGGAGATCGGCGGCGAACTCAAGACCAGACTCGGCTGGGGCCGAGACACCGAGAGCCGGTATCCGCTCCGGAACGATGCGATCGGCGAGGTTACCGACGAGGAGATCCGATTACGCGAGGAGTACTGAGAAGGGATCCGGACCGTACACCGACTATTTTCGAGTGAGACGGCAGTCGCGCCTCGTGATGTGACGGCCGCTCGACCGGAGACGGCAGGCCCCCGAGCCGTCGACTGAGTACGCGATCCGTTCCGCCACTCGCGAGTCCCTGCTCGCGCGTAAAGGGTGGCTTTTTATGGCGACCGTCCGTACGCCGACCTATATGTTCAAGGCCATCGTGAGCGCCGAAACGCTCACCAGCGCGCTCGATTCGGTGAGCGTCCTGGTCGACGAGTGCAAGATCCACCTCGAGGAAGACGGACTGGAGATCCGGGCCGTCGACCCCGCGAACGTCGGGATGGTCGACCTCTCGCTCGATGCGTCTGCGTTCGAATCCTACGAGGCGGACGGCGGACTGATCGGCGTCGACCTCTCGCGGCTCGAGGACATCGCCGGCATGGCCGACTCCGGTCAGCTCATTCAGCTCGAACTCGACGAGGAGACCCGCAAGCTCCACATCCAGATCGACGGGCTCGAGTACACGCTCGCGCTCATCGACCCCGACTCGATCCGTCAGGAGCCGGACATCCCGGACCTCGACCTGCCCGCGGAGGTCGTCCTCGAGGGGAAAGACGTCAACCGATCGGTGACGGCCGCCGACATGGTGTCCGACCACATCGCACTCGGCGTCGACGAAACCGACGAGTTCTTCTACGTCAGCGCGGAGGGCGACACCGACGACGTCCACCTCGAGCTCACCCAGGACGATCTGATCGATCTGCAGGTCGGTCCGGCCCGCTCGCTGTTCTCGCTTGACTATCTCAAGGACATGAACAAGGCGATTCCCAAGGACACCGAGGTCACGCTCGACCTCGGCGAGGAGTTCCCCGTCAAGATCTACTTCGGCTTCGCGGAGGGACAGGGACAGGTCACTTACATGCTCGCGCCGCGCATCCAGAGCGACTAACGCGCTCGAGCGGCGTCGACTACTTAATACGACGATATAGGCAGGCGAGTGGCTACCGGAGTTCTCGACAATGGCAGGGTATGCCCTCCCCGAACGATTCGTCGGACGACTCGGAGTCGACCGATCACAGGTACGTCACGACGTTCGATCCGGTGGACGGCCGGCCGAGCGAGGCCGTCGTCACCGCAGTCGCCGCGGTTCTCGAGGCCGATCCCGCCGAGCTAGCGCCGCTGTACGACGTCATGGATCCGGGCGCGCTCAACGACCTGATCGAACACGCCCAGCGAGGGTCGACCGACGGCACTCATCTGGTGTGGTTCACCTACGAGGGTCTCGATGTCGGCGTCCGAAGCGACGGCGAGATCCGGATCCGGGACGCGACCGTCGCGAGCTAGATCCCCGTCTCGCCGGCACACCGCGTCGGGCGGTTCCGGTCCCGCGTCTCTAGTCCTGCTCCTCGAGGAAGGAGCGCAGGTGCTCGTTGACCAGTTCGTCGTCTTCGATGAAGAAGAGGTGCGAGCCGCCCTCGACGAGTTCGAGACGGCTGTCCGAGATTTTCTCCTCGAGTAGCCGCGCGTTCTCGACGGGGACGACCTGATCGTCGGTCCCGTGAAGGAGCAGCGTTGGCACGCGGAGCCCGTCGAGGCGGTCGCTGACGTCGAACTGCTGGACGGCGGCGGCCTGGGCCTCGCGGGCGGGGGCACTGGCGTCCTGCTCGAGTCGCCACTCGATGATTCGATCCATCAGGTGGGGGTTCCGGTTGGTGAACCGCTCGTTGAACGCGGGGCGCATTCGATGGCGGATCGTCTCGCGCTCGCTGGCACCGTCGGGCGCGTCGAACATTCGTTCCTGCGTTTCGTCGGGCACCGGTGCGGCGTCGGGGCCCCCGTGAGACGTACAACACAGCGTCAGTGATTTCGTCCGGGAGTACTCCAGCGCGTAGCGCTGGGCGATCATCCCGCCCATGCTCGCGCCGACGATGTGGGCGTCGTAGACCCCCGCGTCGTCGAGAACGGCCTCGAGGTCGGCGGCGAGTCCGCCGATCGAGTAACCGGCCAGTTTGAGGAGGACGAGGCCGCGGAGCGTCCCCGGCAGTCGCGGGACGAG
>NZ_JAQIVI010000287.1 GCF_028618695.1 Natrinema soli | reverse complement strand
TCGATGGTCGCCGCGCCGCCGGCCATCGCGAGCTGATTCCCGCGGAACGTCCCGGCGTGCGCGCCGGGTTCCCAGACGTCCAGTGACTCGTCGTAGACGACGACCGACAGGGGGAGGCCGCCGCCGACGGCCTTCGAGAGCGTCAGCACGTCCGGGACGATATCGGCGTGCTCGAACGCGTACAGTTCGCCGGTGCGGCCGAGCCCGGTCTGGATCTCGTCGACGATCAGCGGAATGTCCCGTTCGCGGGTAACTCGGCGCATCTCCCGCAGCCACTCGCCGGGTGCCGGCACCGCGCCGCCCTCGCCCTGTACCGGCTCGAGGATCATCCCCGCGGGGTCGACGATCCCGTTTGCGGGATCGGAGAGGGTGCGTTCGACGTACTCGGCGCTCGTCCGCCAGCAGTCCTCGCCGCCGAGTCCGAACGGACAGCGGTAGGCGTGGGGGTAGGGCAGATGGTGGACGTCGGACTCGATTCCCGCGACCGATTCCCGCGGCGCCGTGTCGCCCATCAGCTCGAGGGCCCCCCGGGTCATCCCGTGATAGGCCCCCTGGAACGCCAGCATCGATCGGTTGCCCGTGGCCGTCTTGACGAGCTTCAGCGCGGCCTCGACGGCGTCCGTGCCTGCGGGGCTACAAAACTGTACTTTCGCGGTCTCGGCGAACTCGTCGGGGAGGCTCTCGAGCAGCCGATCGACGAACCGCTCCTTGATCGGGGTCGTCAGATCGAGCGTGTGGAGCGGGCGATCCCGCTCGAGCAGTTCCGCCATTCGATCGACGACGGCCGGATGATTGTGCCCGAGCGCGAGCGTTCCCGCCCCCGCCAGACAGTCCACGTACTCGTTGCCGTCGACGTCCTCGAGGATCGCTCCCTGGGCGCGTTCGATCGCGAGCGGCAATGAACGGGGATAGGTTCGTGCGTTCGACTCGCGGCTCGCCTGCTGTGCGAGGAGGCGCTCGGCCGACGGATCGCCGTCGGTCACGACCGCACACCTCTCTCCGGCGACCGCTCATCGACCGATTCCAGTGGTAATTGTTCCTTCGGCATACACGATTTAGGGCAACCTAAACATTGAAAAGCGTACCGATTTTTAGGCCAACCTAAAGCTTATACCCCGAGTGCTAAGAGGAACGAATTCGGCGGACAGCGCGGCTACGTAGCGACCGTGACCGCAAACGTGGGAGGCGCATCGATCGGTGGTCGATCGCAAGACGACAGGCTATCGTCGTTCGGACATTCGGGATTACGGTCACCAATACGCAGAAAATCGACGGCAGAAGGAGAGTAACCGAACTGTTCGCGGCAGCGCCGACGGGCCGCGAGAACCGAATTTGTTTAAGTAATCGCCAACATGTGAGGCGGGCTCACAGCGTCCGGATGGCCACGCAGCGTGAATTCGTCCCGGAAGCGGGGCTATTCGCACTCGGACGAACGATGATCTCGGCCCACGAGAGCGAAAACTGAGGTCGGTACCGACCCGTCGCGTTCTATTCGGGCTTCAGGCCGCCGTCCTGGACGCGCATGACGGCCTCGCCGTCGGCGAGATTCGGCGCGTCGACCAGTCGAACGATCCGCTTGTCGCCCTTGGACTTGCGGAGGTAGATCCGGAAGGTGGACTTGTGGCCGAGGATGTTGCCACCGATGGGCTGGGTCGGATCGCCGAAGAACGAGTCGGGATTCGACGCGACCTGATTCGTGACGATGACGGCGCAGTTGTAGAGGTTGCCGACCTTATCGATGTCGTGAAGGTGCTTGTTGAGCTTCTGCTGGCGGTTCGCGAGTTCTCCGCGGCCGACGTACTCCGCGCGGAAGTGAGCGGTCAGCGAGTCGACGCAGAGCAGTCGGACGGGGTACTCCGACTCCTCGTGTTCGCTGGCGAGTTCCTTCGCCTTCTCGGCGAGCAGCATCTGGTGGTTGGAGTTGAACGCCTTCGCAACGTGGATCTTCTCGAGGACGTCCTCGACGAGTGCGTCGACCGCCGCCTCGTCGTCGGCCGTTCCCTCGATCTCGCGGTCCTCGAGCGTCGCGTTGATGGCGTCGTCCGGCAGCCCGCGGACCATGTCGTCGATCCGCTCGGGGCGGAAGGTGTCCTCGGAGTCCACGAAGATCGCACAGCCGTGGAGGCCACCGACCTCCTTCGGAAGCTGGACGTTGACGGCCATCTGGTGCGTGACCTGAGACTTGCCGGCACCGAACTCGCCGTAGACTTCGGTGATCGACTGGGTTTCGATCCCGCCGCCGAGCAGGTCGTCGACCTCGTCGTTGTGCCAGCTTAGTTTGCCGATCTCGTTCCGTCGCTCGAGCACCGTCGAGCCGGTTTCGAAGCCCCCGATGTCGGCGGCGTCGCGGGCCGCACTGACGATGTCCGCGGCGGTGGACTCGCCGACGTCTGCCGTGTTCGATAGCTCCGACGGCGCGGCGACGGCGAGGCTCTGATAGGAATCGAATCCTGAATCGTGAAGTTTGTCTGCGGTTGCCGGTCCAACGCCGGGAAGTTCCTCGAGATCTGCTTCGGGCATACTCCCTCGTTGTGCCGGACCCACCATAAACCCTCGTTAACAGGAGAGTGGAAGTGAAAGTGCGGGAGGGCGACGGGGTGATTCGACACGAGAGCGACGGGTTTAGAAGAAAAGGCGCGCGCCTGCGGAGCCGAACGACGAACCGCGACCGCGGGTCAAAATCCGGTTTCGTCGGTGTCCCACTCGAGGCAGGAGAGTTGCCCGTCGTCACAGCCGACGTACAACCGGCCGGGAGCGACCGCGGGTGAACCGATGACGGCGTCGTCGAGTCCGACGTGCCAGCGGGGCTCGGAGTCAGCGACGTCGATCCCGTACAGGGAGCCGCTGGCGTCGCCGACGCAGAGGACGTCCCCGACGACGACGGGGAACGAGCGGACGGGGCCGTCGAGTTCGACTCCCTTCCGCGAGAACAGCCAGCCGCGCAGTTTTCGCCGGCCGACGGTCGTGTCGGTGACGTGGACGTAGCCGTCCGCGGCCCCGGCGAACGTCGTCTCCGCGTCCGCGAGCACGGTCGGGGAGGTGGTGAACCCGTCTCGGATCTCGTACGTGAACCACGACTGGCCGGTGGCGGCGTCCAGCGCGAGCAGCGTCCCGGCGTCGTCGGCG
>NZ_JAQIVI010000286.1 GCF_028618695.1 Natrinema soli | reverse complement strand
AGTCCTGGATCGACCAGTTCCTCAGTCCATATTTGCAAAAGTTATCTTGATCATTACGGTTCCGCGCTAACGCTCGTTTACTTCGTTCACTCACTCGTCCCTCGCGTGTATTCGAGCGGCGACTCGCCAGCGGCTCACGGGACGCTGCTCACGGCTCACGTCGTTCGCCGTTCGCTTCTCGAGGTCCTCGCTGTGCTCGGACCTCGCATTCGCTCCCCGTTCGCTCTTCGAGGCCTCACTCCGTTCGGCCTCGCACCGGCTCGTCGCCACACCGTACGCGCCACCGCACTTTTCGGACGACCGGTACGAGTAGTGGCCGATCAGCACGCCGTTGCGTTGTGGGTTCGGACGGTCTCTGCGGGGTGATGACGACCGGCACTTGCACAATGCAAGCCGGCCGGTTTAGTCACGGTCCGTTGAGCGTTGAGGCGTACTCTATGAAGCGCCTCTTCGAGGCCCTGTTCGGACTGGTCGCACTGACGGGCCTTCCGTATCTGATCTACCTCGGCGTGTACTACCTCCGACGGCCGACGGGGACGCCCGCCAATACGTGGCCCCGAGAGCCGTCGGTGAGCATCGTCCTCCCGACGTACAACGAGGCCGCCATCGTCGAGTCGAAACTCGAGGAACTGGTCGCACTCGACTACCCGATGGAGAACGTCGAACTCGTGGTCGTCGACTCGAGCGACGACGGAACGGCCGAGCTGGTGGAGACGTTCTTCGCCGGCCGTCAGGAGCCGAAGCTGACGCTCATCCGGGAGGACGAGCGGCGGGGACTGGCGACCGCCCTGAATCAGGCCTACGCCGCCGCGGCGAACGAGGTCGTCGTCAAGACCGACTGTGACTCGCGGCTCGCACCCGACGCGGTTCGAACGGCGGTCGCAAACCTCGCCGATCCCGACGTGGGAGCGGTAACCGGCCGCAACGCCGAGGTCATCGGAGACAGCGGGGTCGAACGCGGGTATCGCGACATTCAGACGATGATTCAGGTCCTCGAGTCCCACATCGACTCGACGCTGATCTTCCACGGGCCGTTCTCGGCGTTCGAGCGCGACGCGATCGTCCCGATCGACGACGACTCGATCGCCGACGACACCGAACTCGCGCTCAAGATCCGGCGCAACGGGGACCGGGTCGTCTTCGATCCCGCCATCCACTACAAGGAGGCCGCTCACTCCGAGTTCGGCAAGCGACGGGAGCAAAAGGACCGGCGCGCGATGGGCCTGCTCCGATTGCTGTGGCGACAGCGCGACGCGCTCGGTCGCCACGGTGCCTACGGCTGCATCGTCCTTCCCTTTAACTGGTGGTTCATGATCGTCTCGCCGTGGCTCGTCGCGACGGGGATCGCGGTCGCCACGATCGGCTCGCTGGCGGTCGCCGGACCGTTCGGGCTGGCGACCCCGGCCGGCGTTCTCGCCTTTACGGCACTTGGCTCGCGCGATGCACTCGGCCCGCTCCAGCCGTTGTACTCCCTGTTCGACACCCAGATATCGCTGTTTCGCGCGAGCGTCTCGCTCATCCGTGCTCGAGTCGACGGAGACGAAGCAAGCCACGACGGCACCTGGTCGCCCGACGAGGAACTCCGGGAGGTGTTGCAGTGACGGACGTCGCGATCCTCCACGACCGCTTCCCCGGCATCGGCGGCGGCGAGGAGTTCGCCCTCGAGGCCGCCCGGGTGCTCGACGCGCCGATCTACACCACCTACGTCGCCGAGGGGACGGAGCTCCCCGCCGACGTCGACGTGATCCCGTTCCAGCAGGCCAAATACACCTCGCTGCCGTGGCGGCCCTTCCTCGAGTGGAAGAACGAGGGGATGAACCCGCTCGAGACGCTCAACGTGGCGCTCGATATGACCGACGCCCATCCGGATCTCGCGGCGTACGACGTGATCCTCGAGAGCGCGCCGCTGTCGAAGTACTACGTCCCCGACGTCGGTCAGCGGATCGTCCACTATCCCCACAGTCCGCCGCGGTGGCTGTACGACCTCTATCGCGATCGGCTCTCGTCGTTCGAGTTCCCGTTCGTCGAGACTGGGCTCAAGGCCTACGCGAAGGGGTGGCGGGCGCTGGACAAGGAGGCGAACGACTACGTCGACCGCTTCGTCGCGAACAGCGAACTCGTCCGCGCTCGGATTCGTCGGTTCTACGACCGCGACGCCACGGTCGTCTATCCGCCGGTGACCGGCGACTGGCGAAACGACGGCGACGAGGGCTACTTCGTCACCTGGTCTCGACTCGCCCCCGAGAAGCGGATCGACGTGATCGCGAAAGCCTTCGCCGGACTCGACGAGCGTCTCGTGATCGCCGGCGACGGGAAACAGCGCGAGCGACTCGAGGAGTTCGCGTCGAACTACGACAACATCGAGGTGCGAGGCTACGTCGAGGACATCGAGTCGCTCGTCGCGCGGGCGACCGCGGTCGTCTACGCGCCTAAACAGGAGGACTTCGGCCTCGTCGGAGCCGAGGCCATGATGGCCGGAAAACCCCTGCTCGGCGTGAACGAGGGGTTCACGCGGTATCAGGTACAGGGCGGCCGGACGGGGCTGCTCTTCGAGCCGACCGTCGCGTCCATTCGGGAGACGGTCCGGCGGTTCGATCCCGACGACTTCGATTCAACGGAGATCCAGGCGGAGGCGAGGCGGTACGAGTACGATCAGTTCGCCGAGGGGCTTCGCGACGTCGTCGAGCAAGCGGCTGCCGCCGACATCGAAACACCGGAACGCAAAGCGGAACGGCAGCCGGAGCGTCCGACCGAAGCGAGACGAACCGCAGGCCAGCAGCGCGCCGAGGAGGCGTCACAGCCGGCCGACGACGCCGACGAACCCCGCGATTTCGAGGAGGCGACGGATCGATGACGGCGAGCGCGACGACCCGTAGCGGCGACGGCGACACGCGCAGCGATAGTCGGAGCGGCGATTCGATGGGACAGACGGGGACCGAGATGTCGCGTGCGCAACGCTCGACGACGAGCGACCGGTGTCTGCTCTATCAGAACAGCGACGCTCACCCCGCACACCGGGTATTCGCCGATGCCGTGCGCGCCGAGCGTCGCCACTTCGAGACCGGCGCTCGAGCGCCGGAACCAGACGGCAACACCGATCGGACCGTCGATCGGATTCGGACCGCCGGGACGCTGCCGGCGTACGATACCGTCATCGCGGAGGGGAGTGCCCCGCTCCAGACCGGCCTCGCGTACAAACTGCGCCATCCGGGGACGACCCTCGTCTATCTCGCCGCCGACGAGACGTTTTACACCCTCTCCGAGCGGCCGACGCGATTCCTCTGGCGCGCGCTCGAACCGCTCTCGAGCCGGCTCCTGGACGGTGTGATCGCGGTCGGTCGCGACGTCTACCGCTGGGCGCGACCGTACATCGGCGACGTCCCGGTCGCGTACGTCCGGCCGCCGATCGCCGACGAGAAGTACGAGCGACTCGCGTCGCTCTCCCCGCGCTCGCCCGCGGATCCGTTTACGATCCTCTCGGCGGGCGAGGCCAAACCCGCGAACGGCTACGATCGATTGACTCGAGCGGTCAGACGATTCGCCGGGACCGTCGACGCCGACGTTCGGCTGGTGATACTCGGCGAGGGCCACGAGGCGGAAGCGTACGCGGACAGATCACACGTGATCACGCCCGGGTTCGTCGATCTGGATACCTTCGCCGACTGGTTCGACCGCGCGAGCGTCTACGTCCAGTCGTCGCGGGGCGACGCGTTTCCCGTCGCGGCGCTCGAGGGGATCCTCTCGGGGACGCCGACGGTGGTCACCGACGCGACCGGCGTTCGGGAGCTACTGCCGTCTCGACAGGTCGTTCCGCCGACCGAGGCGGGCCTGCTCGAGGGTCTGTTGGACGTCTTCGAGCGGGCTCCGGCGGAGCGTCGATCCATCGGTAGCGAGCAGCGAAGCCTCGTGACTGACCTGACCGAATCGAATCAGGGCGAACGCTTCAGCGCCGCACTCGCGCGAGTCACATGACCGGGGCCGACCGACCGGACCGACCGAACATCGTCGTTGTCTGTCTCGACACCGTCAGAAAGGACGTCTACGACCGATACGCGACCCGACTACGGGAACTGGCGTCCATCCGATTCGAGGGGATGCGGACGCTCGCGGGCTGGAGCGTCCCGAGCCACGCCGGGCTGCTGACCGGCTCGATTCCCTCTGAGACGGGCGTTCACGCCCACCAGCGGCGGTTCGACCCGATCGACGTCGAGGACACGTGGATCGCGCCCCTCGAGCGAATGGGGTACGAATCGGTCTGCGTCACGTCGAATATCTACGCCAGCCCCGTCTTCGGGTTCGACCGGTTCTTCGACCGGACGGTCCCCGTCTCGCCGAGTCGCAGGCTGCCCGCGGGGATGGACGTTCAGCGACACATCTCCGATCGATCGACCGAGGGCATGGAGGCCTACGCCGATTTCGTCCGCCAGGCCCTCGAACACGACCATCCGCTGCGATCGCTGGCCAACGGCGTCCTCCTCAAACTGGACGACGTGAGTCGGAAGCTGCCGATCGAGAAGCCGACCGACTTCGGCGGTCGCTCGATCGTTCGAGCCCTCGAGCGCGAGGTCACCGAACCCGACGGGCCGGTGCTCGCCTTCGCCAACCTCATGGACGCCCACGGCCCCCACACCCCGTTTCGCGGGTTGGACGACTCGATTCACGGCGTTTCGGCCGACTTCCACTCGAGTTCGTTCCGGGATTCGGACGTGAACGTCGCGGACGGCCTCGGCGACTACGCCGCGTCCGTCCAGCGCGTCCGTCGACTCTACGCCGCGACCGTCGACTACCTCGACCGGCTCGTCGCCGACCTCGTCACCGCACTGGAGACCGGTGACGACCGCGAGTCGATCCTGATCGTGACGGCCGACCACGGCGAGAACCTCGGCTACGAATCCGACGGCTTCCTCATGAATCACATGAGCAGCCTCTCGGAGGGGCTGTTGCACGTTCCGTTCGATGTCGTCACCACCGGCGACGGTACCCTCGATCTCGCGGTCGATGGCACCGGTACCCATATCGGACCCGACGGGCAAAGCACAGCCGACGACGGCGCTGACCGTCCCGTCGACGTGAACGGGCTCAGTTCCCACGCCGATCTCGGGGGCGTGATTCAGTCGCTCGCGGACGAGAAGCCGTTCGATCCGTTCGCCTTCGAGCGCGAGCGCGCTCGAGCCGAGATCGTCGGTTCGGGCTCCGGCATCCCGGAGGGCGGGGACGAAGCGTACTGGGACCGAGGACAGCGGGTGATCTATCGCGGCGATCGGAAGTACTACCGCGACCAGCTCGGCACCGAGGCGGTGTACGACGTCTCCGGGCCGCCGTCGAAGCAGGTCGAACGCCCCGACGAGACGGTTCCGGACGGTCTCTTCGAGTCCGCCTTCGGCGACTGGGTGACTGACGACGAGCACGATGAGGGGGCGTTCGCCGAGGAGGTCGACGCGGCGAGCCGCGCGCGACTCGAGGATCTGGGATATCTATGACCGACAACACGACGGATACGACCCTGCTAGTCACGGTTGACTCGCTCAGAACCGATCACGTGCAGTGCATGCCCCGGACGCAGGAGTTTCTGGACGATACTCACGACGCGGCGTTCGCCACGAGCACCGCGACTCCCGGCAGCTTTCCGGCGATTATCGGCGGGAAGTATCCGGCCGGACGCGGCCTCGAGCCGAGCGCGAGCGTCGCCCACGAGTTCGATGCTCACCGCGTCGGGATCACGACGAATCACCTGCTATCCGCGGAGTACGACTACGCGACCGGATTCGACTCGTTCACGTCGCCGAAGGGCGGCGGCGAGTCGCTGAAGGACAAGGGGGCAATCGTGCTCGAGCGGGGCTCGCTCCCCTACAAGATCGCGAGCTGGGGCTACAACCGGTACCAACAGCTCCGGAGTTACGTCGACGAGACCGAGAAGTCGTTCCGGCCCGCGGACGACGTCGTCGACCAGTTTCTCTCCGAAATCGACGGCCGCGAGGAGTGGTTCGGCTGGCTGCACTTCATGGAACCCCATCATCCCTACGATCCCGACGGTGCGGATATCGACCGAGCGGCGGCACAGCGGATCACTCGCCGCGTGCTTTCCGGTCGCGGCTCCGACGAGGACGAGGCCCTCGTTCGGGAGCTCTACCGACAGGAGGTCGCCGAACTCGACGCGGCCCTCGAGCCCCTCTGGAACGCGATCCCCGATGACGCTCGCGTCGTCTTCTGCGGCGATCACGGCGAACTGCTCGGCGAGGGCGGGCTGTGGGGCCACCCCGGCGAGATGCGGCCCGAGCTCCTGAACGTCCCCTTTGGCACGCGGAACGCGCCCGACCTCGGCGCGGTCGTCTCGCTGGTCGACGTCCCGACGATCCTCCGGGGAACCGAACACGGCGTCGGCACGCTCGAGCGCGAAATCGCCTTCGCCGCCTACGGGGATCGAAAGGCCGCGATGACCGCCGACCGCATCGCGACGGAGGAGGGAACGTATCGACTCGCGGACGGCGAACCGGTGGAGGATCCCGCGCTCGAGGGGGAACTCGAGCGGTTCGATCCCGCCTACGTCGTCAAGGAAGACGCGCTGCAGGAAGATCTGGAGGATCTGGGATACGCATGACCGTCGTCGTCCTGGCGCTCGACGCGCTCGACGCCGGACTGGTCGACCACTTCGACCTCGACGCCGTCCGCCTCGAGTCCGGCGGCGAGATCGAGACGTTCGCGAACACGCAGTCGGTTCCGTACACGCCGGAGGTCTGGGCGACCGTCGCGACCGGGCTCGAGCCGGCCGAACACGGGATTACCGGCGGCGGCACGAGCGAGTGGGAAAACCCCGCGCTCGACCTCGCGTCGTCGTTCACCGGTCGCCTCGACGAGTCCACCAGGGGAACGCTCGGCAAACTCGTTCGGTCGCGGACCGGCAACCGCGAGCGCATCGGCGAGACGGATCGCGAGTCGATGTTCGACGCCGAGGACGCGGTCGTCCACAACTGGCCGGGCGTCCACGACGGGAAACCGCTCCAGCGGGCCTGGGACCTGATGAACGCCGTCGCCGAGGGGATGCCCCGCAGCGAGTTCGAGCGCGAACTGTTCGGCCTCTGCGCCCAGCAGTTCGGCTGGGCCCGCGAGATGCTCGAGCACCCGGTCTCGATCGCCGGGGTCCACGTCCACACGCTGGACGCGGCGGGCCACGCCTACGCCGACGACGAGACCGCGCTGGGTCGCGCCTACGACCGCGTCGGCGAGATCGTCGACGAAATCGTCGCCGCCCTCGGCGAGGCCGACGACCTCCTCGTCGTCAGCGATCACGGAATGCGCGCCGCGTTCTATCCGCCCGACGCGGGCGAGAAGCCGGCGAGTCACTCCTGGCGT
>NZ_JAQIVI010000285.1 GCF_028618695.1 Natrinema soli | reverse complement strand
CGCTCGAGCGGCCGGTCCCAGAGCCGCGACTCGGGGGTCGCCTCGTGGTAGTGGACGACGCCGCCGGGGACGAGCGCTGCGAGGGCGTCGGGGAGGAAGTCGTGAGCCTCGTCGGTTCGCGTTCCGTGGTCCACCGCATCGTTTCCGTCGGCGTCCGAGCCGTCAGAACTCCCGTAGTAGCCCATGACGACGCGATCGGCATCGATCTCGCTCGCGAGATCGCGACAGTCGGTCATGTAGGCGTCGACCCGATCGCCGACGTCATTGAGCACGGCGTTCTCGAGCAGGTAGCGAAAGGCGGTCGGGTTGATTTCGGTCGCGGTCACCCGCGCACCCGCTCGAGCCATCGGGAGGGTGAAGTAGCCGATACCGGCGAACATGTCGAAGACGTGCTCGTCCTCGCTCCCTAGTTCGCCCATGCGGGCGCGCTCGGCCTGATTACCCGGGGAGAACATCACTGTCGCGGGATCGAGTCCGTACCGTGTGCCGTGTTCGGTGTGGATCGTCTCCGTGTCGTCGTCGCCCGCGATCAGTCTGGTGCGGGGCTCGCGATAGGTGCCAGCTGTCCCATTGTTTTCGATCCCCTCGTCGGCCAGCACGCTGTCGGCCTCGCCGTGTAACTCGAGCAGGGCCTCCCCGAGTGCGGCCTCGTCGGGACAGTCCTCCGGAACCGTCACGAGGATCACCGAGCCGATCACCGCCCACGAGCCCGGGACCGACTCGAGGTCGGCGTCGCTCCAGCCCCGCTCGGCCAGCAGGTCCTCGAGGTCCGGGTTACGGGGCTCGGGCTCGAGCTGCCGGACCACCTCTCGCACCCGCGTTTCGGTCGGCGGCTCCGTGATCGGGAGCGCGACCCGCTCGGGCTCGTCCTCACGGTCGCCTTCGGCT
>NZ_JAQIVI010000284.1 GCF_028618695.1 Natrinema soli | reverse complement strand
GAACGGGTTGCCGCCGCCGCCCATACCGCCGGGGCCACCCGGGCCGCCACCGCCGCCGAACGGGCTCTCGGGGGCCTCTCCCTCGCCTTCACCCTCTTCGGCGCGCTTTTCGCGGATCTCCTCGACTCGCTCGCGGAAGGATTTCTCCTCGCTGTTCTCGCCCGCGTCTTCTCCGTCGGGTGAATCGTTTTCGTCCGTCATACCAACCGATTCTGGAGCGGCGGGGAAAAGGGTTGCCATGTCTCTGATGAGCACGACGGACCGAACGTGATCCCTACCCGAACGATCCCAGCGACGATTGTAGATCGCGGTTCGACGGCCCCTCCTCGAGGTCGTACCCCACGAGATCGCGCATGTCCACGGCGTAGGTCGTTCCGCCGTTCGCGAGCGCGACTAACCGCCCTTTCACGCCCACGACGGTCCCCGAGGCGATCGTCTCGCGAACCGGCCGGGCCTCGAGGTCGATCCCGTAGTCGAAATCGAACCGCTCGAGGACGTCGAACTCCGCGAGAGTGGATTCCCACGCGGCCTCGTCGACGGCTGCTGCGAGCGCGGCGACTTTCGGCCCCGTTCGCACGCGGTCGACCAGTCGCTCGGCGATCTCGGCCTCGACCTCGCGGGCGATCCGGCCGTTCGAGACGGTGTGAACGTGGGCCGCGCGGTCGGCCCCCTGCTCGCGAAGTCGGGTCTCGAGCCGCCGGCGTTTGGTGACGCCGACCTTGAACGTGTCGGGGGCGAAGGCCGCGATGTAGACCGCGTGCTCCTCGTAACAGTCCATTTCGTCTTTCAGACAGGTGCCGGTACAGCGGGCACAGACCCACGTACTCGTGTGGTACTCGCAGTAGGGAGTCGACGGCCGATCGCAGGCGACGTGCGCGCCGTCTTCGTCGATGGTGCCGGCACAGTGACGCTCTCCGAGCGAGTACGCGAGGTCCGCACCGGTCTCGAGCGGCCGGTGGTCGATCTCCCCGGCGGCGTCGCTCACCAGCAGCGACGAGCCGTTCCCGCTCGAGCGGTAGCCGACCAGTTGCACGGGTTCGCGTTGGGACCGGGCATAAATAGGCGTAGCGCTCCGCGTCGGGGACGTTGCGCTCGGTTCTGGTCGGCAGGGATCGGGTCCCCGCCGCTACGATCGTATACATACCGGTATGACTGAGAATAAATCAGTTCTAACGGACAATATCTTAATTTACACCAAATATATAAGATATTGTGTCGGTCCGGGGGAGAATCTCCCGCAGTCATGGCAGGTACGCACTCCAACGGACGAGACGATTCGGCGACGAACAACCGACGGGGGTTTCTCCAGACGATCGGACTGGCCGCGACGACGACCGGCCTCGTCGGAACCGCAGCGGCGGACGCGGGGGCGGACCAAGCGGATGACGGAAGCGATGACGAAGGCGAAGGCCCCCTCATCGAACTTACGCACGGCGTCGCCGCGGGCGACGTTACCGCGACGACGGCGACGGTCTGGGCGCGTGCGGGACGCGACGCGACGATACACGTCGCGTACAGTCACGACCGAGCGTTCGACAGCGTCGGCTACGATCGGACGGCGGTCGACGGCGAGAGCGATTACACCGGCCAGGTCCGGCTCGAGGGGCTCGAGTCCGGCACCGAGTATCGCTACCACGTCTGGGCCACGACGACGGAGACGTCGTATCGACCGCTGCGCGACCGAGACGGCGGTGCGGGTGCTCGAGGGCGAGGCCGAAGCGAGGAGGACGGCTCGAAGCGATCCGGTCGAAACGGACGCGGGCAGCGGGAAAAGCCGGGAGACAACGGCCGAAACGGTGAGGAGGCGGCCGACGACGCGATTCCCGATGCGGTCGAAAGCGGAACGTTCGTGACGGCACCGGCTCCCGACGACGAGGCGAGCGTCAGCTTCGCCTGGAGCGGCGATACGTGGGGCTACGGGGACGACCCGATCGAGCCGCCGTTTCCCGGACTGCGGACGATCGCCGAGCGAGAGCCGGACTTCTTCCTCTATCACGGCGACACGATCTACGCCGACGCGCAGACGCCGGCCGGGAAGATCACCGAGGACACCCCGATCGACGAGGCCCTCGAGATCTACCGGGACAAGTACAAGGAGATGCGCGATCCGCCAGCAGAGATCGCGGAGCGGACGAATCTGCGGGAGCTACTCGAGACGACGTCGGTGTACACCGTCTGGGACGATCACGAAGTCATCAACAACTTCGCGGGGCCGATCGAGCCGCTGATGCCCGAGGGACGGCGGGCCTTCCGCGAGTACTGGCCGCTCGACCGTGACGACGACGCCGAACCCGGCGAGTCGAACCGGTTCTACGATTCCTTCCGCTGGGGGAAACACGTCGAACTGTTCGTCATCGACACCCGCCAGTACCGCGATCCGAACGTCGACCTCGACTCGAAGACCCTGCTGGGTCGCGAGCAACTCGAGTGGCTGAAGGGTGCCCTCGCCGACTCCGACGCGACGTGGAAGCTACTCGCCTCGCCGGCCCCGCTGGGGCATCCGTCGGACTCGTGGGCGACGCCGGCCGATCGAACCGGCTACGAGGCGGAACTGCTCGAGGTCGTCGAGCACATCCAGACCGAGCCGATATCGAACCTGGTCGTCGTCGCGGGCGACGTGCACAAGTCGGTCGTAGGCGCGTTCGATCCGGACGACGACGGCGAGTTCGAGTTCGTCGAGGCTATCGCGGGCCCGCTGGGTGCGCCGGCCGGCAAACCGGACGATCTCTATCCGGCCCTCAACCCGACGGAGTTCTTCGCCAAGGGCGAGTACGCCAACTTCGGCACCGTCGACGTCGACGAGTCGGGCGAAACCCTGACGATCGGAATCTACGACGAACACGGGACCGAGCAGTTCACGAAGACGATTCACACGGACGATATCGACGCCGGAGCCGATCCGGCGTCGGCGGGCCGCATCGAGAGCACGTTCGACGGAGACGCCGACGGCTGGCTCATCTCGCAAAACGGCGGGAGCAATCATCCGGTCTACCGCGAGAGCGGCGGCAATTCCGGCGGCCACGTCAGCGACGAGGAGAACCAGGGCGGCGTCGCCTGGTACTATCAGGCCCCGTTTAAGTTCCTCGGCGATCGCGAGGCGTTCTACGGCGGGATCCTCTCCTTCGACCTCCGACAGGAACAGACCGACCGACAGTTCGACGCCGAACCGGTCGAAGGCGGGGACGTCCTGCTCGCGAGCGGCGACGCGAAACTCGTCTACGAGTTCCGCGGGGCTGACAGCAACCCGGGGGAGGAGTGGACGACGTTCGAAGCACCGCTTTCGGCCGATGCCACCTGGATCGATCTGACCAGCCAGGAGCCGATCGCGACCGAGGAGCGCTTCCGAGAGGTCCTCGCGGATCTCGAAGCCCTCCGGATCCGCGGCGAGTACCGATCGGGCGACGACACGAGCTACCTCGACAACGTCGTCCTCTCGAGGTAGCACGGTTCAGCGCCCGCCATTTTTCGACAGCGAGGGCCGGCCAAGACCTATCCGCGACGGTCCCCAAGATCGAGCCATGAGCCTCGAAGGAACGCTCGAGACGGCCGGTGACGACGCGCGTGACGCCGTGTTGTTCGTCTTTACCGTCACCAACGCGGGCGGCGAGACGGTCGAACTTGAGTTTACGGACGCGTGTACGGCGGAGTTCGTGCTCGCCGCGGACGGGGAGGAAATCTGGCGATTCACCGACGGGCGGGTGTTCGCGCAGGTGCTCAGCTTGGACTCCCTCGCCCCCGGCGAGTCGGCGACCTACGAGGCGGAGTGGTCCGACCCCCAGCCGGGAGCGTACACCGCGATTGCGGAGCTGCGAGCGACCGACGAGACCTGCGAGGCGCGAACCGACGTTTCGGTGCCGTCGTGACGCTCGCCGTTTCGGTGCCGGCGCGAGACCCGTCGTTTACGGGGTCGAACCGGTCCCAGCGTCGTCATCGGACTCGGCGACGAGGACCGCCAGCGAAGTCCCTATACCGTTTCCCTCCTAAGCGCCGGCCATGCAAGCACTGGTCATCGCGGCACACGGATCGCATCTGAATCCGGACGCCTCGGATCCGACCTATGCCCACGCGGACACGATCCGCGAGACGGGCGCGTTCGACGAGGTCCGCGAGGCGTTCTGGAAGGAGGAACCCCACTTCCGCGAGGTCATCCGCACCCTCGAGTCCGACGAGGTGTTCGTCGTCCCGCTCTTCATCAGCGAGGGCTACTTCACCGAGCAA
Organism: Natrinema soli; assembly: GCF_028618695.1. The sequence goes on along the minus strand of NZ_JAQIVI010000284.1, from coordinate 598 downwards.
ATCATTCCGCGGGAACTGCGCCTCGAGGAGTGGGACCCCGACAGGTGGGAGTCCGACGGCACCAGCGCATCGCAGGCCACGCTCGAGGCCGAGGACGTCGGCAAGACGATCCACTACTGCGGACCGGTCGGCACGCACGACGCGATGACGGACGTGATCGTCCAGCGGGCCGAAACCGCGACCGAGAATCCGGACGTGGGGGAGGGATTCGGCCTCTCGGTCGTCGGCCACGGTACCGACCGCAACGAGAACTCCGCGAAGGCCATCGAGTACCACAGCGACCGAATCGCCGAGCGAGACCGCTTCGACGAGGTACAGGCGCTGTTCATGGACGAGGAGCCGGAGGTCGACGACGTCACGGACCATTTCGACAGCGACGACATCGTCGTCGTGCCGCTCTTCATCGCCGACGGCTACCACACGCAAGAGGACATTCCCGAAGACATGGGTCTGACCGAGGACTATCGACTCGGCTGGGGCGTGCCGAGCGAGGTCGACGGCCACCGCATCTGGTACACCGGCGCCGTCGGCACCGAGGACCTGCTGGCCGACGTCCTCCTCGAGCGGGCGGCTGACGCCGGAGCCGACATCGGCGACG
>NZ_JAQIVI010000283.1 GCF_028618695.1 Natrinema soli | reverse complement strand
CTCGAGACCGAGGCGGTCGGTGACGTCGATGACGCCGTCGTCGACAGTCAACAGACCGAGGCGGTCGCCGTTGAATCTAACGAATCGCATGGTGGATTCACTACTGTACAGCCATATAAATTATCCCTTCTCGAGCGATTCGAGACGACCGTGACAAACACGGTGGCTGCGAATCGCTGCCGCTGGCGGGATGACTGTGTGTGAATCACCAGACGTGTGTTAGAGGGTCGCGCGGTAGCAGCCACACGGGTTGCCGTCAGGTGCTCTCGTCGTGTGTGCAGATGCCGCCCCTGAACTCGATTCAGGCAGCGGAGGACAGGTTCGGAGTACCGCTCTTCTCGGCCGCGACTGCGACGACCCGCGACTGCGACGACTTACGAAATTCTCGACCATCTCGATCTCAGTACACAGATGGACGGTACGGGACGGCTCCTATCCGATGGCCTCAACGAGAATCACTGAACATCACTGCAGAGTCAGTAGCTCGATGCTTAGATGATTCGCGTTACAAGTGGCCCAAGCACTGGTCATGAGTCTCACCGCCGTTTTGCGGATCAGTTCGAGAAGCACTCGTCTCCCGTGGCGGATTGCATGGCAGTACGACGGTCGAACGGATCAAAAGCTACCGATAGGAGAGGATTCGACGAGTGGTCTACCGTGGAATCTATATAAGGCCGATGGCCGTTGCTCCGTGGGTCAAGACCGCGGCGATGGGAACGAGTAATGCAGTTCGGAGGACTAGCAGGAGGAACAGATCACGGAACCGCATCGGGATATCGTCAAACATATCGACCATCATCGGTGCCGGCGCTGAGAAGAAGATCGCCTGAGCGCTCGTTACGATCACGACAAAGACTTGCGTGGTAATATCCGCTTCGACGACGAACGTCGCGCCAATGAAGAACTCCGCACCGCCAAGGATGACGCCAATCGTCGCCGTTTGAGGATCCGGAATTCCGAGGATCGACATGAGCGGAACGAACGGCGTGGCGAGATAATTGAAGAACGCAGTGTACTCCTCGATGAGGAGAACAACCATCGACATCGTCAATACTGATCCGACGACCATTCCGGCGAGTTTCAGACCGTCGATGAAGCCGATAAGTGATGTACGTAGTATCGATTCACCTTCCTTCGCCGTTTTCACGCCTTCATTGAAGGCGAATCGGAAGTAATCGCCGACAGTCCCGGTAAACTCCGGCTCCGGGTCGGGCTCCGCGATGTATTCCTCGGGCACCGTCGAGAGGGGCGGGATACGGACGAGGATCGCTGCGACGACCGCGGTCGCGATAAGATATAGGGCTATGAGGACCGGGAAGATATGGAGGAGATCGAGCAGGGCCGTAACCGCTCCGACTGTCCCCACGTTCGCGGTCGCGAAACAGGTACAGATTGCGAATACTTCCCGCTTGTTGTATCCGCCCCGATCGAAGACGTTTCGAGTGAGATAGTAACCGATGCTAAACGAGCCGAGCCACGACGCTGCGCCATCGAGGGCCGACCGGCCAGGAAGGTTGAACGTGGGACGCATAATCGGTTGGGAAAGCGTTCCGATGAACTGCAATCCGCCGAGTTCAGCGAGCAGGTTGACGAAGATCGAACCGATCGGAATCACGAGCGCGACCGTAATGACGAGCGCCCCCCAGGCCGTGTTGACGATCGGATCGATGAGCATCCATTGCGGGCCAATGTTAAGGAGAATCGCCAACGCGAAAAGGAGGGCACCGGCTCGAAGCGCCCAGAACACGTTTGATGTCCGCCAGTACTCCAATTGGAGGAGCTCTTCCGTTCGTTCACTGACGGTGACTGTTTCCCGATAGTGGAGTTGTGATATCGACGTCAGAATCCCGCCCGCCGCGATCAACCCGAACGCGAACAGGTTGACAGCGAGCATGGACGTATTCTGAATGAGCGTCATCATGATATCGAGCGGAATCGTCGTCTGTCCCTCCCACTGAACCGGGACGAGAAAGACGAATGCACCTGTCGTGAATGCGGCGATGAACTTTAGTATCGGCCGAAAACCTGTTTCGGCGAAGGCCACGTCGTCGACCGATTTCTTTTCAGCAGTCACTGACTCCCCAGATATGTGATCGTCGTTCTCCCAACTCTGGCTACCGAACATAATCCGAGATATCGTAACATGGGGCATAAAAGCACCGAACATATGTCGGGAACAATGATATATAAATGATGTCCGAGTACTTATTATTAAGTTGTAGTAAGTATGTGAAAGTGCTGGCACGAACTATCGATAGTTCCCGGTGACGACAGCGGCGTACTCACGCCAGACCGAACTGCTTCAGGTGATCAGCCAATAGATACCGAACCCGTGTTTTCAACCGAACCTGTCTATTATCGATTGACAAGTACGGTTGGAATTCGAGTTAGCAGTAAAGATACGTCACCAGTGGGCTGATTGGTGGGCACTACGAGGGCGTGCGATTTGCTGAGAACCAGTTTGCTGAATCGCGATGTCGACGGACAGCCGATACTATCCAGTGTTACTCGGACATACTGAGCACACCAGTCGTTCCGATCTCAGGGACACGTCCTGAGTGATACGTCCGAATAGTGCTTTCCCGGTTGGCGATCGCTTTCGGCGGTGAGACAGCTTTGAACGAACAATCGCTGTGAGAAGCTGACTACTCGGTCAAGACGAGCGCCGATCGGGCTACGACTGCGAGTTCTCACACCGCTCTCGACGTCGACGACGGACCAGCAATCGATGATCGAGCAGCATACGATTACGTCACCGAAGACATCGATCGGCCAACCTTGTTACAGCTCTTCGTGAGCGGATCATCGGTGACGTACGGTTTAATACGTACACTCGGCAGTTGTACGCGACCAACGCCAGTGCCTCTGAGGAGATGCCAATAGGCGTGGTCTTTCAGACGGCGAGCGGTCACACTCCCGAGCGGAATCAGCAATACAGAATATAATCAGTCAGAGGGGACCAGTCAGATCCGAACGAGAATATCGTCGCCGTCGACCGTACAATCGAACGTTCCAATGCGTTGACCCGACGCCTCGTGTTCGCCCGTCTCGAGGTCCCATTCCCAGAGGTGCCAGGGGCACGAAACCGTACAGGCCTCGGTATCGACGCCGCCGCGTTCTTCCGTCCACGTGTCCTCGGCGTTGATCTTCCGATCACCGGCCTTGCACAGCGGCGCGCGTTGATGGGAACATCGGTTACTGATCGCGTAGTAGTCGTCGCCGGTGTTGAACACGGCGATCTCGATGCCGTCAATTTCGAATCCTTCGCCCTCGCCTTCGGGGATCTCATCGACCTCTGCAACCTTCGTGAAGTCATTACTATCAACCATTTTTCTGTTTAGAAGGCGAGAATGTCCTTGGCATTCTCACTGAGGATGCGTTCACGCGTGTTTTCGTCGAATGCACGTGACGTGTAGAACCACGTCGGCGGATCCAGCGTCTGATGCGGCCAATCACTCGAGTAAATGAACATGTCACTTGCCATTGAGAGGTCGAGGAGGTTCTCCGCATCACTGGCGTTGCGTGGTAGTGCGAATGGCTGCGTACAGAGATAGATGTTATCGCGGAGGTACTCGCTGGGCGCGCGCTCGAGATATCTCTCGCCGGAGTCCATTTTTCGGGGCGTGATCTGGACGTCCTCCGGGTGCATTTCGTAGAACTCGTCCATCCGGTAGCGGAGGAACGGTACCCACCAGTGGCCGCCTTCCTGAATCACGACGTCGAGATCGGGATACTTGTCGAAGACTCCTCGCATTATCATGTTGACGACGTTGACCATCGCGTGAATCGGCCAGTCGAACCCGAGCACCTCCGTCCAGGTGAGCATATCGTCACCGATGTGCGAGTGCTGCGGCCAGTAGGCAAGCGAGCCATGAAGCACGAGCGGGAGATCGTTCTCGACGAGCGCCTCAAAGACGGGATCGAACTGCTCGTTACCCCACGGAACCTTCGGATCGAACCACGAGTAGGCCGCGACGATCCCGTCCTCGTCGGCGACGCGCTCGATCTCCTCGACGGCGTACTCGGGGTCCCATTTCGGAACCATCATCGACGTCGCGATCCCCTCGTCGACAAAGTGATCGAGCATGTAATCATTGGACGCCTGACAGACGGCATTTTTCAACACCGGGTGATGCTGAAGGGGGAGATTATTGATTCCCGCATTAACGATCGGTTCGTCGACCGCGATCGGGTCACAGGCCTCGCGAACATCTTCGGCGTATTTCGCCCGCCCCTGCGTGAACAACCCTTCCTGCCCTTCTTTGATGGCGTAGGCTGCGTCCCACTTACCCATTACCGGCGTCGCGCCGAACTCCGTCGTTAACTTATCGAGCGCGCGCTCATCCTCGACGTACTCCAGCAGTTCATCTTCCTCCGGGTTAACATGGAAGTCCAGATCGATGATCTCGTCTTCGAACGCCTGATCCGGGACCTCGGCCCGACTATCTAACCGCTTGACCGATGATACCATACGACTGCTGGTTCTATATAGTCTATATTCAAGGTTCTGGTTGCTGAACGACTGCTATCAGCAGCTGAGTCGGATTAATTCGATTACTTCGTCCGGAATTACCGAATAAGTCTGACCGAAACGAACGGGTATGGCTCACCCAATGAATCACCGCTTCGATATCCGCTTACTGTTTACGGTCGTATGTATGTAATATACAGCCCAGAGCATTCGGTGATACCGAATGATCGAACGAATCGGGTCAAAGCGAGCACGTCTGATTCGAAATGAGCCACCGAACCTGACTATCAAAAGTCAGTGAGTACATCCATTCACGAATCGTCGCCGGAAACGACGGCTACTCGAGTGAGACCAAGAGATGAGCCCGTTTGTCAATGGAACATACCACTCACGCCACTGAACAGAATCGGTTAGTTCGACGGATACTGCAACTTCAACTCGAGTTCGTTCGTGGCTTCGAGCAACAACGGCTTTATCTCGTCGTAACAACGATCGACGGTAAGTCGGTTTGCGGGGCCAGAAACACAGATTGCACCATAAACCGTGTCTTCGCCCAACACCGGTGCGCCGATCGCTCGCAATCCAGTGATCGTTTCCTTGTCGTTAAATGCGATGCCGTCCTCACGAATTTGATCAAGTTCGGCCCGCAGCGCGTCTGGATCAGTGATCGTATGAGGCGTGAGTTCGGGGAGTCCATATCTGTCGATGATCTCCTCGACGCGTTCGTCAGAAAGGTACGCTAGAATCAGCTTTCCTGTTGCGAGATGGTGGAGATGTGCCCGACCGCCAACCCTCGCATGTGTCTGGACGGCGTTTTCCCCCATCGCTTTATCGAGGTATACTGCTTCTCCGTGTTCTTCCACGATGAGCCACGCTACTTCGCCCGTCTCAGCAGCGAGATCTTCGAGAATCGGTCCTCCCAGCCGGGAGATAGCTCGGTTATTCTTGACGAACTGCCCGTGATCGAGAAACATGAGGCTTAATTCGTACACGTTGTCGTCCCGAACGACGTACTTGTTGCTCTCGAGCGTGGTGAGGTGACTGTGTATCGTGCTCTTTGCGAACTCGAGCTCATCCGTCAATTCCACCAGTGTTGCACCGTTCATCGACTGCAACGCGGCGAGTATCTCGAGGAGTGTATCGGTCGTTTTGACCCGCCGATTCGGGCCGTCTCTTGGTGTCATATGCGCTAAACGCATGCAATCGGCAAAATGGTTTCGACGGTGGATCCGTCTCGACAGGATCACGTCAATGATGAACTGTGCTGATCAATCTGCCGTGTTGAATAGATATTGTCATGGTTAGAGTGGATCACAGTGCTCAATGAATCGAGGAGATCACCCTTCATGAACAGAGTCGAATTCCTCGGCCTTACCCTTCTAATCCGTGATATCAACCGGTTAGATCGCTATCAACACGGAACTCTCCTCGACTCGAGACGGTGCGCGTACTGTATTTCTGGGAACGTTCTCCGTCTCGATCTCTCCAAACGGTCTCTGTCAGTAACGCCGATATTGCTCTCCATTTGACCTATAGATATGTACGAAGGCGTGACTGCGTTCCGCCGGGACCGCAAGCCCGAATTCGAGAATGAATGAGATGGTCCGTAACGTCGAAATCGTCGGCGGAGGCCACGCGGATTCGGGAGAGCGGAACGCGTCCTGAAAAGATATCGCGAAGGAAGCGGGAAAGCGACGTTCAATGAGGTACCCGTGTGGGCCCGGATGACATCGAAGGGCTGTTCATCGGTACAGTGCAGCCCGAACGGTTTGCGAACCAGACGCACGTCGCGCCGCTGGTTGCCGAACTACTGGGCATCGAGGTGTCTCTCGGACTGACTTCGCATAATTCCAGTCGGAAATTGAGTCAGACGAAATCAGCGAGAGCCCGGAAATTTCACCGCCGCTACACCTCTATGACTGCAGTGGAATCACGGATGGAGCGGCCGGCGTGATCCTGATGAGCGAGAAAAAATCCCGTGAGGCCACCGACACGTCCGACCGGATCACGGGCAGCGAACGATCGACGATGGCTGGCAACTCGATCAACAGCCTCCGTTTGTCAGCGAGAAGCCATCTATTCTCGAATTTACCTCAAGAGGTACTACACAGTAATTGCCTATCCGTATACAGACTTAGCATCATTAATATTTTATTTAATTGATTATATAAAAGTAAGCTATACAGGAAGTTATTGGCATTTCTATGTGGTAATTCCACAAGCGAACAATAAGTGGTAATGCTGAACGATCTCGCATCGCTAGGCAGTACTTGGATTACTGATTTCAGCAGTATTTGTCGCTCTGCAACCATGTTTCAGCGGTTGCTGGATCGGTGTTTCTGAAACAGTTTCCAAACTGAGAGGTGTATCGTTTTATCTCTTGAAAGAGACGTTCGACAGCATTTTGATTTCCATGTGTTTCGTATCGAAATCTTAGTCCAAGATGATGGAGAGCAGCGTTGAACTACGGAGTTGAATCGACGAGAAACACGACGTCGAAGACCCGTGTTTCTCTCTGAGTTCGCATAGAAACATCTCAGTAAGTTCGGTTGTACGCGTTGTATAGAGTTTGACGTGAAGAGATTCGTTCGTTTCGAGATCGACAGCAGCGTACAGCCAATAGTGCTGATCAGTGAGTTGGATCACGGTTTCGTCAAGCAAACGTGATCCAGCTGTTTTCCCGCTGTCGGCTGTATCTCGACTTTCTGTGCCCAATTATGGATCGTCAATATTGCCCATTCGACACCGAATCTCTCCAAGACAGAAATAGTGTTTGAAAGTGATAATTCGGACGGATGAAGCTGGATACTTAATCGCATCAGCTCGCACGGTGTCTGCTCGCATTCCACAAAATCTAATTGAATGCCGCTACTAGTCTCGGTGAAGCAGCTGAATTCGGGCATGGACACCTAGAATTCTGACCGCCTCACTTTTCAGGCCGTATCTGAACAGAGCCGATGAGGTTGTCCGAACCTTCTTAGTGTGCCGTCTCTTTGTTACTGATGAGCATGCCAGACCTTTCAGTTCCAGCATCTTGTACGCAATGCCCTCACATTGACCAATTTCACAGTACCTGTTCACATCCACTTCGTCAAGCGATTCTACAAGAATTAGATGAGAACGGAGACACTTGTCCCTTATTCTCTGAAGTACGGGCTAAAGCCATGCATGATCTCGAAGAGAATATCGAAAATAGATCCGATCTCGAGTAGAGTCGTCTACCGGTCGAAAATAGAAAAGAACTCAAAAGAGTATCAGAGAATAACTCACAGGGTTTTGTGAACTATCCCTAACGGTGTGAGCTCCTACCTATTCGACGCTTTCGATGGCTCCTTGGAGGACTTCTTGATCGACGACGTTGTCAGACTGCGCTTGAAAGTTCGTGAATGTCAGTATGCGTCTATGAGGGAGAGTTCACTGGTATACTCGGTCTGTCTGTTGGCCTTACTCACAACAGATTCGGGCCACTACTGGCATCTCCTGAATGATTATTGCCTGTGTAATAACTTGAATGTCGTATTTTTACACATAGTGTATGAAATCAACAGTTGTATTTACATGCGATACTAACTAACACCTAAAGTAGGTATACGGATGGAGAGAAACATTCCTAATTCTACGGGAGAGATTGCCGGAAATACTGTCAAGGATCTCCTTAGCCGCGATTGTCTGCCAAACAATGTCTCAGAAATAGTTTCCATACATCTCCAGAACGGAGAACCCATGCAAGCGTTGGAAACTGCCCTCAACTATAGAGAAAGGGGTATCGACGCTTCGTGAGCCGGTTGTTCTTCGGAAGATCATCGGTACACTCCGAAACGATTGGGGCATGTTCGTCCACGAGACGATCTTATCCCTACGAAAAACTTCGCCGAGCCGTCAGCAACAATAAGATGACTTCGCGGACTCACGTTGTCCCGGCCGTTGTGCCTTCGGGTAAACACATACGATGGACGAATGGTTATACACTATACTAACAACTGAAGCGATTCACACTCATCACACAGCCATCGCGATCGGGTGTCCAGTGACTGTCAGTGACTACTATAGCTTGGTCATATCAGTTCTCATGCCCGTATCGGCCGATCATCAACCAGAACGTTCAATGTTGGTCGGGCAAAATAGGGTGGTATGGTATCATCTGTCAAGAGACTCGATGATGACGCTGAAGTCCCGGAAGCAGCCTTCGAGGACTACATCGTGGACCTCGATTTCCACGTCAACCCGCAGGAAGAAGAGCTACTGACGTATGTCGAGGACGAACGGACTCTGGATAAGCTGACGACGGAGTTCGGTGCGACACCGGTAATGGGCAAGTGGGATGCCGCCTATGCCATCAAGGAGGGGCAGGAAGGGTTGTTCACGCAGGGGCGTGCCAAGTACGCCGAGGATGTCCGCGAGGCCTGTGACCCGATCGCGGTCGACGAACCGATTGTCAACCCGGGAATCAACAACCTCAACCTCCAGCACCATCCGGTTCTGAAAAACGCAGTGTGTCAGGCGTCCAATGATTACATGCTCGATCACTTCGTCGACGAGGGCGTCTACACCTCGATGATGGTCCCGAAGTGGGATCCAGAGTACGCTGTCGAGGAGATTGATCGCGTCGCCGAGGAGGACGGAATCGTCGCGGCCTACTCGTGGTTCGATCCGAAGGTTCCGTGGGGTAACGAACAGTTCGACCCCGTCTTCGAGGCGCTCGTTGAGAATGACCTGCCGCTGCTACTCCATGGTTCGCTGGCCTACTGGCCCCAGCATTCCTATATCGGCGACGATATGCTCACTTGGACGGAAATATTGGGCTTTGATTGGCCGATCCATGCGATGGTCAACGTCGTCAATATGATTATGCGCGGCGTCTTCGACAAGTATCCCGAGCTCGATGTCGTCATCCAAGAGGGCGGCCACTGGTGGGTGCCGTTCCTCCGCTACCGGATGGACGAATTCTACGAGATGCATCCCGAGGACGTTCAGATCACACCCCGAAAAATGGATTCCGGTGAACGACACCTACAACGCGCACCCAGCGAGTATCTTCGGGACAATATCTACCTCTGTACACAGCCGTTCACACTACCACGGAACGCCGGCGACGCGGAGAACCTCCTCAATCTTTCAATGGCCGACGATATGTTCATATATTCGAGTGACTGGCCCCATCAAACGCTGGACCCGCCGACGTGGTTCTACACGTCGCGGGCGTTCGACGATGAGACGCGCGAACAGATCCTCAACGGGAACGCCAAACAGATTCTCGACATCTAAGCCAATGACTGACACTGACCAGTTCACAAAGGTTGCTGAGGTCGGAGATATTCCAAAAGGTGAGGGCGAAGGGTTCGATGTCAACGGCATCGAGATCGCCGTGTTCAACACCGGCGACGACTACTACGCGATCAGTAATCGATGTTCTCATCAACGCGCCCCGCTGTGTAAGGCAGGTGATCAGAAGATCAATGCTGAGGACACGTGGACGGAAGAACGCGGAGGCGTCGATACCGAGGCCTGTACGGTTTCGTGCCCCTGGCACCTCTGGGAATGGGACCTCGAGACGGGCGAACACGAGGCGTCTGGGCAGCGCATTGGAACGTTCGATTGCATGGTCAACGACGACGATATCCTCGTTCGAATCTGAGCGACAACGATCTGAGACGAGTCTCTTCGGTCGCACAGTGGGTCGAACACATCACACCGCGTGGTCTCCTGGAACCTCGGCAGTTGCCACAGCCGTGCAACACTCAACTATTCCCTACACGCCGTTCTTGTTGTCCAGTTCAGCGGTGGTACGAATCCGGCTCGTATTGAAGGTTCTCAGCCATATCAGAGTCGCCATAGACGTTTCCGAAATTGAGCAGCCAGATAATTACCGTTATTATTGAAAATGAAATGGCCATATACTGAAACAGTTGGTCAGTTATCAAGCACAGTTCCGTGTTCATCGATCTCTTCGTTGCGAATTCGTGTGCTTGAAATAACATCTCCGTCCTCGGCCATAATATGGGGGACAACTACAATTTCAAGCGGTTCATGACCTCTATCATAGCGGATCTCGTTAACTCGTTCTCCTCCTTTTTGAGTTTCAGGAGAGACAACTAGAGTATCGAATTGGGGCTCAGTCGCGATTCCAGTTGGTTCCGTAAGCGGGCGTATTTCAAACTCGCGGTTGTGATCAATTGCAAGCGTTTCGAGTTCGTAGTTGAGTTCTTCTTTACGCAACTCATATGGCCTGATATGTCGCTTAACGTGTCGTGTTTTCGGTGCGAGTTCATCACTTGTCAGTCCGATAGTTACATCCCCAAGTTCGAAAGCTCGTTTGAATAGTTTGCGATGACCATCGTGGATAGGATCGAAGGTGCCACCAAGCGCAACATCCATACAATCTCTTATCGGAACCACCCATATAAAATAGCTGAAAATCATCACTGGCGCTCGCCAATCAATAAATGACAGATATGTCGGAGATCAGAATGAGATAGTAACCGAATCACCCTCTTCGCCGACACGACAGATGTCGTTGCCGTCGAACTTCTCGTCGTCGAAGAGGATGCCGAAGCTGCCGATCTCGTGGTCAGGCATGCCGGCGCTGTAGATCGAAGCCCCTCGAGGAGGAGGAAGCCGCCGACGCCGAGCGCGAACAGCATCCAGATGAAGATGTCGTCTGCGGTGGAGGTGTGGCGGTTCCAGAGGCGGTGGTTACGGACTCAGTAGCGTCGGTAGATCACCATTCCGAGACCGACGACGAACAGCAGCCCCATCGCATCGATGATTAACGAGTAGGCAAGATAGAAATCGCCCTTTCAGAACATCATCTGGACACTTTCTGGGCGTACTCATCTGCCATGATAAGGGTCGCAATAAGCAGCGTCAGGAATCCTCACATGATAAACGAGTGAATCAGTCTGCCGTAGAGATCCCTGTTGAACTGTTTCTCGTTCGGGAGCACGATCTTGGCGCTGCTGACGATTTGATTCGAAAGATCGTCGACTCGAGCGAACGAATCGGCGTCCCCCTCGGCGTGGCGAGAGCATCGCTGATAGATGCCGTAGGTGAGGACGGCGATGGCAGTAAACGCAAGGAGGTAGAACACCGCATATTCGACGCTGATGATCCCCAGTACGCCCCCTCGCCACGTTAGATTGTGTTACGGTATCCACGTCAAAAGGTGACTTATATTATTGGAACTTGTCGATGAGTTCGGGGACGACGTCGAAGAGGTCGTCGACGATGGCGTAATCGGCGATGTCCATGATCGGCGCGTTGGGGTCCGTGTTGATCGCGACGATCGTATCGGAGCCCTTCATGCCGGCAACGTGCTGGACTGCGCCGGAGATACCGATGGCGATGTAGACGTCGGGCGTGACGACCTTTCCGGACTGGCCGACCTGTCGGTTCTTGGGCAGCCAGCCGTTGTCGACGATCGGGCGCGAGGAAGACAGCGTCGCACCGAGCGCATCCGCCAGATCGCGGATCAGGTCGAGGTTCTCCTCCTCCTCGATACCGCGACCGATCGAGACGAGGAGTTCGGCCTCGCTGATGTCGACGTCGCCGCCGGCGACTTCCTCGAAGCCAGTGACCGTCGAGCCGATGGCGTCCTCGTCGATGTCGGCGTCGAAGGCCTCGATCGACGCGTCGCCGGTGCCTTCGGCCTGGGGCCATTCGGCACTCCGGATCGTGACGACCGCCTCGCCCGCGAGTTCGTTCGTCGTCTCGACCTTCCCGCCGTACATC
>NZ_JAQIVI010000282.1 GCF_028618695.1 Natrinema soli | reverse complement strand
GGCCCCGCCGATCCGGCGAGGGTTCGGACCGCGATCGAGGACGCGCTGGTCGGCGACGCGACGGCCGTTTCGCTCGAGGCCGTCGATGACGGAGACGAGAGGGGCCACTGAAAATCAGTGGATGAGAGACTACCGGTGAGTACAGGCAATCTATGTGTCACTTCGGACCGGTCAACTGGCGTGCGGTGGCGCTCGCTGGACCGCGGCGAACGGATAGTGAGCCGTGGTTCGAAGCCGTGCGAGGGATGAGTGAGCGACGGCAGGAGCGAACGAATCGGCTGGGGAGGGCGTGGCGATTCCCTGTTGCCACGATAGCAGGACGCTTTTTCTCACCAAACTCCTCCAGAACACACCGTTCTATTCACAGGAGATAGCGAGCGACGGAGCCGGACTCGACGAGCGCTATCTCGACTCGAGCGAAGCGTTTTGAACGCGGCGGCCCGAAACGTCCCCGATGACGCGACTGGTCGAACTCGATGACAGCGGACCACGCAAGCTCGAGGCGTCCGATATCGACGACGAAAAGGGAGACATCGCGGTCTGTCAGTGCGGGCTGTCGGACTCGTTTCCGTTCTGTGACGGGAGCCATCGGGCGACGCGCGACGAGGACGACGACGCGACCTACGTCTACGAGGACGGCGAGCGTCGTGAAGTCGAGCGGGTCGTGACGGTCGACGACGGCGAGGACGAGTAGGCGATTCCTCGCCCTGGTCCCGCGTTCCGATTTCTCAGAACGCGTCGCGCTCGCGGAGCCGGTCGACCACGTCTCGGACCCGCTGGGACGCTCCCCGGGGCGCGACGAGAATCCGGTCGTCGAACGCGGCGACGATCAGCTCATCGACCTCGAGCAGTGAAACGTGCGAGTCGGGCGCAGCGACGACGTTGTCCGCCGCGTCGATCGAGCGGACCTCGCCGGCGATGATTTCGTTTTCCACGTCGTCGTCACCGCTCGTCTCGAGGGCTCGTCCGACGGCGTCCCACGTTCCGAGATCGTCCCAGCCGAGCGATAGCGGCGTCACGAACGCGTCCGACGCCCGTTCCATGATCGCGTAATCCACGCTAACCGGATCGACCGCGTCGAAGCCCCGCTCCCGGTCGCCCTCCTCGAGCGTCTCGACCTGCGGCGCGAGCGGCGAGTGGCGCGCTTCCCGCAACAGCGCG
>NZ_JAQIVI010000281.1 GCF_028618695.1 Natrinema soli | reverse complement strand
GGTCTCGGCGACTTCTCACGTCCCGGGAATCCACTCGGCTTCCCGGCAAACAGTGGGCGGAGTTGACGGCGACGCTGGCCGCGTCGCCGTCCGAAGCTGGCTACGACGAATCACGTGGACGTCCGCACTCGTTCGTGAGAACATGGAAGAGACGTTCGGCGTCACTCACTCTCTTGGCGCAGCCACTCAAGGCCAAGCGCCCCGCTGAGAAGTCCGCCACCGGCCGTGAAGCCGGGCACGTTGTCGGCGTCAGTGTTGTTCTCGGTGTCCGCCTCATTTCCAGCGTTCGTCTCGTTTCCAGCATCCCCATTTCTAGCGTTTCCGTTCCCGATGTCGCTGTCATCGTCATCGACAGACTCTCCGTTGCCGCCACTGGATCCGCCGTCGTCGCTACCGGTTCCACCGTCGTCGTCGCTGTCGTCCTTGCTGTCCTGCTGATTGTCTTGCCTGTCGTTTCCTCCATCTGTGTCGTCGTTCTCGTCACTCTCGTCGGCTAGTCGTCCGTGTCCGCTTCTTCGCGAAGTGCTACGAGATCGCCGTCGTGGTCGACATAGATCGTCTCGCCGCTAATCGCATGGATTGGTCCAACCGGCGCGTCGTCCTTCGAAAGCACCCACTTCTCAGACCCGTCGTACTTGTTCAGGGCGACGAGGTCCTCGTCGTAGTCCCGCTCCCCGTAATTGTGCGCGTTCTGATTGAGATACGCGAACACGGTTTCTCCGCTAATGACGGCTTGTCCATAGGTGTACGTAACGCTGAGATCCCAACTGTATTCGTCACCGTGAATCGACCCGCCGGGGTACGTCTGGTCGGTGCCGCCGCCGACGTGGATTTCCTCGCCGAACGCTATTTCGTGGGTCCCGTAACCCATGGCTGCAAACTCGCCTGTTCGGGCATCGTACAACGGCCACTCCTCGGTGGTACCGACGTCGTAAGTGACCGCTGCCGACGTCGCGTAGATGGTATTGACATGGGAGCCAACGTGGACTCCTTCCTGCCAGACTTCGGCACCGGTCTCGGGTTCGAGAGCGATCAGACCGGCACCCGTGACGCTGTAGATCACACCGTTTGCCGCGGCGGTCGCTGCAATG
>NZ_JAQIVI010000280.1 GCF_028618695.1 Natrinema soli | reverse complement strand
TCTAGTTACTGACTATTCTAGCTTGGTGTCTCTGGATCCCCCGATCTGCTAAACTAGAACGGATGCCGTCATTACACATAACAGTAAGACATATCATTTTTGTTCACAGGCTTGTCGAGACTTGTTCGAACGAGATCCAGGTCAATATCTCAATGATCCACATCCACATCTCAAAGAGATTGAGGGTGTTACTGTCCCACGACTTCCGTCTGGACGGGCAGCAGGAGATTTCGAGATAGAAATCGACAATCCAATCTCGTTAGGAGTTGGCGATCGGGTCACGTTCACCAAAACTATTACTGATGAGGATGTCCGGAAGTTTACTGAAGCGACGAGCGATACGAATGCACTCCATCTGAACGAGGACTTCGCTGCAAAAACGCGATTTGGTGGCCGAATCGTTCATGGAACGCTCGTCTCTGGTTTAATTAGTTCAGCTCTCGCTTGTTTCCCTGGTGTCACGATATATCTCACCCAGAATCTTGAATTCAAACGGCCAGTGAGTATCGGTGACACATTGGTGGCAAGATGTGAAATCATCGAAACGTTGGAAGATAGCGAATTTTGCCTCACGACGCGTGTCGAAAATGAAGCAGGGAAGCTCGTGATAGATGGTACGGTGACTGTGCTCATCGACGATCTCCCCGAGTAGCTCGTACGGAATCTTCCAACTTGCAAATTCCCTACTTCTGGGTACGGGGAACTGAAGTTGATGACATTGAGAGCGCGTTTACCGAGCATCCCGGTGTGAAAGAGATTCGACTCGTAGATTCCGTTGAAGACGAGTATCTGTTGCGAGTCGAGTGGGCGCTGGACTACGACGACGTGCTAACCATATTGGCGGAGACCGAGGTACCACTCATCGAGGCCACCGGGACGAACCAGCAGTGGTCGTTCGAGATTCGCGGCGATGATCGGAGTGACATTGCTGAATTTCAACGGCGCTGTCAAGAGCTGGATATCCCGACCACGCTGACGGAGTTGCACGCGCTTACGCCGGTCGAAACGGGGACTGAAGCCGCCCTCACCGACACCCAGCAAGAGGCGCTGGTACTCGCCTACGAGCGTGGCTACTTTGAGTCCCCCCGCGAGGTCACGCTGGAGATACTCGGTGAGGAGCTTGACATCTCACAGCAGGCCGTTGGATCCCGCCTCCGAGGTGGGATCAAGCACATCCTCGGGAGCACGCTCTCCGCCGTCGAAGACCGATCCTAATCGGCTATAAAAGCGGTTTGTGCATGAAAAAGCCAGCGTGATTGGCGTCAGTCGTCTGCACTACATATAATGAGTGAGGCTTCCTCTACCTTCGACTCGGTACTCGACCTGTGTCAACACCAGCATCGTCGGATCGTGCTTGCGGTACTCGCTGAAGAACAGCGGTCGCTGACACTGAATGACCTTACGCAAACCGTCCTCAAGTACAATCATCAAACGTCAATTACAGAGGTCTCTGAGGACGTACTAACAGAAATTCGCCTCTCACTCTATCACGTCCACCTCCCAAAGCTGGCCTCGGAAGAGCTCATCACCTATGATTCAGACCGACAGCTTGTGGAACTGACCGAGCAGTTCGAGCAGGTACAGCCGACCGTGTCTACGATCCTTGATGCTGACCCCACACTTGAAGCGCCGATCGAACTCTAATGTCGATTAACCGCTCTCCGTCCTCGTCTGGTGCCAGATCATTCCATTGAGGGAATGAGAGCGACGAACAATAAACAGATGTACTTAGTGAATCGTCTGACTCAGTTTCAGGTCTCGCCTTCTAATTGGCGGTTCTACTTACAATACAATAAGCACGACCCCTCTTGATTCACAAGCGTTGGCCACTGTCAATTTCCCACTGTGTTCCCATGATATTGTCCTCAGCATACTTCCCGCTCAATAATTTCAACAACTTCCAAGTATGGACATACTCAGCAACATCAAGTTCGATTTCACCGTTCTGGCGAACATAGCTTAGCGAGAAACGCTGGTCGAGATCGTAATTTTTGATCATAGTTTCGATTTGAGAAGGCGTTGCTTGCTGGTGAATCCCAGCGTCATAAATCTCGTACATCCCACGTAACATATTGATATGGCCTAATAGCCAATCTGTGGTCTTCTCTTTATCAGTAAACCGAATTCCGGCATCTTCAAAACCGTCGATTGCTTCTTTTGCCCGTTTCTCATACTCCTCCCGCATATTGAACATGCTTTCGAAGCTCTTTGGACTAATAACGAATAGCCACCCGTCATAATAAACAGCGTTGACACCGGGTTTGATCACCAACATATCACCTTTGAACCGTTCATATTCTTTCCCGCTGTATTGTAGTGATAGTTTTTTCGTAGTGTCCACTAATTTGACTCCGCTGTATGACTGAACCCCGACTAGGATTTTCCCATCTGGTTCACTGATACGGATGAGTTGGAAATCTGGTTTCGGATCTTCTGTGTACGTTGTGGAACCGTGGTTGTCCCTCGAAATCAAAATCCGGAACAATTCAGAGTTTGGAAGATCACTGACTGGCGCACATTGAAGAATTGATTCTTCTGAAATGGTATTTGCCACGTCAAGAGGACGAGTTCGGGTGTCTCCCTCTCTAAGATTGTCAATGTGGGTCGTCAGATCTTGAGCGAAGTTATCCGCAATTTCTTGCTGGACTGTTTTTCCGATAGGAAGTTTCCCGACTTGGGGTGAACCATTTCGCTCCCGGACAAGGAGAAACTCAGCTTCTGTATTCCCTTCGGCGTATTCGCGGGCTTCTTTGAGTTTCTCGATTGGATTCAGATTCAGCGACATGTTATGGTGCTAACGCTGTCGTAGTGTCGAGTGAGACAACTTCGAGTTTGTCTCTGGCGTCTGTACTGTCTTTTGACTCAGGTGTCATTACTTTTTCCTCTATTGACCCGTCAGAGATCACTAAGATAACTTTCTCATTGCTGGTAAGCTCGTATACTTGGTACCCACGAAGACCCAGCATTGGATTCACATGGAGGTGTCCAGAGTTGATCTGGAGGACTCCTAGAATGCAGAAGAATACAAGGAAAATCCCGATATCAAGTAGCTGGGTGAAGTCAAGCCCCGCAAATACGAAAACGTACACGAGCAAGTAGGTTGACAACAGTTCGTTGCGTTTTTGGTATTTATCGATCGGGCGTTGAGTCGTTGCTCGATTGGAATGGACGCCGATGATACGGTATACCAGGCTCGTCAACACAATACAGAGAATGAGGACGACCGTAGTGAGGTAGGAGAGCCCAACGTGAATCCCTAAGCGAGGAAGATAATAGGTATCAGTCAGCATTGGTCCCACATTCCAGAATTTCAATCCCATGATGATAAACAAGGGAACATAGGAACTGAGGAAGAGAATGAGTTTGATCGGTTGTCGGAACTCTCGCATGGCTACGTAATCTTGTATTGTTATTCTCGTGTAATCAAATAACTGTACGGAATACTGTGCCCCTGTTCATTGTGAAGTAGACGAAGATCACTCTGGTCTTCAATGCTGAGCAGTCAGCTTCTACAGGGTAGCAGTTGATCGGAGAGCTGAATGAAGGTGCAGATCCTCGTCAAAGAATAATTTTACCGAGGGATCGGAGCTAACTCGACTACAATTTGGATGTTTTCTCCCGTTAACGATAAGCAATCTAGTGGTTTGTAGGAATTCAAACGCAGAACTTGTGGTGAGCGGGGAGTCACGCATACGTTGATGGTTCGCCGCTACGTTACTTTCTAGACAGCGATCAGCCCCAGCCACCAGGCAGTGAACCACGATCCTGCACGAAACCCTCCGATTGTACCCATGCCAGTTGATCCCGTATGCGGGATGGAAGTCCCGATGGACGACACAGAAGCGACCACCGACTACGAGGGAGAGTCATTCTACTTCTGTTCGACGGACTGCCTCGAACTATTCGAAGGTGCCCCCAAGAAGTACGTCGAGACCCCCCACCCGCACCTCGTCGAGGCGAGTGGAACCGTTCTCCCACGACTGCCATACGGCCGTGCAAAGGGCGAGTTCGATATCGAAATCGAAGATCCCACGTCGCTCCAGGAGGGCGACAGCGTTCGCTTCTCGAAGGAGATCACGGACGACGACGTCCGGAAATTCGCCGAGGCGACCAGCGACACGAACGCCCTCCACCTCAACGACGCGTTCGCTGAGAAGACGCGGTTTGGCCACCGGATCGTCCACGGGACACTCGTCTCCGGACTCATCAGCGCCGCCCTCGCGTGTTTCCCCGGCCTCACGATCTACATCTCGCAGAATCTCGAGTTCCGACGCCCGGTCGACATCGGCGAATCACTGACGGCTCAATGCAAGATCGTCGACGAACTCGAAGGCGACCAGTATCGACTCACGACGCGCATCGAAAACGACGCTGACGAAATTGTCCTCGACGGGACGGCGACGGTGCTGATCGACCCTCTCCCAGAGTGACTCGTCCGTACAGCCAGATCAAGACCATGAACCCGTTCACAGCCCCACTGGAGATTCAACGCAGAATGCTTACCCAGGGAATGGAAGCCGCCGAGAAGATGCGCCTTCTTCCGAATCGGCTCGAAGATCTCGCCTCTGTCAAGGTCGGGCAGACTCCGAGTGAGGTCATCTACTCCGAGAACAAACTCAATCTCCTCCACTACGAGTCACTCACAGACGACCCGCACAACACGCCCCTCCTCGTCGTCTATGCGTTGATCAACCGTCCCTACATTCTCGACCTCCAGCCCGACAAGAGCGTAGTTCGGCGATTCCTCGAGGACGGCTTCGACGTCTATCTCATCGACTGGGGCGAACCGTCCCAACTTGACGCATCGTTGACGCTGGGCGACTACGTGAATCGGTATATCGATAACTGCGTCGACGTCGTCCGTGAGCGAACTGGCACTGACGCCATCAACATCCTCGGCTACTGCATGGGCGGAACGCTGAGCACGATGTACGCGGCGCTCCATTCAGAGAAGGTTCGTTCTCTTGGCCTCATGGCCACGGGATTGTGTTTCGACGATACGGGTGGTATCCTCGAACAATGGGGAAGCGAGGAGTACTTCGATCCAGAAGCGATTACCGAGACGTACAGAAACGTCCCGGCGGAGTTTCTCGCGGCGGGGTTCGCCCAGATGAATCCCGTCGACACGTACCTCGGCAAGTACACGATTCTGTTCGACAATCTCGATGACAGGACCGCCGTCGAGAACTTCGGCCGTATGGAACGCTGGGTGCGCGATGGGGTTGACGTCGCGGGAGAAGCCTACCGCCAGTTCATTGAGGACATTTACCAGAAGAACGCACTCTACCAGAACGAACTGGTACTGGACGGAACCCCTGTTGACATCGGAAATCTCACGATGCCGGTATTACAGATCATTGGCTCGTTCGACCATCTCATCCCGCCTGACGCGAGCAAGCCTTTCACCGAGGTTATTCCGAGTGAGGACACCGACATCTACGAATTTCCGACCGGCCATGTCGGGATGGCCGTCTCAGGGAAGGCTCACGCGGAGTTGTGGCCTCGTGTCGCGACGTGGTTCCGTGAGCGGTCGGTAACACAGACTGGGGAGTCGGCCACGGTCAGCCAAGGTGAGGCTGAAGCGGAGGCCGACCAGGATCAGTCGCTGCAGACGCTCGACGGGATCGGTCCGACGTATGAGGAGCGTCTCCACGACGCCGGAATCACGACGGTGACGCAACTCGCAGCCGCAGAACCAGTCTCGCTGGCTGACCGACTCGGTCTCAGTGAATCACGCGTGACGGCCTGGGTCGAGCAAGCGAGGCAGTTCACGGGCTCGTCCGACGATAGTGCTGGAAGCAGTTGACCGTCGGTTCGTGGAAAGCGACGAACGCTCACGTGACGATGATGCCGCCGTCGATTTCCATGTAGGGGTGGCCGTAGCCGCAGTAGGTCAGGCAGCTCAGCGTGTAATCGCCCCGTCGCGTCGCCCCGAGTTGACGAACGACGGGTCTGGTTGCACTCTGAGGGAGCGCGACCGAGCGCATCATCATGCCACCACCCATGTGAACCTGTCCGGAGGGCATGATCGCGAGGCTGTGGTCGGGGTACTGCTCGTTTGCTTCCTCTAGCAGTTCGTGGAAGTCACCGTCAGCAGGGGACGGGATGCGCTCCTCATTTCGTTCTTCGAGTGCTTCGTGGTCGGGGATGGCCTCGCGGATCGACGATGGGAGGGATTGCATGGCTTGATTCGAGAGCGTGTTGAACGAAACGACGCGAAGAACATCGTTCCGCTGCAGGCTGACACGCTCCTGTTCCTCGCCGGATTCATCAAAGATGACGAAGCCCCATGGTAGGCTCCGACGTAAATCGTTCTGTCGACGTCGTCGCCACTGCCCGGGAGGTTTCCGACACATCCCGAGAGGCTTGCGACACCGGCTCCGAGCGCCGCCAGGAACTCCCGCCGCTGTACTGTTGGAGGCATGATAGTGGACTATTGCAACTCCTCGCGGTTGAGTTTCGCGCGGCGTTCCTCGAACTCCTCGTCGGAGAGATCGCCGCGAGCGTACGCCACCCGGAGCTCTTCGAGTGCCCTATCGCCGGCCATCGACGACCCGACGCCGCCGACGAGGCCGCGATAGAGGAGATAGCCGATGCCGATGAGAACGACGAGCCAGACGAGCATCATTCCGATGCCCCACAGCGGCGAGAGACCGCCAGCCATCCCGCCGCCCCACCACCAGCCCATCATGCCCATCATCGGCATCGCGAACACCATCATCAACAGCGGGAACAGGACGATTACCGCCAGGACGATCAGGACGATGCGGAGCAAGCCGTCGGACGTGCGCTCTGTGGACATAGTGAACCACTAGGGAAGTTCGTCGACTGCGTCCATAAAGTTGGTCAGCCGCCAGTACTGCTCCAGTGATGTCTCCTGACTTGGGGGACGGCCGATACGTTGCTTCGTGTCTTCACCGATATGATTCCACTCAGCAGCAGTCGTTTTCGTCGGGCGACCACTCGCACGCGTTGCCCGTCGTCAGGTCGTTTTCGTCCACATAGGTCGAGAGACAGGCATAGTTACAGAAGTACATTGGTGAGCCACAATCGTCGTTACAGTCACGTACACAGATCGGGTCGTGGTCGAAGATACGCGACCCGCAGTACGCACAGGTCTCGTCGGCGTCGGGGAGTTCGACGGTCGTAGACATACCTTCGCTACGGGCACGAGTCAAAAACGTATTTCGCCAGTCGACCATCCATATACTTCGACTCCGGGCTCCCGGTGGTGTAGGCGTGAGACGGGGCTACTAGAACTCGATCGCTCCGATCATCGGCTCGCCGACGCACTTCGGGCAGACATCGGTGTCGTATTCTTCCATACAGTGCCGGTGGCAGGATATTCCGCAGTGCTCGCAGACGAACACCTCGTCATCGCTGGTACACTGTGAATCACAGATGTAGCACCGGACCATGGTTACTCGAACGTTGATTCGCTATCCGCATCAAACACTCTGCTCGGAACCTGACAGTTAGCCGTTCTTCGCGACGGCGACCTACTATGTCTACCCCCGTTTTGGTCGCAAAATGGAGGCCTGTTCATTGACTATCCTTGTAATATTCGGATGTTGGAACGATCTTGAGGTGATTCGACGGGGATAGCTTTCGATTCTTAACAACAATTGGGTTGAATGGGTAGAACGTCTCTCTAACCATGAAACGGACCACGACAACCACAGGGACGGCCGCTAGTAGCGAACCGCTCGTCCGAGGTGACAGTCTCGAAAAAACCTACGGGTCACGACTTCCCTTCGGACGTTCGACCCCTGTTCTCACCGGCGCGGATATCGAGGTCCGTGCTGGGGAAATCGTCGGCATCGTCGGCGAGAATGGGTCGGGGAAGTCGACGCTGATGAAGATCCTCGTCGGTGTCCTCGACCACGATGCAGGCACAGTCGAACGGACTGGGACCGTCGGCTGGTGTCCGCAGGAGCCCCTGCTCTACGATCGGCTGACCGTCTCAGAAACGTTCCGGCTGTTCGGCGCCGGTTACGGGATGAGTCGCAAGGAGATCGACGCGGCGAAACGACGACTCGCCGACGAACTCGACTTCGAGCGGTACCTCGATTACCGAGTTGACCAGCTCAGCGGCGGGAACCGACAGAAGGTCAACCTCAGCATCGCGCTGATGCACGACCCGGACGTTCTCATGCTCGACGAACCCTACACTGGGTTCGACTGGGAGACCTACCTGCGGTTCTGGGACATGGCGCAGGACCTCGCGGACGACGGCACTGCTGTCGTCATGATCTCTCATCTCATCGAGGAACGGAGCCGTCTCGACCGCGTCTTCGAGGTGCGGGACGGTCTGGTCCACGACGTGACCGACGAAGAGACCGCGAGCGAACTCAGGAGCGACCCGGAGGAGGAACATGAATAGGTTCGTCGTCGGCGTTCGGGCGAACCTCCGGACGTTCCTCAGGACGCCACTGAACGTGGTCCTAGCCCTGGTGCTCCCACTCGTCGTCATCGAGGGATGGGGACAGGCGATGGTGGGGCTGCCCTCGATGCCGACCGTCGAAGCGATTCCACTCGACCTCGGGCGACTCCTCGGCGCCATCTTCGGTGTTGCCATCATCGCCGGCCTGATGGGACTGGTCCAGATGATCAGTGCGCGGGAGGCCGACCGCCGGCTCGTACAGGTGGGCTATTCGCCACGGATGCTGCTTGCGACGCGACTCGCGACCCTTGCGGGCGTCACCGTCGTTGTCGCCGCCGTGAACTTCGGCGTCCTCTGGCTTACTATCGACACCGAAGCGCCCCTGCTCGTGTTCGCGTTCCTCGCGCTCGCGGGCATCGTCTACGCCTTCCTCGGCGCGCTCGTCGGCGCAGTGCTTCCGCGACTGTTCGAGGGGTCGCTAGTCGTCGTCTTCCTCGCGATGATGGATGCGTTCCTCAGCGGCGACAGCCCGCTTGCCGCGGACGTCCCCGAGTTCGTCCAGTACTTCCCGCTGTATCATCCAAAGGAACTCCTCCAGTCGGCCGCCTTTGACGGCACGTTCGCCTCGAGCGACCTCGTCTTCGTCAGCGGGTACTTGCTGGTGTTGCTCGTCCTTGTCACCGCCGTATTTGGTGCGACGATGCGCACGGCCGGGGGGTGGTCGGCGTGAACCGAACCGCCACGGCGTTCGGTATCGGGCTCCGTGAACACGCCCGTAACTACGTACTGGTGGCCCTGCTAGTAGTTCTGCCCGTGTCGTTCATCACGCTTGCATTTGCGGTGACGCAGGACGTCCAGATGCCGGTGCGAACCCTCGTCGACGGCGAGATGGTGACTGTGATGCGGGGGATGCCCGAGGTCCACGGCGTGATCATGACACCGATCACGAGTTCGTTCATCACCGGCCTGGCAGGCTTATTCTTGATGCGCGAAGCGAGGGACACAGACGGCCGCCTTGCGGTCGTGGGCTATCGAGCACGGCAGGTTATTGCCGCTCGGTTCGGCGTCCTCGTCGTCATCACACTCCTTGTTGTCGGCGTCTCCGTGGGCGTGATGCTCGTCGACTTCTGGCCGGAGCAGCTGTGGTGGTTCGTCGCCGCGATGTTTGTCCTTTCAGTTACATACGGACTCATCGGGATGCTCGTCGGTGCTCTCTTCAACCGACTGGCCGGCCTGTGGATCATGTTGATTCTCCCGATGATCGATATCGGGCTCTTCCAGGACCCGTTGTTCGTCCAGTCTGAGCCCGAGTGGTGGATGAAACTCTTCCCGGGCTACCACCCGGTCCGCGTGATGGTCGATACCGGGCTCACAACGGACCTGGACACTGCTGTATCGCTCGGCTGGGGATTCAGCTACCTCCTTGTCGTCGGACTCCTCGCCGTGTGGGTGTACTACCGAGGAACTCGAACGACGTAAGAAACATGGGCACCAGATGTCGAATCCCGTCTCGGGATTCGGCATTTAGCTGAAAGAGAGGGCGCGAAGCCCCCGTCCTCAAGGAGCGAGGCGGAGTCGAGCGAGTAGGGCGGGGATACAGCGCCCGCACGAGTTACAAGCGACTTCAATCAGAATCATTAACTATCGATAATCCGTAGCAAGAGACACGTCGCATGAAGTACAGTCCACGCTACCGACTCTTCCCTACTGAAGAGCAACGGGACGCGATGGACTGGCAACGCGACACTGTACGGCAACTCTACAACCACGCACTCCGCGAGTTCAACCAGATTCCCGAAGACGCTGGCACTCTCCGACAACGCGTCTGGATGGTCCGCGACATGCTCCCTGCGCTGAAAGACTGGTGGACTGACCTAAACAAAGTGTACTCCACCGTCTTGCAGAAAGCCGTCGAACGAATCCGCGACAACATCAACAGCCTCGGCGAACTCAAAGCGAAAGGCTACGACGTGGGGTCGTTGAACTGGAAGTCACCGCGTGAGTTCAGGAGTTTCACGTACCGGCAATCGGGCTTCGAACTTGCCAAGAAGAGTGGCCCAGACGGACACGCACTCCTGACGCTGAAGAAACTCGAAGGGGAAACCCGCAAGATTCCAGTTCGGATGCACCGCGACCTTCCCGACCACGACACCATCAAGGAGGTCACGCTGAAGAAAGACGCAACGGGCGCGTGGTATGCGTCGTTCACCATCGAAACCGACGCCCCAGCCAAACCCGAGCCCAGCGACATTGACGCCGAAGACACAGTGGGGCTCGACCTCGGCGTCCTCAACTTCACCCACGACAGCGATGGGCGGTCGGTAAAGCGGCTCACCCTGTCCGGTGACCGTGAGCGCCTCGAACGCGAACAGCGGTCGCTGTCGCGGAAGCAGGAAGGCTCGAACAAGTGGGAGAAACAGCGTCGCCGCGTCGCTGAAATCCACGCAAGGATGTCGAACAAGAAGCGGGATTTCAAGCACAAGCTCGCGCATTTTTACACGACAGAGTACGACGCGGTGTTCGTCGAAGATCTCAACGTGAAGAGAATGCTCGAATCCCCGCAGAACGCTCGGAACAAGCACGAGATCGGCTGGCGCAATTTCCTCACCATCCTCGAACACCACGGCGACAAGAACGGCTGTCACGTCGTGGAAGTCGAGTCCCGAGGTACGACGAAGGAATGCGCTGAATGCGGCGCGGAAACCGCGAAGCCGCTGTGGGTCCGCGAGCATTCTTGCCCGAGTTGCGGCTTCGAACTCGACCGGGACTGGAACGCGGCACTCAACGTCCAACAACGCGGTTGGAACCGACTAGGAGTGGTTCACTCCGAAGACACGCCTGCGGAGACTGCGACCGCTGTGGACACGCTCTCCGTGTCTGCAAGTCGCGTCGTCGAAACAGGAAGCCCCGGCCTCAAGGAGGCGGCGCAAGCCGCCGAGTAGGCAGGGGTAGTTCACGTGGTTATCGTCGGTACCTATGCAATGTGCTCACCGTGGTGTTCACACATCGTCTCTGCGTTGTGTTGGTGGTCGGGATGATGCTGGGGATGCTGGTCCATGCGGATGTCGTTTCCGTGTTTCGAGTGGCCGTTCTCCCAACTTTGTTCGGAGACCGTAACCAGTTGTGCGTTACTCGGATTTCCCGCAGGGACGTGACACACCTGGACATCTTGTGTGTCCCCGCTGTTGCTGTGATGATCAGCGCCCGGTACTGCTCCAACCAGACCTGTAGAGAGCGTCAAGGCGACCGTGATCGCGATTGCGATGCTGAGGATGGTTCGTGTCGCTCTTTTCTGTCTCATTGTGTCACGCGGTCTGCCAGTCTATCTCGTAGTCTTGAGGCGGTGTCTGAGTGGCCTATGCCGGTTCATCTGTGGGCAGGTGGTCGATTCTCCCGCCCACTAATATCGTCCGGCATCGCTCTTCAATGTGACCCGGGCTTCTCTACAGTCGTCTAACTGGGGCAAACGGGTTAGTTGGACGTTGGCGATTCAGCGTGAATGATATCGGCGAGGCTTTCGAGTTGCGCGGCAACGTGTGCACTCTCACCTGCCAGATGAACGACGAGGTCGTCGAACGTGATTATCCCGACCACGTTCCCATCGTCCACAACTGGAATGCGCCGCACGCTTGCCTGGTTCATGTGGTGGAGTAATCGCGGGACGCGTGCCTGAGATTCGATCGTCAGGGGATCCTCGGTCATCACGTCACCAGCGGTAAGGTCCACTCCTGACTCCCCGCTGAGGACGTTCGTCCCGTGTTCGTCTGTCAGAAGGTGAATTGTGAGATCACGATCGGTGACGATCCCGACGACCTCATCATCGTCGGTGACAATTACGTCCCCCACGTTTTCGTCAGCCATTGTTTGCGCGACCTCACCCACAGTCGTATCACGGGTTACGCTGATCACGTCTTTTCGCGCTATTCGTCCCACTTGAAGGTCGACATCAGAGCGCTCGTTGGACATCACTCGTCAGTACGACAGCGACATCGAAAAGTGTAGGGCCCAATCCATGGTAATCTCGTTGAGCAGCGTCGACGTCCGGTTAAGCCACCCGACACGTGAGACTTAGACTTCGCCTGGTAGTAGCCTACTACTGCAAGAGGAACAGCTGATCATGGTTGCCCCGAGGACGTCTTTGCCAGTCCGGGGACGCCGGAGATACTTTGGCCTGTGCAGCCGAAGAGAAACTATCGGTTGAGACTCTATGAGTGAGAACCACGGCGCCTCATCCGGCGGGATGGCCGGTCACGGGAACGAGCAGTCCCAAGAGCCAGGGACCATGATGCTTGAGCACCCGACGATGGAGCTCTGGCCGCAATATCCCATCGTCATCCTCGGCCTCTGGCTCATCGCGAGTCCATTCACCTTCGGGTACGAGAGCGTCCTGATGTCGGTCAGCGACATCGTCAGCGGGACGCTGCTGATCGTACTCGCCGTGACCGTACTCGTTCGTCGAAACGGGTGGGCGAACTACGCGAACGGATTCGTCGGACTCTGGTTGCTGCTCGCGCCCCTCGTTTTCTGGGCCCCCACGAGTGCAGCCTACCTGAACGACACGCTCGTCGGCGTCTTCGTTATCACGTTCTCAGTGCTCGTCGTGATGCGCATGGAGATGTCGGGACCAGGTGTCCCGCGTGGCTGGACGTACAACCCCTCGACAGCGGCCCAGCGGGCGCCGATCATCGTCGCCGGACTCATTGGATTCTTCTTCTCGACACACATGGCGGCTTTCCAGCTCGGCTACACCGACTTTGTCTTCGAGCCATTCTTCGGTCAGGGAACGGTGAACGTGCTCACCTCCGATGTCTCGAAGATGTTCCCGATCTCGGACGCCGGTCTCGGAGCCGTTGCCTACGCGGTCGAGGTCCTCATGGGGTTCATGGGCGACAAGCGCCGGTGGCGGACGATGCCGTGGATGGTCACGTTCTTCGGCATCGTCGTCATCCCGCTGGGCTTCGTGAGTATCATGCTCATTATCCTTCAGCCACTGGCCGTCGGGTCGTGGTGTACGCTCTGTCTACTCTCGGCGCTCGCGATGCTGTTCATGATCGCGCTGACCGTTGACGAGGTCCTGGCGATGGGGCAGTTCCTCTATCGGCGGACCCAGGAGGGCGAGTCGCTGTGGCACGCGTTCTGGATGGGCGGGACGTTCCCCGAGACCGAAGCGGGCGTCGACGGGGACACGCGGTCCGACGCCGCCTCGTTCTGGTCGATGTTCTGGGGGATGTCGATTCCGTGGTATCTCATTGTCGCCACGGGGCTCGGGCTCTGGTTGATGGCGTCCCCTGCGGTTTTCGGGACCACCGGTGTGGCCGCGGACAGCAGTCAGCTCGTCGGCGCACTCGTCGTGACGTTCTCCGTGATTGCTATGGGGGAACCTACGCGCGTCGTCCGCTTCGTCAACGTTCCACTGGGAATATGGATCGTCGTAGCACCGTGGATACTCTCCGGCGCCCCGACGGTAGCGACCTGGAACGGCGTCGCCGTCGGAGTCCTCCTCGTCATCGTCAGCATCCCCCGAGGTTCGATACGTGATCGATACGGGACCTGGGACGACATCGCCGAGTACTCGATCATCTAACGCTATGGCTCATACTGGCCGCGGAAATCCGGGCGGTGCTGGGGTTTACGGATACTCACAGCGTAGTCTATCCTATGGAAACACTGGTAGTAGGCGGTGACGGATTCGTCGGGCGCTACCTGTGCGTAGAGCTTGTCGATCGCGGTCACTCGGTAACCTCGCTCTCGCGCTCACCCGATCCTGAGGTACTACCCGACGAGGTCGAAACGGTGACTGGCGACGTGACCGACTACGACTCGATCGAGGGGGCGTTCGAGGGGAAAGACGCCGCCGTGAACCTCACGGCGTTACCGCCGCTTCATCAACCGCGACCTGGAACGTTCCACGACACCGTCTGCATCGGCGGGGCGATGAATGCCGCGCACGCCGCGAGCGAACACGACGTCGGTCAGTACGTCGAGATGAGTTCGCTGGGAGCGGACATGGACAGCCCAGTTGCATACTGGCGTACGCAGGGGATCGGCGACATGGTCGTCCAGTACTCTGACCTCGACTGGGTGGTCCTCCGACCATCGTTCATCTTCGGCGAAGGCAGCGAGACGTTCGCGTTCATAAAGAAGTACACCACCCCCTACGTGACGGTCCTTCCCGACGGTGGCAGATACCCGACGTTCCAGCCGATCTGGGTCGAGGATATGGCTCGAATCACCGCGGACGCACTCGAAAACGATGAGCATGTGGGGAAGATCTACGACCTCGGTGGCCCGGAGGTTCTGACGTTTGGCGAAGTCACGCGGATGCTCTATCGTGCGGAAGGGAAGTCCCTCCGGATACTCTCTGTGCCGATGCGACTCGCAGAGATAGGTCTGTACGCGTTCGATCCCATTCCCTCGATTCCATTCGGTATCGACCAGGCGAGAGCGCTGGAGATGTCCAACGTGACGGACCACAATGACATCGACGCGTTCGGACTGGAACCGTCGGACCTGCTATCCGTAGAAGAGTACCTCGCGTAGGAATAGGCCCTCAACGGACTCCCGAGCGAGTGACCCAACACCCGTAGAAATGTCCGACGACACTGCACCTTACTGGGACGCGTCTTCTTCCCCAGTCTCCAACCGTTCTCGACGCCGGTGGAACTCCTCTTCGTCGATCTCGCCTCGTGCGTAACGGCGTTGGAGGGTTTCCATCGCGGAATTATCACTCCGAGAAGGAGCGTCACCTCGATCCAGTGCCCAGTAGAGGAGTCCGCCGACCAGCCCCAGCATTCCGAGTGCCCCGCCGACGAACGGGACGCCGCCCCACCCGCCCCTCGGGCCACCCATCATGCCCCCTCCGCCGGGCCCCATCATGCCGTCATCGGTGCTCCCGCTTCCGTCGACGTCCGAGCCGATGGCCACGGCGCCGTTCTGGACAATCGTCTCGCTATCGGGGACCTCGCCGTCGGGGATCGAGCTCTCTTCGGCCGGACCGCCGGGGCTGCCGACGACGATGCGACCGACCATCCCGACCGACTTGTGCGGGATGCAGTAGTAGTCGTACGTGCCTGGTTCTTCGAACGTGTACTCGAACCCTCCCGACGAGATGACCCCACTATCGAATGCGCTGGCGTCGGATGGAATCCGGTTCTCGTAGGCCGTTGCCGAGTGTGCACCGGCTGCTATCTCGAAGCGGACAGTCGTGCCGGGTTCGACGTGGAGCCCGATCGGGTCGAAGTAGTTGTTGCCCATCTTCACGACGGGCGTCTCCTGTGCGCTCGCTGGCTGAGAGAGGCCTGTGCTGGCGACTGCGCCGGCACCGAGCACTCCCAGGAACTGACGTCGGCTATAGTTCGTCATATGAGTTGAATCGGTCGCTGGTTCGTTATCCACGCACAACATCAACGAGGCGCTGGGCGAATCCAGATGGCTGCTGGGTCGCGCTCTCGATAGCTGACTCCAAGTCGTTCCGGTCGACGATGCCAATGAATTCGGCGGTCTGTTCACCGTTCGCGTAGAGGAGTGTCGTCGGCGTCTTCCGGACGCCGTATTCCTCGGCCGTTTCCAGATCTTTCTGGATGTCGACCTCCCGGAACTCTACGTCCGGATACTTGTCCTCGAGGCCGTCGTTTTTCTCCCGTTGTGTTGCGCACGCTCCGCATGTCTCTTGGGTGAAGAGGATGACTTCGGTCACATAGTATACTACGGTATTGGGACTTAACCACATTACTATTCAGAATCGTAAGCTGAGAGACCTCCATCTCTTTGATTCGAAGGCGCGCTCACACAGTGGTGATCGGGAGTAGCAGAATTCGATCACGCAGGCGTGGGAATACGCACCTTGGTGCGTACTCGTTGGCTCACTCCGACCGTTCGAGCCTGTCGCGGCGGGCTTCGAACTCTTCGTCAGTGAGGTCGCCACGAGCGTATGCCGTGCGGAGTTCCTCCATCGCGGGATTTCGAGACGTCTGCGTTTCGCTCATGCGCCGGAAGACGAGGTAGCCACCGCCGAGGAGGATGAGGAGGAAGATCAGCGGGACGAGCATCCCGATGAACGGCCACCACCCGCCAGTACCGCCATACTGGCCCATCATCCCGCCGTACCCCATCATTCCGCCGAATCCCATCCCCATTGTGAGCAACGGGAGCAAGATGATCGCTCCGAGGATCAGGAGGACGATGGTCGTGGTGTCGAGCTGGTTCGACGAAGCCATCGGAGATCAGGCCTCCGACGTGGATCCTAGTTCGTCGGTAACGGCCGAGAGAACACGCTCGAAACGCTCGTTGACCTCGGTCGCGATGGAGTCGAGCGCATCGTTGTCCGCGATACCGACCAATTGCTTTGGATCAACGGCACTCACAACGATATCGCCGTCATCGGTTTCGTAGACGATGACGTTACACGGGAGGAGTGTGCCGAGTTCGATCTCTTCGGTCAGTCCCTCGTATGCCAGCGGGGGATTACACGCACCGAGAATGCGATACTGGCGGAACTCTTCGCCGAGTTTCTCCTTGAGCGTCGCCTGGATATCGATGTCACAGAGGACGCCGAATCCTTCGTTTTCGAGCGCAGCAATCGTCGTGTCGACGACGTCGTCGAACTCACCGGTGACTGAAGTCTGTATTGTGTATTCCATGGAATATCATACCCCGTCCACGGGGTTAACGGTTGGGTGCCGCAACGGCGGGCGTTGAGGGTGTGGTGCACCGGTTGGAACAGCAGCGGTTCCGGTCATCCGGTACGTTCGAGCTGTTTTCGCCGCCGATCGAATTCGTCGTCCGAGAGCTCACCGCGGGCGTAGCGCTCGCGGAGAACCGACAGCGGCTGCTCGTCGTTTCCACCGGATCCTCGGTTGAGGAGCACATAGACGAGGTAGAGGGGGACAGCGATGAGGAGCCCCATCCAGAGGAGTCCCCAGAGCCCCATCGCTCCGCCGAAGAGCCCCCAGCCGCCGCCCATCATGCCGCCGCCGTAGCTCCCGCCGCCATGGGCAGCAGCCGTTCCGGTCGCCGCGACGAGTAGGGGGGCGGCGAGTAGCGTTAGTCGACGAGCGGTGCGCCCGAGGTAAGTGGTGAATTGGGTCATTGTCGTGTGTTGGTGGGTAAGTTGTTGAGGTCGTTCGATGCGTTCGGTACGATCAGGGCCGTCAGCAGTGGCCCTGTCCGTACATCCCGCCGTTGTAGTCGTCGTCAGCCATGTCCTGGGCCATCTCATCGACGGTCACACCCATGTGCGACTCCATCCACTCGACGCTATCAGGACCCATGTGCTCGGTCATCTGTGCCTCCATCCAGGCCGCCCAGTCGTCTGCGGTCGCATTCCCGTCGTACGGGGGCGCGTCGTTAGCAGTCGTTTCGTTGCCGTGTGCGCTGACCACGGGCGCGACGAATGCGAGTCCGATGATCGCGAGCGCCACGAGCAGCCAGCGGCCGATGGTGAAGTTGGTCATTGTCTTTCTCCTCGGTTACTCGTAGGACTGCTTGGGAGTTATCGCGATGGGTGTGAACCCGCGAAGGAGAACGTTCGAGAACGTGTATAGGGCGTTTTAATCGTTTTTCAGAAAAAGGACCGTTCATCCGGCTCGAATTCGCCGGGTTGGCCCTCAACCTGTTCTCTCCCGAGACAAGACCACGACCACATAACAATGTGAAAATCCCGAATCGATTGGTTTCAAGACCGAGGCGCGAGTAATCGAAGTGACTGAAAGCGGTGTCGTATTGGACGGTGACGGCGTCGAAATGAGCGATCTGACTGTCTGGGCAGGAGGAGTGCGACCAAATCCAGTAATCGTGCGATTCGGTCTCCTACTGCTCTATTGAATCTACTAGACGCTCGGCCCGACAGCGGACCCAAATCGACGCTTGATGGCCGAGAAGGCCGTTTCGGCCATCCAGCGCTGGCCGTAGAGCTCGCTGTCCAACCGGGCGTTGTGGGCGTAATCGTGACGGGCGAACAGCCGGTGACGGATCAGCGGCCGGACGCCCGCTGCTCGGAGGGCGTCCCGGAGAGATTGATCGTCATACTCCTTGTCACCGGCGAGACTCTCTAGTCGGCCGGTGTTACGCAGGGCAACTCGACGGCCGACCTGTGTGTCGTGCGGCCAGTGTGCCGAACAGTGGAGATCGGGGACGGCACACGTATCTGTATCGACGAGGGCCGTCGTTTTCAGCGTGCGTATGTGGTGATCCGAACGATGACGGTAGTGACTGGATGCCTGTTCACGGCCTTGTTTGAACGCGTGATTTCACGGGCGTGAGTCCTCTATTGCGCGTTCGATGTTGCGGACAGCGGATTTCATGACAAGTTCACGGAATTGACCGAACCAGGTTCTCGACCAGAGCGTATCGCCGTATCTGCGTCGGAGTCCGAAAAACACCGATTCAGCGTTCGATCGCTGGTGATACGCCCGATCCTTAATGAGCAAATTTCTCGCCCACCCCCGCATTCCAGGGTCTCGCTGCGGAATCAGCGGCGTGATACTTTCTGCACGCAACCTCGTGCGAATCTCTTCCCAGTCGTAGCCCTTATCGGCAGCGACAGTCGCCAAGTCGTCGAGATTCCGCACTAGCACCTGCCAGCCGACCTGTGTATCGTGCGGTTGTTTCATCGAGCAGTGTATGTCGAGAATCGCACTGGTTTCACAATCGATAAGCAGCGTCGTCTTTACCGTCCCGAACGTATAGTCCGTCCGTTTTGCGTAGTGCTGGCTGGCCTGGACGCGATCGACACCGGTTGCGTCGATCGCCTGCACATCACCGAGATCATACAGCTCTACGGACTGATCAAGGATCGCTCGCCACCGCTTCATCGGAATTGCCTGCTTTCGCGTACACACCGTCGAGAAGTGTGGGACCGTTTCAGGCGTCAAATCGAGTAATTTCGTCACTCTCGGCATCTCGCGGAGGACGTCCATCAGTTTCCGGTACGGATGGCCGAGATACTCTTTCAATCCTTGAACGGCGAGAATCACCCAGTCAGCGTAGCCTTCTTCTCCCGGACGGTAGGCCGGTGCTGGCGTTCCAACGACGGCTTTTTGGGCGAGCGATACAACCTTCTCTGTGAAGCGGGAGGTCTTCGTGTGCACAACGAACCCGTCCCGCTTCACTTCCTAGTAGATTTGGCATTTTCCCCGAGCTACTAGCACGGCGATAAGAGTTCGATCGACTCTACACTGCTAACGTTTGAGCGTCTAAACAAGGCCCCTGTTCACGATCGAAGAAGGCGCCAGATACGGGTGGGCACCCGCTCGAAGGACCGCCACAGCGTCGAGGGTGCCGGGGAACTCGTGGCGAGCCAACTGCAAGAGGGCGCGCACCCGATCCATCTCACTGGCCCAATCGACGATCTCTGCGTAGCTGGCAGCTTCAGAGCGACGCTATCCTCTCGCAGTCTGCGGATTCAATAGAGGAGTGCCGTTCCGAAAGGTACTGACTTGGAATACGTCTCACACGTAGCAGTCAGGTAGCTTTTAACGGTCCCGAGTCCAGGATACGTTTATGAGCACGACGGATCCGAAAGCGATGGCGAAATCTGTGTTCAACGGTGGCGCTCTCGAACGGTTCGTGGTGGCGAGCACGTGGTTGAACCTGCTGTTTGCGGTCCAGGTGATCGCCGGACTCTCGTTCGCGTACGCCACTGGGGAGACGGGACACCGAATTACACTCTTTTTAATCCCATTTATCTGGAGTACTGCCTCTGTCTGGGTCGTCTGGCACACTCAACCCTCCCCAGCACAGCGTCGCTTTCGAATTCTCGCCGCAGTCGTTGTCGCGGCGTATCTGCTGGTGCTGTTCTACCTCTCGGGGTTACTTCAATCGAGTACGCCGCTCATGGAACAGATAACCGGACCGAACGGGATCGGGATCACGTGGGGTCGGTCGCTGGGTTGGAGCCCGGTACTGATGTATACCGGAGAGTGGATCGCGTTAACGATCGTTCCGTACCAAGCGATCGGACTGGCCGCGCTGGCCTATCTCGTCTACGATGCGCTCCTCGAACTCGCCCGGTCGACGATCGGGGGCGTTATCGGAGCCGCTGCGTGTCCGGCGTGCGTCGGACCGGTACTCGCCCCGCTGCTCGCAGGCGGTGCCAGCGGTTCCTCGTTGGTCTTGGTAGTTGGACGGTACGGGTACGAAATCGCAACGGTCCTATTTCTCGTCGCGATCACGATCCTCTATCACCGACGGCGTCTCCACCGTCTCTACGCAAGCGTCCGGTGATGAGCGGACGGGTCCGGCACAGGTAACCAGATTGTAGCCGTGGGCGTACTGCCGGCCCCTTCGCTTGCCTGCAAAGCGAACTTTGCCGACGTAGTTGTGTGCTCGATTGTGAATAGAAGACAATACCTTGCGGGAACGGGCGTACTGGTATCGAGCGGAGCGATCGGTGCTACGGAGACTGGTCGCGCACACGAGAACAACAATTCCTCCAATCGGACGGGCGAGGAGACAGACGGCGGGCAAGGACCGGCGACCCGGACGGTCCTTCACCTCTCGAGCGACGACGTGGCGGAGCAAGAGATGGCGCTGATGAACGCGAAGAACCTCTTGGAGGACCCGACGGTCAACAACCGCGAGATCCGATTCGTCGCCAACATGCGGGCCATCTTCGCCTACGTCGAGGGCGAAACCGAGCACGCGGACCTCGTTCGATCCCTCGCGGAGTCGGGCGTCGAGTTCAAGGCGTGTGAAAACGCCATGGCGACGCTCGACGTTTCGGAGTCCGAACTCCTTCCGGTTGTCGACACGGTCCCCTCCGCAGTCGGGGAGATCGCCAAGCGCCAGGCGGAAGGGTACGGGTATCTGAAGGTCCCGTAAGCGGTTCCGTCGGTCGGCGGAATCGCTCCCGACGCTCCGACGTTCGTGTCGTTCTTAGACGCCGGTTGAGACTCCCAGAGACGACGGTTTCGCCAGTGGGATCGTGACACGGAACGTGGGTACGGGGGGTCAATCTCCGGGCGCGCTCCGCTCACGCGCTTCCGAGTTCCGGTGAACTCGCCAGAGCCCCTGTGCGTACGCACCGATGAACAGCCCGGCGACGGCCCAGAGGATCCGATAATTGCCGATCCCGAGGCTCGCGTAGCCGGCACCCGGACAGACGCCCGAGAGCCCCCAGCCGGCACCGAAGACGACGCCACCGATGATGACGTTCCTATCGAACCCTTTCTCACGGCCGGTATAGCGCGTCCCCGTCAGCGGCGCCGTCTTGATGATTCGCGTCCCCAATTGAATGGCGAGGCCCGTTACGAGGGCCGCACCGCCCATCACGAAGAGCAGTCCGAAGTCCTCAAGCTGGAGGAAGTCCAGTACGATTTCGGGACGGGCCATCCGACTGTACGCCAACCCGAACCCGTGCAAGAGTCCGCCGGCGATGACGAGGGCCAGGAATAGCGGTCCGCGGCCGTCGGAGTTCATCAGGGTGTCACCCCCAGCGCGGCGACGACGAGCGCTGTCGCGACGGCAGCGCCGATGAACAGCGCTACGTTCACGATCGACGTTCGGGACAGCGACGCGATGCCGGAGACGCCGTGGCCGGACGTACAGCCCTTCCCGATCTGGGTGCCGATCCCGACGAGGATCCCCCCGCCGAGCAACCGCCACCACTGCACCTCGGTGACGAAAGCGTCGGCGGTGAACCCGAACTCGTAGATGGCCGCGCCGGCGACGATACTAACCGCGAAGACGACCCGCCAGTCGCGAGACGCGACGTACTTCTCGCGCTGGAACCGCGGGAGGTCGGAGACGTACGACAGCGTCGTCTCGAGAAACGTGCTGTTCCCGGCGAGGATTCCCGTCCCCAGATAGATGACGGCGATTCCGAGGCCGACGAAGAGTCCGCCAACCAGATAGTGATCGATCCCTCGAGGGAACAATTCTTGTGCGATTGAAAGCGATGGAGCGATCATAGCCGGCTGTATTTCGGACGAAGAACCCGGTTGGCAGTGTACGTGGTGGGATCGATTCTGGCCGTCACAGCTCCCACGTCGTTCCGGTCGTGGTTTGCGGGATGCTCCGAGAATTCGATCGCTAGCATAAGTGAATCTGAGCCGATTACGGGCATAATATTTTCATTTGCATTCCAAGAGACCATAATATTGTCATTGGTGATTGTCCCGTCGATACGGTAACGAACGATGCGAGAAGAGGGCAGCAACATCGAGTTGCACTCGGTAAAGAGCCGGTAGAGGAGTTCTCGCGAGCCTCGAGAACAGGAAGCGCTTTCTCAGTTTGTCGCCGGCGCGCCGAGCCGGTTCGTGGCGAACATGGTGACGAAGGCGATCAGCGGGTGCACTGTGAAAACCCGGAACAGCGTCCCGAACGATCCGCCCTCGAGGATGGTTCCGACGCGTGCCGCGCCGAAGGACCCAACGCCGAAGTTGATCGCGGAGCCGAGGCCCTGGCTCACGTCCGGGTCGACGTTCGAGTAGAAGTGCCGGACGCCCCCGTCCTCCGAGTCGGAAGAATACGGCGTGAAATTGTCCTCCAGTTCCTGAAAACGTACTCGGCGTTCGCAGCCACATCAACAATATGGCTGAGCGATGTCCGTACGGTGATGACAATCGCAGTGGTCGAAATCATGAACCACGCGTTCGACCCGGTTCGAAAGACAGCACAACCCGAACGACGGTTACATGGGAGAACGTGGGGACGGCCGATCACGCGAGACGTAGTGTGCAGTTTCACGGCGTCGCAGTGGACTGGGCGTTCAGAACACAAACGCTCCGACCGCATGACACCGTGGTCTACGCATTTGACGAGAAGGGCATCTACGAGTACTACTCTCAGCGACAGGGGGAAGACATGTGTGGCGTCGTATTCGTAGGTGACGTCTTGCTGCCCGATCTGCTCACGTGCGAATAGCGATAAACGGACCGTCATGGACAGAGAACGGACGGTGATTGTCGGCGGCGGCGAAGCGGGACTCATCGCCGCGGCGCATTTGGAGCGTGCGTCGGAGACGAATGTAGTCGTCGTCTCCAACTCCAGGTACCACGTGTTCTCGTTTCTCCTATACGACGTGATAGCGGGAGCGCCGTCGTGTCGAGCGCGTCTAAATCTGGCTCATGCGTTTCGTGGGAAGGACGTTACCTTCGTTCGGGACGTCGTTGAGGGTCTGGACACGACCGAGAACCGGATCGACCTCCGAAGCGGTGCGCTGCACTTCGACACGCTCCTGATCGCTCTCGGTGGAGTGACGAAGTACGACATTGACGACCGCGAACACGTTCTCGACGTTCGAACCGACGTCAGGGAGATACGAAACGGTGCAAACGCCCCCGACATCCAGAGGATCGTGGTCGTCGGCGGCGGACCGGTCGGCGTCGAGACGACAGCGACGCTCTCGTCCATCACCGACGACGTCGACGTGGGGCTCATCTCGTCGAGTCGCCGGTTGCTTCCCGACTTTCCGCAGCGTGCGAGTCGAATCGCCGAACGGATACTACGGCGACGGGACGTCGACCTCCGGATGGCGGCACAGGTAACCGGAGTGACTGCGAACGATGTCGTGCTAGACGGCGCCACCGAACTGAGCGACCTAACCGTCTGGGCCGGCGGGGTACGACCGAACCCGGTCATCGAGAACTTCGACCTTGCGCGGAGCGATCAGGGACTGCGCGTCGACTCTCGTCTGCGCTGTTGCGGCGTCGACGACGTGTACGCCGTCGGTGACGTCGTCGACTACCCGGGGAAGGTCACGGATGGCTACGCTGCGGGGCTGGAGGCCAGAACTGCCGCGAAGAACGTCTTGCGAGAGCTTCGAGGCCGACGACTGAAGGACCTCGACGTGCGGTGGCATCCAAGGGCCGTGTATCTCGGCGAGGATACCGCTCTCTTGACGATCAACGGCCTCGTCCACTGCGGGCGAAGTCCGAAACTCCTGCGGGATCTCGCCATCGCGCTCTATCTGTTCTACTGGCGCCGCGTGTATTGACAGGTCGCCTGAACCCACCCCCATGGAGACCGCAAATGCCACGACGGCTCCATCACGAGACGCCGTGAGCCTTTTGGTCGCATGGTTGCAACAGTAATGTATGAACCATGCAATTCGGGGCGCGACGGTGAGCCGCAACTGGATCGTCGGCCTCCTGGCCATCCGTTCTAGTTTAGCAGATCGGGGGATCCAGAGACACCAAGCTAGAATAGTCAGTAACTAGA
>NZ_JAQIVI010000028.1 GCF_028618695.1 Natrinema soli | reverse complement strand
CGGCGCTCGCGTGGTCGCAATCGGTCGACGACGGCCCGGGCCTGTTCTACGAGACCGCGGGCGAGATGGACCGCGAGGACGTCGAACGCCGGGTCCGCGAGGGACTGGCCGCGGGACAGGAGCTTCGCGACTGGCAGTTCGCAGACCCGCGAGCGGCCGTCGAGAGTCGGCAAGCTGATTCGGGTCGGTACACGACAGCGGTCGTTCTCGCCGTCTACGGCGACAGCGAGCCGATCCTCCGGGATTGATCGAAGGCGAACCCTTTTGACCCGGCGGCGCGTTGCTACGGGCACACACTTCTCATGAACGGAAATACGCCGTACGCAGGGCTACCGGGAGAGACTGGTGCTGGGCAGCGTGCAGCGGCGGACGTTCCGGATCTCTCGAGCGCACAGAAACGACTACTCCACCGCGACGTCTCGCGGATCGCCGCCCGTACACGCGAGTTCCTTCCGAACGAATACGTCGTCGACGCCGACGTCTCGACCGGGATGACCGGCCCGCAGGTCACCGTCGCCGTCCGACCGCCGGTCGGTCACGCGGTCAGCGCCGGCTTCACGCCCGACCT
>NZ_JAQIVI010000279.1 GCF_028618695.1 Natrinema soli | reverse complement strand
CGGTTCGACGCGAGCGGGCGGCGACGGGGTCCCGGCCGGAGGCCGGTTGGAATCGTCTCGCATCGCGGCCGTTCAGATCGCCTTCAGCGTCTCGTCGTCGGGCTCGTAACACTGGCCGCCCATCAGCGCGTCCTGGATGGCGTCCTCCACGTCGTCGGCGGACGCCCCCGTGTCGGCGGCGACCGTCTCGATCAGTTCCGTCCGATCGGCACCGTCGCCGCCGTCGAGGTCGTTCATCGTCTCGACGACGGCGGCTTCGAGATCGACGTCCTCAGCCGGTTCATCGTCCTCGACTGGCTCATCGTCGGGTTCGGTGCCGTCGGCTTCGGACTCCTCGTCGGTTCCGGGCGCTGACTCGGCGGCTTCGTCCGATTCCGCTTCCTCGAGTCCGGATTCCGGTGGTGTACCGATATCGTCGTCGGGCTCGTCGGATTCCGCACCGGTGGTCACGTCGCCGTCGTCGGATTCGGCGTCGTCCGGTTCTGATTCCCCCTCGAGCTCGTCGACCGCGGCGTCTTCGGGCTCGGGAACGTCGATTCCCGCTTCCCCGGGCTCGTCGACCTCCGAGCCGGCGGTGAACTCCGTGCCGAACTCCTCCTCGAGCTCTTCGCGTTCCGACTCGTCCATCTCGTACATGCCGTCGTCGACATCGCCGGCGTCGAAGTCGCCGAGTTCGTCGTCGGCTTCGTCGGATTCAGCCGCTGTGACGTCGGCAGTCTCGTCGTCGACCTCGTTCGCCGACTCGTCACTGCGTGCCGTCTCGGCACCGTCGTCCTCGGTTTCGAGGGTGTCGGCTGCCGTCTCGCCCGCATCGACTTCAACGTCCGATTCGTCAGTGTCGTCCGACTCGGCGGCACCGTTCAACTCGTCGGCACCGTCGAATTCGTCGGTGTCCACCTCGGCATCGGGTTCTGCCTCGGCGTCCGCAGTCTCGAGTTCCGCATCGATGTCGGTAGTCGCGGGATCGTCACTCGTCGCCGTTCCAGTCGCGGAGCCGGAATGGGCGTCGGGGTCTGCCGCAGCCGTGCCGCTTCCGTCGGTCGTCGCCGCGACCGGCTCCGTCGCCTCGAGTTCGGATTCGGGTTCGGACTCGGATTCGGACTCGACGCTGGCCTCGAGCGCGTCGGTATCGACGCCGTCGAGATCGGCGAGCGAGGCGAACGTCGCGTCGTACTCGGGACTCGTCGCGTCGGGTGCGAGAGCGAGT
>NZ_JAQIVI010000278.1 GCF_028618695.1 Natrinema soli | reverse complement strand
CGTCGGGACCGCGCCTACGCCGACCGGGCCCTGCCGATCGGCGACGGACAGACGATCAGCGCGCCACACATGGTGGCGATCATGGCCGACCTCCTCGAGGCCGACCCCGGCGACGCCGTCCTTGAAATCGGCACCGGCTGTGGCTACCACGCCGCGATGACGGCCGAACTCGTCGGCGACGAGAACGTTTACTCCGTCGAGTACAGCGGAGAGCTGGCCGAGCGGGCCCGCGACCAGCTCGCGGACCTGGGCTACGACGACGTCTCGATCAGGGTCGGCGACGGACGCGACGGATGGCCCAGGCACGCACCCTACGACGCCGTCTACTTCACCTGCGCGGCGGCCGACGTTCCCGACCCCGTCGTCGAACAGGTCCGACCGGGCGGCCAGGTGCTCGCGCCGATCGGGACCGGTCGCCAGACGCTCGTCGACGCGACGAAACGTCCCGACGGCTCGCTCGAACGGACCAGGAACGGTGGCGTTCGATTCGTCCGGATGCGAGGGTAGCTGACGAACGGACGAGCAAGCGCGCCATTCATAACTGCCGGTGCGATAGCTGGCGCATGGACCTCGCGGTACTGCGAGAGGACATGGTCGACGGCCTCGAGGTCGCGCCCAAGAACGTCCTCTCGGACGAGACCGTCGCCGTCGCGATGCGCGACGTGCCCAGGCACGCGTTTCTCGACGACGAACGGACGGCCTACGCCGATCGAGAACACGACGCCCTCGGCACCCGCGTCCTCGCCCCGAGCACGGCCGCCAGACTGCTCCAGGCACTCGCACTCGAGGACGACGAGTCGGTGCTGATCGTCGGCGTCGGCGTCGGTTACACCGCCGCCGTCGCGGCCGAGGTCGTCGGCGAA
The DNA here is from genome assembly GCF_028618695.1 of Natrinema soli. The sequence continues at coordinate 89 of NZ_JAQIVI010000278.1, read as the reverse complement.
ACGAACGTTCACGCCGTCGACATCTCCCGGCCCCTGGTCGTCGAAGCGCGGGAGAACCTCGCCGACGCGGGCTACGACGGCGTCGAACT
>NZ_JAQIVI010000277.1 GCF_028618695.1 Natrinema soli | reverse complement strand
TCCTCGTCGTCGGCGACGGCGAAGTGGGCGTCACCGACGGAACCGTGACGGCCGACCTCGGCGAGAACGCGACGCTCGCGTTCCGGTCCTCCGAGGACGGCGAGCGCGACGAGCGAGTCCGGTACGAGGAGTCGCTGATCGCCGAGGGGAACGCCGCCGTCGAGGCGACCGCGACAGCTCGCGACGGCGAACTGGTGACCGACACCATCTCCTACGGGCAGGAGACCGCGGCGAACGCGAGCCAGACCGCGGCGAACCGCGTCAACGTGACCGTCGACCGCGCCGTTCACGAGGGAACGATCGTGATGACCACCGTCTCCGAGGAAGCCGTCGGCAGCCTCGAGACCGTTTCGGTGGCCGTCGACGGCGAGGCCGCGGTCGAGGTCTCCTCGAAGAGCGAACTCGAGGGGGCGGTCGGGAGCGACGAATCCCGGTACATAGTCGTTCAGGACGCCCAAGCCGAGGGGCAGGCGACGGTCTACATCGCGGTCAACCACTTCTCGGAGCGGACGGCGACGATCGAGGGCGAGCCCGAAGAGAACGACGGCGAGACCGAGAACGATGACTCCGAGAGCGATAGTGACGGCGACAACGGGACTGGAAGCGGTGACTCGAAGAGTGGCAACGACGACACGGAAGCCGGTACCGACGACAACGGTGACGACTCCGGTGAAGACACCACAAGCGATACCGACGATAGTGTCCCCGGATTCGGTGTCGGCGTCGCCGTCGTCGCAATCTCGGTTGCCGGGCTGCTCTCACGACTGCGGCAGTAGGTCGGTGACGAGCGATCGTTCGTCGCTTTTTCCCGTTCGAATATCGCGAGTACGGTTCGGATCGTCCAGTTCGAACCGCTCGAGGGGTCGAACGCGATTCAGGAACCGAGCGATGATCACCGACAGTTGGACGGTTCTGTCAGAAGCGCCTTTATACACCGCTCCGATCCGTCGAGTGCATGAATCGAATCACAGTCGTTGCACTCGCACTCCTCGTCACGACGGCGGCTCTCCCGCTTGCCGTCGCCGGCGTGAGTACGAGCGCAGCATCGCCCTCCCAACAGAACGACGCTGCCGACGCGAGCGCCTACGCCGGCACGCACGTCTCGTTCGACACCTCGAGCAACGCCCTCCTCGACTACCGCGTCGACGGCGAGCGGGTGTTCGAGAACGTGAGCGTCGCGTCCCAGAGCGACCACCAGCGTCGAACCGGGTTCGGCTCGAACGCCGAGCTCGACGCCGTGGTGAACCTCTCCGGGCTCGGCCTCGAGCTCGCCGCCCAGTCCGAGACGCGCGCCGATATCACGACCGACGGCTCCGCGTCGCTGTCGGC
>NZ_JAQIVI010000276.1 GCF_028618695.1 Natrinema soli | reverse complement strand
CGCCGCCGCGGATCGGCTTTCCGGCGGTCGGCTCGGACCGTCCCGAGGGCGACGACGAATCGGTGCCCGATCACGGGGAACACACCGACGGCCTGCTCGCCGCGGTCGGGTACGACGAGGACGAACTGGCAACCCTCCGCGACGCCGGGTCGATCCTGTGAGCGGCGCAGTCGTCGGGGCGCGATCCGGTCTTACTCAGCGAGCGCGGAGCGCTTGATTTTCCCGCTGGCGGTCTTCGGGAGCGCGTCGAGGAACGCGATCTCGCGGGGGTACTCGTGTTTCGAGAGCTCCGCGCGGGCGAACTCGCTCAGTTCCTCCTCGAGTTCTCCGGACGGTTCGTGGTCGCCGACAAGGGTGACGTACGCTTTGACGATCTGGCCGCGGGTCTCGTGGTCTTCTCCGACGACCCCGGCCTCCTCGACGGCGGGATGGTCGAGCAGCGTCTCCTCGACCTCCGCGGGGCCGATCCGGTACCCCGCGGAGATGATGACGTCGTCGGCCCGGCTGACGTACCAGAAGTAGCCGTCCTCGTCCCGTCGCGCGAGGTCGCCGGTCCGGAGCCAGGGGCCGGTGAAGGTCTCGAGGGTCGCCTCCGGGCGTCCCCAGTACGATCCCCGCGCGTCCTCGTCGCGTCTGATCGCGATCTCGCCGACCTCGCCCTGGTCGACCTCGTTTCCGTCGTCGTCCAACAGCGCCACTTCCTCGCCGGGCGTGACCTTCCCCATGCTCCCGGGCCGAACCTCCCAGTCGTCGAACGCGTAGTTGCAGACGACCATGCCGCCCTCCGTCAGCCCGTAGGCGTCCTGTGGCGGCGCGCCGAGTCCGTCCTTGCACCAGTTGACGGTCTCTTCGTCCAGCGATTCGCCGGCCGAGATCAACACCCGGAGGTCGATGTCCCACGCCTCGAGGTCGATCCCGGCGGCCCGCGACTGTCTGAGCGCCGTCGGCGGGATCATCGCGTTGTCGACGTCCCACGCCTCGAGCGTCTCGAAGAACGCGTGGGGATCGAACTGGCCGCGATAGCAGCCGATGGCCGTCCCGCGGACGCCGGACATGATCGTCCCCATGGTGAGCCCGTAGGACCACGACGGCGACGCCGCGACGAGGTAGACGTCGTCCGGCCGGAGGTCCACGACGTACTCGGAGTAGGCGTAGAGTTCGACCGGGCCGCGGTGGCTCGTCGGGACGCCCTTCGGCGACCCGGTCGTCCCCGAGGTGTAGGTCAGCGAGTAGGGGTCGTT
>NZ_JAQIVI010000275.1 GCF_028618695.1 Natrinema soli | reverse complement strand
CTCGCGCTCGAGGCCGAGACGGTCCGCGAGCGGGGCCGCGAGGTCGAGGGCGAGCGATTCGAGCGGCGGCTGACCGTCTACACGGCGTTGCGAGAGCGCGGCGTGGTCCCCAAGACGGGATACAAGTTCGGTGCTGACTTCCGGACCTACGCGGACGTGGAGTCCGTCGAGGAACTGAGACACTCGGAACTACTGGTTCGCGTCCATCCCGCGGCGTACGTCTTCGAGCCCCGGGATCTGGCGCTGGACGTTCGGCTCGCTCACGGCGTGCGGAAGACGATGGTGTTCGCGCTGGTCGGCGACGACGCCGCTGAAGAGACGGAGATAGAGTGGTGGTCGCTCGAGCGGTTGACTCCCTAGTGACTGCCTAGTTTACCGATCGAGAAGACGAGCGTTCTGCTCGTACTAGCAAATATCGAGTAGCGCTTCGCTCGGTTCACGGTTCCCGCAGGTCACCGTTCACGTTCGCTCACCGCAACACAGCGCGCGCCACCGCAGAGAGGGACGACGTTCGCTACACGAACTGCTCGAGGAACGTCTTGCCGAGCACGACCTCCGTCCCCGCGAGCCCGACCGAACAGAACAGCGTGATGTCAGCCGCGCGCTGGCGGCCGAGATCGGGGGTCTCGAGCGCGTCGGCGAGTTCGACCATTCGCTCGCGGTCGTCGTCCGACGCGACGTACGGCCGGTCGTAGGCGTCGACCTGCGGGAGCGAATCGGTCGCGATGACGGCGGCGCGGTCGACCACCTCGAGCGGGAGTTCGTGGGCGTCTTCGAACCGCGGGCCGATCGTCGTGACGTGGGTGCCGGGCTCGAGCCAGTCGGGGTCGAAAACGGGCTCCTCGCTGTTCGTCGCACAGACCAGCGCGTCGGCGTCGCGGACGACCGGTTCGGGATCGTCGACGGCGCGGACGGGCGGCTC
>NZ_JAQIVI010000274.1 GCF_028618695.1 Natrinema soli | reverse complement strand
AGCGACTCGAGATCCAGCGGTCCGCCGGCCGCTCGGAGCGTTCCGTCGTCGGCTCGCGGCCACGCGTCCCGCGGCCGGTCGCAGTATATCTCGACGCCGTTCCCCTCGGGGTCGGTACAGTACAGCGCCTCGCTGATCCCGTGATCGGAGGCCCCCTCGAGCGTCCACTGCTCTCGAATGCGGTTCAGCGCGGCTCCCAGCGCCGCGCGCGAGGGGACCCTGAACGCGTTGTGATAGAGCCCCGTTCTCCGCTCGTCGCGCGGCTCCGCGGTCAGGTCCTCGCGGACGACGAGCAGCGACGTCCCGTCGACGCCGAGCGTCGCCCTCATCTCGTCGCGATCCCGCTCGAGAACGTCGAGGCCGACCACGTCGCGATAGAACTCGACCGTCGCCTCGCGGTCGGCGACGCGAAGCGCGGTCCGCCCGAGGCGCGTGTCAGCCGGAAGCGCCGGTGAAGTACCCATGTGTGTCGTACGGGAGCGATCCCCGTAAGTGGCTCTGTCGGCCGATGACACCGGATCGGCCGCCGTCATCCTGTAGTCGGTCGCCCGCTGCCGTCCACTCGCCGTCGATCAGCCACTGCCGTCCACTCGCCGTCGGTTATCCGAACCCGGTCACTCGCCGTTTTCGTCGTCCTCATCATCCTCATCGACGAGCCGATAGGTCCGGCCCCGGCGCTTGCCGACGGCCTCGATCAGATCGTAGTGGACCATCTTCGTCAGGTAGTTCCGCAGGGTTCGGTTCGTCTTCGGCTCCGCGACCCGGCGCTCGTACTTCTCGTAGAGCTCGCCGGGTTCGATCTCGCCCGCGTCGGCGATCACGTCGTAGAGCACCCGCTGGTGTTCGATCAACCCCTCGACGGTTTTTCGGCGGATCGCCGTCCGCGCGTCCGGGATCGCCGCCTCGAGCGCGTCGTCAGTGATCGACGCCAACCCCTGGCGCTCCGCGCGACGGGCGGCCGATCGC
>NZ_JAQIVI010000273.1 GCF_028618695.1 Natrinema soli | reverse complement strand
CTGCTCTCTGTGCACTCAACCGAATCAAAGTTCCAGATGTCTTTACGTATTTATGTCCGTGAGTATGATGTTTGAAGACGCCGTCGTCGCTCCAAATATCTCCGTCGACAGCCATTGTAGCAGCAAGAAATACCATATCGTTTTCGTCACGTTCGATAAACGGCCGCTCAGGGTTTGCATCAGGGTGTGGCGATTTCGCCGTCATCGCCTCCTCACGGTACTGAATGACCTGTGATTTCGGGACGAGTGATATATTCTTGAAAATCGTCTCAAGAAGGGTATCGATAGTCGTTGCAGACAAGTTGGATCGTTCCTGAATGACGCCTCTGTTCCGCTCAATTTCGTCGAACGATTGGGCGGGATACTGTAATTTACGGTCGCTTTCGAGGAGAAGTTTGCGAGTAATGCCTCCGACGAGTCCCGACAGAACAGTGTTACTGTCGACGACGAGTGGTCTATCTGTTTTCCAGTCGTTCAGCGACATTACTATCGATTAACTCAGCGATTTCGTCGACGTCTTTTTCAGTCAGTTCACTGCCCTCTGTAAGCTGCTCCAGCAACTCGAAATCTTCGACTTTCTCCTTGAACGCATTGCGTGCGACCTCCGACCAGTTGATCTCTGGATGAGACTCCATTCGCTCTTTGAGCTCATCGTCGACGTTTACGGTTACTGTTGGCATAGTGGGTCACTTCGTCACAACACTATGGGGGCTGTAGTATTAATATTTTCTGTGGATATTGTGTCCTTTGCTTTTTAATGCTGAACAGACGCCGATGCTGTCCTAGCTGCGTTAGCGGTGGCGCGCGATGAATGCGCGCTTCAGCGCGCAGAACGTGCGAGGGACGACCGAGGAGGCGCACGCGAGTGCGCCCCACAGGGAGGAGGATGGGGAGGACGCGAGCGAAGCGAGCGTGTGGTCGGACACACAAAAAAGAGAGGGAGCGATGCTATTCCTGGGTCCACCACTGCCCGCGCTCGGGGAACTCGAGGCGGCTCCAGCCGGTCACGGCCAGGTTGCATCGCTCGTTGTGCCAGTTCTTCGCCGCGTTCCTGATCCGCACCGTCTCTCCCTCACTCACGTTCGTCTGGTAGGAGTTCTTCCAGATCGTGAACTTCATCTTCTCGGTCTCATCCGCGATCAGCCCCACTTGGCTGATCGACGACTTCGAGGGCTCCCACAACTCGATGATCTCGCCTTCCACGTCCACTTCGCCTGCCTCCACCTCCGGCACGTCTGCGATGTCGACGATCGTTCCCGACTCCGCTTTCACTTCGTCCATCTCCTCGAGGGTTGCGTCGATCATCGACTTCCCGGCCGTCACCTTCTCCGCCAGTCCACGGCTCACTGCCGCCCGACTTGGACCTCCACGAACCGTCTCCGTGATTCGCACCGATTGCTTGTTGACCTCCGCCAACTGCTCTTGCTCCAACTCCGACCGGGGATCCACCCGTTCAACCCGCCGCTCTCGGCGTTGCTCGACCACGACCTCTCGCGTCCGCTTCTCTCGTCCCTCCTGCGTTCCGAACGTCGCCTTCGCACTGATCAACTCGAGCTCTTCCTCTCGAGCCCGAATTCGCTCTTCCTGTGCCAGTGGCAGGTGACCGAACTCGTTCTCTTCGCGTCCAACCACCGTCTCCGGGTGGTTCGTTTCGACTTTCGTATTGACCTCCTGATCAACCGACGCCGCGAACTCCGGCGTTTCGTCCACGATGTCCTCCGCGAACGAATCTTCCACGTCGACGCCCACGTCCGTCTTCTCCGCAGCCGCATCTTGGTTGACACTCGATTCATCCGAAGCTTTATCATCTCGGAAGTTCGTAGAACTCATTGGTTAACCTCGAAGGCGCTACCACTGCGTCTTCACCTTCAACTCTTCTGAGTCCCAACTATGTTCATCTCCTGCAACCGCTCTCGCTCGCGCCTTCAGGTCCCCTGAGGCGCGAGTAGAGCGGGAC
>NZ_JAQIVI010000272.1 GCF_028618695.1 Natrinema soli | reverse complement strand
CGACGAGATCGGCCGGCATCGCGCCGGATTCGACGATGGTCGGCGCCGCGATTGCGGTGCCCGCGACGAGGGCGACGATGGGAACAACCGCCGTGACCACTCCGAGCGGGCGACTCCGCGCGGACCCGCGGGTAAACCCGTAGATCGATGCCGCCGCGACGACTGCGCCGAGGGCGATGAGACCGACGTAGATCGCGATTCGAAGCGTCGGATCGTACGCCTGTTCGGCCCCCGGTGCCGTCGGCGGCAACACCAGCCACGGCGCGACCGAGACGGTGAAGAAGCCGGCACCGGCCAGTACGTAGGCCTTGACGTTCCCGCGGCCGGGCAGCGCCGGCTCGAGGAAGTAGAAGCCGAGGGCCAAGACGCCGCCCAGCAGAATCCCCCAGAGGACGCCGCTGCCGATGCTCACGGCGGCCGTCGTCGCCTCGCTCACCGCATGGGCGTGTTCGCCGGCAGCGTGGGCGTGCTCGCCTGCCTCGTGAGCGTGTTCGCCCGCTTCGTGAGCGTGTTCGCCGTGCTCGCCGCCCTCGGCAAGCGTCTCCATGTACCCGATAAGCGGGTTCGCAACGAACGCCATATACGCGCCGTACGCGATTCCGGCGATCGCGCCGGCGAGGACTCCGCGCTCGAGGTAGTCGACGAGCATCAGTGACAGATCACGCCGGCCGCGTGCCGGAAGTTGTGCATGGAGTCGTGGGCCAGCGGCTCCTGAAGGAACAGCAGTGTGAATGCCAGCGCCGCGACGAACGCGAAGACGGCCACGAGCTGGCCGGTCGTGAGGTCATCGCGTGCGGTTCCGATTCGATCGTGAACGGTTTCGGTCGTCATACAAGTCAGTTTTCTCTACTGAAAGTGTGATTGTAAAAGTACCGATCGTCCAGCGGCGCCAGCGGATTGGACACGCGTCGGCCGATCGGCGAGAACGCAGTCGAACTGATACGAACGGCCGAACCGAACCCGCCGGAACGGGTGACTGCTGGCGAATAACGAAATCGTTTTCCTACGGCTACCGCTTGGTTCGACTAACAACCAGAGTCATGAGTGTCCAACGACGGTCGTCAGGAGGGAAACGCGGTGGCGGTTGAACGCCTGCTCGTCCCGCTGTCGGACACGGTGACCGTTCGCCAGACGGTCGGCTACGCCGTCCAATCGGGACTCGAGACCGCCGACTCGCTCGAGTGTCACCTCGTCGTCGCGATGCCCTACGACGCCGACGTCCCGGAGAGCGACCAGTACAGCGAGGATGCCAACGGACTGCTCTCCCGGGCTCGAAACTGGGTCGAGGAGGACGCCGGCGACGCCGACGTGGCGATCGAAACGGCGACGCTCGGGACCGACGAGTACCTCTTCGGGCCGCGAGACTACGCCGAAATCTTCGACGTCTACGCCGACGAACACGGGATCGACCGCGTCGTGCTCGATCCGGAGTATCAGCCGGGCGTCACCGCGCAGATGCTCCAGCCCCTCGAGCGCGAACTCGAACGGATCGGGCTCGCCTACGAGGAAGCGCCGGTCGATCGGCCCGCCCGACGCGGCCGCCTCGTCGGCGGGACCGAGGACTTCGACCGCCTGTTCGCGACGTTCCTGCTCTCCTACGGTTTCTATCTCGTCCTCGGGGATCCGACCTACTGGTTCGATCTCCTCACCGGCGCTGCGGTTGCCGGTATCGTCGCCGTCTCGCTCGCACAGGTGACGTTTGCCGTGCCGCTCGACCGCGTCCAGTCGCCGCTCCGGATCGTTCGGTTCACCATCTACATCCCGTACCTGCTCTGGGAGATCGTCAAGGCCAACGTCGCGGTCACCGCCGTGATCCTTCGACCGTCGATGCCCATCGAACCGTCGCTAACGCGGGTCAACGCCCGCGTTCAAAGCGGTCTCCCGCTGACCGCACTGGCGAACAGCATCACGCTCACGCCGGGCACGCTGACGGTCCGGGCCAACAATCAGCAGCTGCTCGTCCATACCCTAATCCCGGCGGCTCGCGAGGACCTCTTCGACGGCGGGCTCGAGCGCGGGATCCGCTTCGTCTTCTACGGTCGCGAATCCGCGGCGATCTCCTCGCCGCGCGAACGCGACGACGCCGAGATCGTCGGGGGTGACGAGCTGTGACCCCGGTCTCGCTCGAGGACGTCTTCCTCGCCGCGGCCGCGATGTTCGTGATCCTCGCGATCGCGGTGTTCTACCGCGCGGTCGCGGGACCGACCACGCAAGACCGGCTGCTGGCAGTGAACGTGCTCGGAACGAACACGGTCGTCATCCTCGCCCTGCTGGCTGCGGGGCTCGATCAGTCGTGGTTCCTGGACGTGGCGCTGATCTACGCACTGCTGAACTTCCTGATGTCGATCGCGATTTCGAAGTTCACCGTCGAGCGAGGTGGCGTGCTGTGATCGAGACGATCAGGTTCTGGGCGATCGTCGTCTGCCTCGGACTGGGCGTCTTCTTCACGCTCGTCTCGACGGTGGGCGTCATCCGCCTCCCGGACATCTACGCGCGGGCCCACACCGCCTCACAGACGGACACGCTCGGCGCGGGCTTCGCGCTCGCCGGCGTCGCGGTGGCGTTCGGCTGGCAGCACGCGGCGGTTTACACCGTCCTCCTCCTGTTCTTCGTGTTCATCACGAACCCGACGGCGGCCCACGCGATCGCCCGATCCGCAGCGGAGACCGGTGTCGAACCGATCCTCGCCGAGGAGGGAACGGGCGCGGAGACGGACGAAATCGACGCCCCTGCCGAAACGGACGGTGAGCCGTGATGAGTCTGTTCGCGTATACCCTCGTTGCGTTCATCCTGGCGACGGCCGTCGCGACGGCGCTGTTCCGCGACGTGCTATCGGTGATCATCGTCTTCGGCGCCTACAGCCTCGGAATGGCGATCCTCTACACGTTCCTGTTAGCCCCCGACGTTGCGATGACCGAGGCCGCGATCGGTGCTGGCGTGACGACGCTGTTGCTCCTGCTGACGATCGCGCGCACGACGCGGCCCTCGACGAATCGGCTCACGGAGCGAATTCACGTTCCGGCGGTCGTCGTCGTCGGCGCATTCGTGCTCGTGCTCTGTACCGCCGTCCTGCCCGAGATGTACGCGGTCGGCGGCACGGAGACGCCGGTCTGGTCGAACCCGGACGTGACCCAACAGTATATCACGGAGACGTACAACCAAACCGGCGTCGAGAACGCGGTGACGTCCGTCCTCGCTGCCTACCGTGGCTTTGACACCTTCGGCGAAGCGGTCGTCGTCTTTGCCGCCGGCGTCTCGACGCTGCTCGTCCTGAAACGTGAGGTGTTCGTCTAATGTCCGAATCCGTCGACGATACTTACACCGAGAGTCAGGTGATCATGACCGCCGTCAAGATCATCGCACCGTTTACGCTCACCTACGGGCTGTTCATGACGTTCCACGGTGGCGACGCCCCCGGCGGCGGCTTCCAGGGCGGAACCATCGTCGGTGTCACCGTCCTCATGCTCGCCTTCGCCTTCGGTATCGAACCGACTCGACAGTGGCTCCGGAACTCGTTCCTCGCCGGCCTCGTCACCGGTGGCGTCGTCATCTTCGGCGCTATCGGCCTCGCGATGATCGCCCTCGGCGGGGACTTCCTCGAGTTCTACCGGCTCAAGGAAGTCTTCCACATCAAACCGAAGTGGGGGCTCGAGGCCGTCGAGATCGCCGGTATCTCGCTGATCGTCTCCGGGACCATCATCAGTCTCTTCTTTACGATGGCAGCGGGGTTCTCGCCCGACCGACCGAGCGGGACCGGTGGCGTCAGCGGTGCCGATGCCGCCGAGACACCCAATTCGTCCGGCGTGGAGGTGAACGACGATGATTGAGCTCCTGACGAGTCATTACACGTACGTCCTGGTGTTCGTCCTGCTGGGTCTCGGGATCTACATGGTGATCGCCAGCGAGAACCTCGTGAAGAAGCTGATCGGAGTGAACCTTTTCCAGACGGCTATCTTCCTGTTTTTCATCTCGATGGCCTACATCGAGGGCGGCTCGGCACCGATCGTCCCCCACGAGGGAGTTCCGGGGGAAGTCATGGTCGCGAGCCCGCTGCCACAGGTCATCGTGCTGACCGCCATCGTCGTCGGCATCGCGCTGACGGCGGTTGGTCTGGCCCTGATCATCCGCATCTACGCGGAGTACGGGACGCTCCGCGAGGACACGCTTCGAGAGGTGCGTGCCGATGAGTAGCGTCGACCTGCTCTTGCCGCTGCTGATCGCGGTCCCCATCATCACCGCGACGCTTCCGATCGCCCTCGGACTCCGGTACGACCGAACGGGCTGGTCCGTCGCCGCGCTCACGACGACCGGTCTCCTCGCCGGAGCCATTGCCCTCGCGAGCGTCGTCTACACCGACGAGCAGGTGAACCACACGCTCGGCGGCTACCCCCGGACGTACGGGATCGAACTCGTCGCCGACGAGTTCTCCATGCTGATCGTCCTGCTCGTGACCGCCGTCGCTACCGGCGTCCTCGCGTACACGCGTCGCGGCGGCCCGCGCGGGAACACGTTCTACACCGCGTACCTGCTGCTGGTCGGCGGCCTGCTCGGCATCTCGCTGACCGGCGACGTCTTCAATCTCTTCGTCTTCCTCGAGATCACGAGCATCGCGACCTACGCGCTCGTCGCGAGCGGCGACGGCCCGGAGGCGGCGGTCGCCTCCCTGCAGTACCTGATCCTGGGAACCGTCGCCGCGTCGATGTACCTGATCGGCGTCGCCTTCGTCTTCATGGCGACGGGGACGCTCAACATGGTCGAACTCGCGACCGCGATTCCGGCGGCCGAACGGCCGGTCCTGATCCGGGCCGGCTTCGCGTTCGTCGTCGTCGGCTTCGCCGTCAAGGTCGCCCAGTGGCCGCTGCACACGTGGCAGCCGAGCGCCTACCAGCGGGCTCCCGACGGCGTGACGCCACTGATCGCCGCCCTCGTCTCGACGGCCTCCGCGTACGCCTTCGGTCGGCTGATCGTGACCGTCTTCGGCGTCGACTATCTCGCCGCCATGCCGAACGCGGCGTCGATCGTCGTCACCGTCGGCTGCGTGAGCGTCCTCGCGGGCACCGCACTGGCCGTGATCCAGACCGAAGTCAAGCGGATGCTCGCCTACTCCTCGGTCTCACAGTTCGGTCTCGTCATCGCCGCCTACGGGGTCGTCATCGCGGGCGGTTCCGAGACGGCGCTCATCGGTGCGACCGTTCACCTCGTCGGCCACGGTCTGTTGAAGGCCGGCCTCTTTCTGGCGGCCGCACTCGTGGCGACGAGTTACGGCGCTCGCACCGTCGACGAGTACGCCGGACTCGCCAGGGAACGCCCGTTCGTCGCCGGTTCGATGGCCGTCCTCCTGCTGGTTCTGGTCGGCGTCCCGCCGGGCGTCGGCTTCGTCGGCAAGTGGTACATCGCCCTCGGTGCCGTCCAGTCGGAACTGTGGCCCGTCGCCGCCGTGATCTTCCTCAGTACCATGCTCACCCTCGCCTACGCCGCTCGCCTGCTCGAGAAGATGTACTTCACACCACCGCTCTCGGTCGGTTCGGCGGACGCGCCGGGTTCGATCGCGACGGACGGCGGTACTGCAGACGCTGACGACGGGTCCGCCGCCGCTGGCACGCACGGCAACGCCACCCCTGACGCCGTCTCGGTCGGCATGATCGCGATCGTCGTGGCCATTGCGCTCGCCGCCGTCGCACTCGGCTTCGCGGGGGGGACGTTCGCCGACTTGCTCGAGCCGTTCATCACGGAGGTGTTCAACTGATGGTCGCAGATCTCCGACCGCTCGCCGCCGTGTTGGTGTCGGCGGTCGCTATCGTCCTGATCGTCGCGTCGCATCGCCGGCCGAACCTCCGGGAGGGCTGGTCCGTCCTGGCCGCCCTCGCGAAGTTCGGCATCATCGTCAGCATGCTCCCCGCGGTCATGGACGGCACCGTGTTCCGGTGGAGTCTCGCGGACTCGACGGGGATCCAGTTCCTCGAGGGGATCGACTTCGCCCTGCGAGCGGACCCGCTGGGGATCTTCTTCGCGCTCCTCGCGAGTTTCCTCTGGATCTTCACGTCGTTTTACGCCGCGGGATACATGCGCGGGCTCGACGAGCACGCCCAGACGCGCTTCTTCGCGTCGTTCGCGGCCAGCCTCTCCGCTGCCGTCGGAATCGCCTTCGCGGCGAACCTGGTGACGATCTTCGTCTTCTACGAACTGCTTTCCCTGGTCACCTATCCGCTGGTCGCCCACAACGAGGACAACGAGGCTCGCATCGCCGGCCGAAAGTACCTCGCGTACACGTTCTTCGGCGGCGGCGTCTTCCTGCTGGCCGGCACCGTCCTGATCTACTGGCTCACGAGTCTGGTCAGTTCGGGGCCGACGCTCGCCTTCGAGGCGGGCGGTATCGAGGCGCTCGCGACGGCCGCGCAGGCGGAACCGGTCTACGCCCAGGCCGCGTTCTTCCTGCTCATCGCCGGCTTCGGCGTCAAGGCCGCACTGATGCCGCTGCACTCGTGGCTCGCCGACGCGATGGTCGCGCCCACTCCCGTCTCCGGGCTGCTCCACGCCGTGGCGGTCGTCAAGTCCGGCGCGTTCGGTATCGCTCGAGTCATCCTTGAGGTCTACGGGCCCGGACTGATCCGCGATCTCCCGCTTGACGTCCCCGGGATCGGCGAGATCGGACTGAACATTCCGGTCGCCATCGTCGCCGCGTTCACGCTGACCGCGGCGAGCATCATCGCGATGCGCAAGGACCACCTCAAGCGCAGACTGGCCTATTCGACGACGGCGCAGCTCTCCTACATCGTGCTCGGGCTGTCGATGCTCCACCCCTACGCCATGGTCGGTGCGCTGTTCCACATCCCCGCGCACGCGTTCGCGAAGCTCACCCTGTTCTTCTGTGCTGGCTCGATCCACGTCGAGACCCACACCGACTACATCAGCGAGATGGCCGGTATCGGGAAACGGATGCCGCTGACGATGACGGCCTTCACCGTCGGGGCGGCCGGCATGGCCGGACTGCCGCCGATCGCCGGTTTCGTCAGCAAGTTCTACATGCTGATCGGAGCCGGCTACATGGGCGGCGAGTACTGGCTCTTCGCCGGTGCACTGTTGCTCTCGGCCGTTCTCAACGTCGCGTACTTCTGGCCGATCGTCTACACCGCCTTCTTCGAGAGCGAGGACCGCCACGACGCCAAACCCCTCCTCGAGTTCCCTCGGGGCGGCGTATTGCGATCCTACGGGACCACCGACGACCACGTCGCCGCCGACGGCGGGGACCCGGCCGACCGAACGGAGACGGCCGACGCGACGGACGCGGAGCCCGCGGCCGAGGAGGAGTTCGAGTACGCCGTCGACAAGTACCCGAGCGATCACACGACCGCCGACGGAGCGGACGCGACGAGCCACTCAGCCGACGCTCAAGCGTTCGAAACCGATGATCACGACGATGGTGCCGAAGCGCCGGGTCACGATGACCACGGCGACACCGGCGACGCCGTCGGCGTCGTCGACCACCACGGCGATCACGACGACCACCTCACCGGCGGCCCGCCCGCGGAGGGCTGGCAACGCCACTCGCCGTTCACGGAGAGCACGTGGCTCATGCTCGCGCCGATCGCCGTCATCGCGACGGGTGCAATCGTCCTCGGAATCGGCCCCGACTACGCCGTGTTCCTCGAGTTAGCGACCCGGATCGTCGAGGGCGTCTTCGGGATGCGGTTCGAGGAGCTGAGCGGCGTTCCGCTCGACGAACTCGTGACGGGGGTGAGCGACTGATGGAACTCGAACTCCTGTCGCTGGCGTACCCGCCGCTCATCGTCTTCGCGGCGGCCCTGCTCGTGCTCGTCCTGCCGCGAATCGCCGGCTTCGCCGTCGGCGCACTCAGCCTCGCGGCGGTGTTGGCGATCTCGCTGGTCGCGCCCGAGGGCCAGCACCTGGCCGGGACCTTCCTCGGGTTCGAGGCCGTCCCGTTCTACGTCGACGACTTCTCCCGGATGGTCGGCCTCGGCCTCGGCTTTCTGGGGATCTGTAGCGTCATCTATGCCTACTCGAGCGGGGCGAGCCGAACCCTAGTCGCGTTCGCGCTCGTCTACGTCTCCTCGTCGATCGGGGCGGCGTTCGCGGGCGACTGGCTCGTGCTCCTGTTCATGTGGGAGCTGATGGCCGTCACCAGCACGCTCGTGGTCTGGCACTACGGCGGCGAGGCGGTCCGGGCCGGCTTCCGATACGCGCTCTTCCACGGCACGGGCGGGGTGCTCGTGATGCTGGCGGTCGCCGTCCACTACGTCCAGACCGGCACGTTCGTCTACACCGAGGCCGGTATCGCCGACGGGATTCCGGCGCTGCTCGCGGTGCTCGGGATGGGCGTCAACGTCGCGTTCATCGGGGTCCACACCTGGCTGCCGGACACCTATCCGCGACCGCACTTCGCGGCCTCGGTGTTCCTCTCAGTTTACACGACGAAGACGAGCGCGTTCGTCCTCTACCGGGCGTTCCCAGTCGGCGGCGAGAGCGATCTCTCGATCTACATCGCGTACATGGGCGGCCTGATGGCCGTCTACGGCGCGACCTTCGCGCTGCTCCAACACGATATGCGGGCGCTTCTTTCGTATCACATCCAGGCCCAACTCGGATACATCGTCGCGGCGATCGGGATCGGTTCCAACCTCGCCGTCGCGGGTGCGATGAGTCACCTGTTCAACAACATCCTCTTCAAGAGCCTGCTGTTCATGGCCGTCGGCGTCGTCATCTACCGGACCGGCGAGGAGGACCTGTACGATCTCGGCGGCCTCTGGCGCGAAATGCCGCTGACCGCGATCGGGTTCGGGCTCGGCGCGCTCTCGATCACCGCGATTCCGGGCTTCAACGGCTACGTCAGCAAGGGAATGATCTTCGATGCCGCCAATCCGCACTACTACGGTCAACCCGAGTATCAGGCGCTGTACTGGCTGCTCTGGCTCGGTGCAATCGGGACGCTGCTCTCCTTTATCAAGCTCGGCTACTACGTCTTCTTCCACGGCGAGAGCGATCTCGAGGTCGCCGACGCCAAACCGGGCCAGACGGTCGCGATGCTCGGCCTCGGCGGTGCCTGTCTCCTCTTCGGCGTCTGGTGGCAGGGACTGGCCGACCTCGCGCCGACGATCCACGGCCTCGAGTTCGCGTACGCCGGCGGCAGCGAACACAGCCACCTCCATCCCTACAGTCCGAGCCACCTCGAGACGGCTGGGATCCTCACGGGGGTCGCGGCCGTCGCGTTCGTCGTCGTCCGAAAGCCGCTCTCGAAGCTGGATCTCGGCGATCCGGCGATGGTCGTCTACCCCGTGACCTACCACCTCAGCCGGTGGACGATGCTCGCAGTGACGGAAACCTACGCAGCCGTCGACGCCGCCGTCGTCGGAGCCGTCAAACGGTGCTACTGGGTCGGGAACAACCCCGTCCTCGCCGTCGACGCGGCCGCACGGCGGCTCCCGCTGGTCGATGTCGACGAGCGGCAGCCGACCGACGGCGGCCGCCCCTCGACGATCCACCTCCGGGCGAGCATCGGGACGAGCGTCCTCCTGTTGACGCTCGTCCTGACGGTGATTCTGTGGCTGCTCGTCGTTTAACTTGGCTGATGTGACGGGATGGTGACTTGAAGTCTCGGTGAGAAACCGGTTATTTCGGACGGGGTATCCACCGTGCGGTGGCGCGCGCTGGGTCGCGGTGAGTCACTGACGAACCGCGACTCGATACCGTGCGAGGGATGAGCGAGTGGAACGAGCGAATCGGTTGGGGAGGGCGTGGCTATTCCTTGGTGCCACGATAGCAGGACACTCCTTTTCTACACCGCTATCAGAACTCACTGTTCCGTTCGCTACTGTACCGAGTACCAACCAACGGAAAATCACAGCATCGAACGCGAACAGTACAAGTTCACGAGAAAACGATCGTCCATCTTCATTTAATCCGTCTCCGTCGACTCGTCTCCCTCGACCGGCTCGGCATCCACTACCGTGGACTGGGAGTCCGGAACGACGATCGACTGCTCGAGCACCGACGCCCGAAGCGTCGGCTTCGACGCCGTCGCCTCCTGTCGGTACGACGCCCCCGACCGATCTCGACGGACGCCCCGCGGCGTCAGATAGTCACCGTCGACGTCGATCTCGGCACCCTCGCAGCGTCGGCGCAACACCGACCGGGCTCCTTCGGTGGTGATCGCCGGCGGCGCGATCGAACGTTCGCGAGCGAGTTCCGTCGCCGTCGCGTCCTCGAGCAGGGATTCGATCGTCTCGTCGTCGTACCCCCGATCGCGCAGCACGGACCGCACGCGACCGGCGATCGACGGCGCGTGGGCCGTCGGGAACAGCGGCCAGTCGTTCGACGGCGGATCGAGGACGACCCGGTAGCGGCGCAACGGCGTCCGGGCGCGGGCGGGGAGAGGAACGTCCTCGAGTCGCTGGGACTTCCCCAGGACGCGGATCGTTCCCGTATAGAAATCGACGTCGTCCCACGTGGCACCCGTCCGGCGATCGTCGTCGGGGACCCGGAACAGCTCCGATCCGCGGACCGTCGAGTGAGCGAGGACGGCCACCATCGCGTACTCGCGCAGTCGACTGCGTCGCTCGTGCATCGATCGACCGGTATCGAGCGCCCGCTCGCGGACGTACCGCTCGAGTTCGCGACGCTGTCGCGCGGTCCAGAAATCGCTCGTCGGTCGCTCGTCGGCGGTCGGCAGCGCAGCCTCCGCGCGGTCGGTCGCGGCGGGGTTGTCCGCGAGGATCCCACCGCGGACGCACCACGAGAGGAACGCTCGGACGACCGCGTAGTACGTTCCGGCGGTCGAGGCGGTGTACTCGCCGCGACCGGTTTTACGCCGGAGTTCCTCGGCGTACGCGCGCATGTGTTCGACCTCGAGTGCGAACAGCGAGGTCAGTCCGTGGTCCCGATCGAGCCAGTCGGCCCACCGGCGGAGGATCGATTCCGCGTTTGACGCGTAGGCTCCGGCACCCGAGCCATTCGGATCGCCGACGGCCTTTCGCTGCAGGTAGGTGTCGACCGCGTCCGTGATCGCCACCTCGGTCACGGGCCGATCACCCGCCCGGGCTTCGCACGGCAGATGGCCGAGGGTCGCCGTTCCGGATTTCGGCCGCCGCTCGGCTGCTCGAGGGGGCTATCACCGTGCCACGAACGGATCGCGTGGGTGGCGCCTCGAGTCATCAGTTGTCTCATACTGTTCCACGGTCCTAAATCTGTGTTTCGGTCTCACGAAGCCGGAAAAAACGCTCGTCGATCGCGATCGGATGCGAGAGCGCGCTCGGTCGCCGCCACGGAGATCGGCCAAAGGACTATATTAATTAAACGGTTAATTAACACTCAGGTCAATAATGAACGGAATAGACGGAAAGACGGCTCTGGTGACGGGAGCGGGATCGGGAATCGGACGTGCGTCGGCAGAACGCTTTGCAGCGGACGGCGCGAACGTCGTCGTCGCAGATATCGCTGCGGAAACCGGTCGCGAAACGGTCGACCTGATCGAGGACGCCGGCGGTGATGCCACGTTCGTCGAAGTTGACGTCGCCGATTTCGAGTCGGTCGAGCGAATGGTCGATGTCGCAGTCGACACGTACGGAACTCTCGATTTCGCGCATAACAACGCGGGAATTCTCACGGGGTTTGCAGGAGTAACTGACATCGAAGAAGCACAGTGGGACAAGCTCCTCGATATCAATCTGAAAGGCGTCTGGGCGTGTCTGAAAGCCGAACTTCCCGTCATGGAAGCACAGGGGAGCGGCGCGATCGTCAACACCGCTTCCGAATCCGGGTTGGTAGGGATGGGGGGACTCGCCAGCTATTCGGCTAGCAAACACGGCGTAGTCGGCCTCACGAAGACGGTGGCTCTCGAGTACGCGACGCGAGGGATTCGAGTGAACGCTATCGCCCCGGGGCCGACGAACACGAACATCCAATCCGGAATGTCGGGAGGCGGCGATCCGTCGGAGATGGAGTTCGACACGTCGGCGATGATCGACGTCCCGATGGACCGCATCGCGAACCCGGAAGAGATGGCCGGCGCGGTCGCGTTCCTCTGTTCCGATGATGCGTCGTATATCACCGGCCACACGCTCCCCGTCGATGGCGGTCAGGCGGCTGACTGAACCACCGTTCTACGACGTCTCGATCCGCCGGGCACGTGTGACGGTGGCCCGGAAAATCCAGCAATATCGACGCTTTTCGTATGCTTACGCGTTTCGACTCACTTCACAGGGGAGTGATTCGAGACCATAGAGGGCACTCAACGGCTCGAGATCTGACAAATCCGCATCCAGGCGGTCGAAACGGTCGAACAATCGATCCAGGGCAACGTCCGCTTCCATCCGTGCGAGATGAGCGCCCAGACAGAAGTGGACTCCCGTTCCGAACGCCATATGGCGGTTCGGACGCCGCTCGGGCCGAAACTCTTCGGCCGCATCGAAGATTTCCGGATCGCGGTTTGCGGCACCTAGCCAGAGCGTGAGGACGTCCCCCGCCTGAATCCGTTGACCGTGTAGCTCGACGTCCTCCACGGCGATACGCTTCAACGATTGGATCGGGGATCGGTATCGAAGCGTCTCCTCGATAGCCTGTGTGTGATCGACGTCCCCCGTACGAATCGCGCCCGTCAGCCCGTGTTCTTCGACGGACCAGATCGCGTTGGTGAGGAGATTCGTCGTCGTGATGTTGCCCGCGAGGAGGAGCAGCATGCAGAAGCCGATCTGTTCACCCCTGGATAACTCCTCCGCGTTCGCCGCGAGCGTAATGAGATCGTCGCCGTCGCCGCCATCGCGCTCTTCCAGTAACTCCGCGAAGAATCTCCCCATCGCTCGTTGGGCCTCCTTCTGTTCCCGTTGCACCCGTTCTATCTCCTCCGGAGTGTCGTCTTCGGGTCGCGCGACGAGTGCGTCCGACCACTCTTTAAACTGATCACGACGGTCGGCGGAAATTCCCAGTAGTTCGGCGATGACGATGACGGGAAGCGGAATCGCGAACTCGTCGACGAAGTCGAAACTATTCTCGTCTTCGAGGTCGTCCAACAGGTCCTCCGTTACCGTCTCCACTCGCGGTTGGTACTCCCGTATCGCCCCCGGCTGGAATCGGTCGTCGACGAACCCTCGGAGTCGGGTCTGTGTCGGTGGATCGGTCGTAATCATCGTCTGAAGCATCGGGCTATCGTCGTCACCGTCGTTCGAGGACTCGTCGGCTTCGAAAGCCCGATTAGCCGTAAACGTGTCGTGGTCTTTGAGCACGCGTTCGACGTCCTCGTATCGAAATACGTCCCACGTCTCTCGCTGCTCGTCGAAGTGAACTGGCGTCTCTTGACGCATTTCAGCGTACCACTCGAACGGCGAAAGTTGTCCTTCGGGGCTTCGAATGGCTTCCGGTGATCGGCCCACTCCGACGACTGAATCGGGGGACTCCATGATTTAATTGATCATTTAATCAGTTGTAGTCCTTTTGGTGCATTCTCGCCCCCATCGATCTAGACGCACAAACATGTAAACGGAGCGGTAGCAGTATCGAAGAGTGACCAGCGGAACGAGGCTGAGAAGTCGAGTAACCGAATGCCGGAGGATAACTCGAGCCAGATACGTATTGGACTTGCTCTCCCGCTATAGTACAAACTGAAAATCAATGCACACCCGATCGCACGACAACTTCGCGATCGGTATGTAAATCGTTTCAGTGGCTACTATAGCTCTCGCGGGAGATATCAGTTATAATTCCGTCGACGATCGTTTGGACCCGATCGACGGCAGCATCCCGGTTCGTCGTCGTCCTCGTATGTATCCCTTGCTTGAGGAGAAAGAGTACGTGATCCGCCGTAAGCTCGGGATCAATGGGTCGAAACTGCTCGAGTTCGATTCCGGCGCGGAGTATCCGGGTGACCGTTTCCCGGAGGCGGTCCTCTACCATCGTGGTTTTCCTGCGGAAGTCGGCATCCCACGTCGCGTGCGCCCACAGCTCGACGAAAATCCGAGAGACCCCCGTCTCGATATCCGATGGCGGGGAGAACATGACCTGTTCGACCTGCGCCGGCTTCGGATGCAGTATTTGACGGACGAACTCCCGGAGCTCCGCTTGCGCGTCGGTAATCGCCTTCTCGGTCCGTTGCTCGAGGAATATTTCGACGAAGACATCGAGCATCGAGAGTAAGAGATCGTCCTTGCTATCGAAATAGTGGTATATGAGCGACGGGTTTTGGCCTAGCTCTTCACCGATATCTTTGATGGAGAGATCCGCGTATCCGTGTTCGACAAGCGCGCGAAATGCGGCTTCTCTAATTCGTTGTTCAGTTTCGGGATGGCGGCCCATTGTACTCGTATGGCTGATGTAGGTTCATAAGCCATCCTCTCTCGTAGTCACTGAACCCGTCTCGACTGAAGTCAAGCAGATGATTTCCTCATGCACGGTGGGTGCTGGAATCAATTGATGGTATAAATTTCATACAGGATTATATACGACGAATCGACCTAGCCGAGTTCAGAAGTATCTTCGCGGCAGGCACTGTCTAGTTAAGCGATTCTAACGTCAAACGCCGTTTCAGCGTCTGTCGAAGCAACACCGATGGGATCTGGGACCATTACTGTTTATGGGACGTTTGCTGAAGCAGCCGAATTTTCGCTGCTCGTGGAACAGGGTCTCTTTATGTTAAATCATAGATGGTAATTTCACAACCGATACCGTCACTTCATTGTCGTCCTGTCTTGCGGTTTCCCTTATCTAGACAGTACCTCGCGGCATCTTTGTTATCGCAACGTCTGTAGATAACGCCCTGCTGCGTGCATCCTCTATATCTTGTAGGCCGCTTTCAAACCGTCCTATCATTGGTGGACTTCCGCTGAAATCGGCTCTGTACCCGTTCTTTCAACAGCGTCGCGGGAATACAACATCATCTGTCGAACTATTCCGACCATCCAAATCATAGTGAAGGCGATTACGGTGAGGTTCTTCACAGCGATCAAGGACGCCAGATAAATCGACTCAAGATTAGCGGGAATCCACTGCACGATAATCTGCTCTGGGATAACGTCGAAGATGATGACGGCACCAGTGAGTAGAACAAACTGGACAATTAGACTGGGCCATTGAGTACTGATAAACGCCTTCATACGCGCCCATCGTTCCCCGCTATTGACCTGACTCAACGTGTCATCACGGGAGATAGCTAGCCAGACAATCACTCCGAACAGCAGAAGTCGGACACCCATGACAAGAATCTCAAGTGCCAGATCCCCCGGCGATGGGAGATTCCACCCCCACAATATGGCGACGAACCGCTGTGCAGCTGGCAGGAGGGAAATTCCCACGATGAGGAATAAATGCGTGCGGTAAAAGGTGAACGCCCAGAGCGGCACCTCAACTGCCGTCTGGATGCTAGAGCGCACAGACGTCATTGACTGACCTCCTGCGTGTCAGGGGGATTCTCTCGGACTCTCGTGGTATTTGGTTTCACACGCTACAAGAGGCAGGGCATATTCATCAACGTACCATCAAACATGTCCGTAGTGCAAGCTAATACCACACAGTCGAACATGTGACGTAGATGCCCCGAGTCAAACTCAAGATCAAACCGTCCCACGAACAGTTCGAGCGATTTTCCAGGAGGTATCCCAACGATGAGTTCAGAATCCTATCTTCCTACGACACCGAGGATGGACTGTGCGTGCTCATGGAAGCCGATACATCGAGCGCTGAGGCCATCATCCAAGACTTCGAAGAGGCTTCCGAGGTACGCTCGTATGAGGTACTCAATGTCTCTGAACAGACGCTGTTGATACAGCACGTGATTCAAGAACCGCTACCGCGCCAGATGCTCCATTCTGCCGGAATAGCCCCGAAATTCCCACTCGCGATTCGCAACGGGTGGGTGATCGTCGAATCATTCACTGCTCAGGAGCAGCTCTCACAGCTCAAAGCAGGACTCGAAACGAACGGGGTACCTTACGAGGTCATATCGGTAACTCCGTTGGTCGATCCAACCAACCTCCTCACTGACCGTCAGTGGCGAGTAGTCACCGAAGCAGTCACCCGTGGATACTACGATACCCCTCGCGAGTGTTCACTCACCGAGCTCGCCGCGACACTCGGCATCAGCAAATCCACAGCGAGCGACATCCTCCACCGCGCTGAGGGACACATCATCAAAGAGTTCGTCGCAGCGGCAGAGACGGAGACGGAATAAAGATACACTTCTGAAGTCCGGCAAGGAGACTTTTCAAGCGTGACAGAAAGTGAAAACATCACTGTTAGCATATTCCAGAAAATATATTGGTGACAAATTGACATAGCTGCCTCCAGATGGAACTGTGCATGATAAACCGACCTAGTCGACCGCTGAGATCGACTGGTAGTTCCAAGCCGCCAGACAGAAGATGAGACCACCGAGAAGCCACCACGGCCCCCACACGAACGTCTGCCAGTGAGCCGACGTCCAGGTCGCAGGGCCCGAGAAACTAATGATTCCTGTCTCCGTGAGTGCTCCCTGAACCATGAAATCACCGCCATGGAGGAGCAAGACTACGCCCACACCCCACGCGGCGATGAGTAGCAGCCAGCGGGGAATCCACCGATCCCAAGCCCGAACGAGCGCAAGCGCGAGCAAGCCACCGATGACTTTCAGAAAGCCAGTAAACCAGAGGACCATGATGAACCACGATTCACCCGCAAGTTCTTGACCGAGTGAGACAGTGTTGAGACCAGTGGTTCCTCCCAGTGCCCAGTAGAAGCTCATTGCTGCGAATACGAACATCCATGCGCAGCCCATGTACCCTGCCCACGCTGGTGACCATGCCCGTCCAGCGAGCCCCGTTCTCGGTGATGCAGGCATGATCCTAATTCGATTTGTCATGTGAAAGAACTACCGTCTCACTCTCGACAACCTAAATTTCGCAGGTATCTGTGCATGACAAACCGACCTAGCCGAGTTCAGGTCCCAACGACTGCTGGACAGACAGGCGGTCAGAAAGTCGACCCGTACTCGAGCACGTCGTATCTGGTGCACCGGAGTAGAGATTCGGACAGACCTGGCGCCGAACAGACCACAGCGGTCGCGAACTCTCGCATTTCTCGTCCAGTAATCAAGCAGCCCTCGGGTCTGGGGTCCCAGTGACGGTGAACGCCAAGCGTATATCGGCCCCTCAAATTTAATATAGCTATTATTGATTTATGGGTGAGGGGGAGAGCTGTCCGTCGGATAACAATCGAAAGCCGTGGAAAAGCACGTCTCAGGTGTTAAAACGCGGGACCGTAGTTATCGAACTGCGATGGTATGCATTCGATAGGCTCCTCGTAGCGGTGCCACGATTCAGGATGGATCCTGATGTCTGATCTTTTCGGCGGTCATCCCCGGCACCGGCGTCCCGCAGTCCTTGCACTTCCAGGTCGGCGTCGTCGTTCCGGACTCCTTCTCGAGGTCCTGTTTGAACTCGAGGTGTGCGCCACACGCACACCGATAAGTGGTGCGGGTCATAGCGGAACCGACTCTCTCGAAGCGCAAAAACGGTGTGCCACGAGAGAGCGGCGTCGACCGACGAGTCGGGCGCGAGTTCCTTCGTTGGATCCGACGGAGGTCGCTCCGAGAAGACCACGATCGACCCCATCCGTCGGAAGCGATTCGCAATCGGTTCGGCGGTAACGGAGGTGCAGCGGTAGTATCGCCCGTTCTCTCGAACGGAGAGAAAGAGCCGCTGTCGCTGTGAAACCCGATCGTCGGAACGAGCCGGGAGCACCGACAGCGATCTCGGGATTCGATTCGACGACGGTTCCGACGCCTCGACCCCGGGATTCATCCGTTCGTGAGCCATTCCTCGCCCCTCGACGCGAGGTCATCTGCACAGTTCGTCATGAGGTAGCCGACGGTCGACGCGCTCGAGTATCGATCGGTCGTCTCATTCGAACACCGCTATCAAGGAAGAGGGGCCCATCAGGGGAGACGAATGCCAGACAGACACCGAATCCGGATCGAAACCGCGGCGACGGGACGGAGTCCACCGGAACTCGCGGCCGTCCATCACGAGGCGTCGTCCGACGACTGGCTCGTCTTCTGTCACGGGCTTCGGAGTGACAAGTCCGGCAGCTACGAGCGGCGATCTCGCCGAGCGGTCGCGGCCGGCTACAACGCGGTTCGATTCGATTGTCGCGGCTGCGGCGAATCGGACGGTGAGTTCGTCGAGTCGACGCTCGAGGCGCGACTGACAGACCTCCACCACGTCGTCGACTACTTCGATCCCGACTCGTACACCCTGTTCGGCTCAAGCTTCGGCGGGAAAGTCGCGTTCCACGCCGGAGCGGCCGACGACCGAGTCGACGCGATCGCCACGCGAGCGCCGGTGACGACCAACGAGACCTTCGACGAGTATCGGGCGACGGTCGAACGAGAGGGCGAGGTGACGTTCGATTCCGGTGAGCGCCTCGACCGGCGGTTCTTCGACCACCTGGATCGGTATCCGTTCGACGACGTCGCGTCGACGCTGTCGGTTCCGGTCGCGGTTTTCCACGGCGGAGACGACGGGGTCGTCGATCCCGCCGATAGCTTCGATGCCGCTCAGCGACTCGAGACCGACGTCCTCCTCGAGCGATTCGCGGGCGAAGGCCACCGATTCTCGCAGGACGGCGAAGATCGGTTGCTCGAGCGGCTGTTCGGCTGGCTCGGGTAGACGGCCGATCGCCCCTGAGACGGCTCGATCGGGCACTGACCGCCCAGATAAACCATATTCCGGTATACAGAACGGTTCGGTCAAGCGAACGCCGTCCGCTACGAGTGTCTGTTCTTGCCGGACTCGATCCCGGACTGCATGAACTGTGCCACGTCCTCCGCAGGAAACTGGCTGACGGCAGAAGTCGGCTAGGTCGATTCGTTATACATAGCCACCGCCGAAATGTAGGCTGGTTGGATTGGATTCAACACGCACTATGCACAAGTACACTATCTCCCTGATTCAGTCTCTGCAGAATATCGAACTTCTTTGAACTACCGAAGCTGATTTTCCAGAACGATTCAGAAGATCCAGTGAGTGAGCCATCAATCGTCCTCGATGATCTCAACCGTTCCCCGAGTTCCGTCAATCCGCACCCGCTGTCCAGTCTTGATGCGGCGAGTCGCTTCGGGAACCGACACCACGCCTGGAAGTCCGTATTCGCGTGCAACGAGCGCGCCGTGACTCAGCCGCCCCCCTACCTCGACGACGATACCTGCTGCGTTCAGGAACAGCGGCGTCCAGCCGGGATCGGACGACGGAGCGATGAGGATTTCATCTTTCTCGATCGTCTCTTCTGCGGGATCGTGCACGACTCGTGCCGATCCTTCGACGATGCCACCTGACACGCCGGTTCCGACGAGTGCGTCGTCCGGGACATCCTCACGCTCGATGTCCGCGCTTGGCGCTTCACCTTCGCTCGTCAACACTGGTGGCGCATCCAGTGCCGCGTAGCGGTCGAACGCGGCGCGTCTGGCGTCGATATCGACCGCGATCGAGTCACCATCGAGCGCAGCGAACAATTCGCCTTTTCGGAGGAACCAGACGTCGTCGGAACTGTTCAAAATCCCCTCCGTGACGAGTAGGTCGCCGGCGTCACGGAGTGTTTCATGCCACGCCGTGAATATGTGGGCCAGACCCTGTTTTGGGTACTCACGTGTCTGGATATAGGCGCGATACGTTCTGATAAATCGATGAACGAGACGCTTTCGAGCCGATCCGAACAATCCATTATCAGCTCGCTGTTCGAGCCGCTTGGCTGCGTCCAGTGCTTCACGTTCCATCCGCCGGACATGCTCGCGGTGTTCGCCCGACTCACCGTGGTCGAGATTCGCGCGAACTGTCTCGAGCAGCACTGAGGGATCATCACGCCACCGCGGACGGCTGATATCTATTTCACCGGTCGCACGGTAACCGAATTCGTCGAGGAACTCCTCGAATGCGTTCACGAAGTCTTCCCCTCCTTCGAGGGATTCGATCTCCTCTAGAGACGCGTTCTGTCGAAGAGAATCAGCGACCTCTTGATGAGCGCGAGCCACATCCGCGAGATCACCTAGTCCGAGATTGATTTGTGTCACCAGTTCATCCGGAAAACCTCTCCCGATGGCATCAATCTCTTCCTGGGTATTCGAACACAACCGTTCGAGCCAGCTTCCTGCGGCGAACGCAGCAACCAACGGACCGACGGATGGGAGCTGAATGACGTCGTCCAACTGGTTGAAGACGGCACGCGAGCGCTCTTCGGGGGTATCAGGGGCGCGTACTTGTTCAGCAATATTCTGCCCCCAGTCCACCCATTTAGCCTTCTCGTGCTCAGGTGGGGCTGGCCCTCCAATAAAGGATCCAACGAAGCCATCTAGCAGAGCGGAGACAAGTGGATATCCCGTTCTCGCGCCCGTCCACGCTGCAGCGGCGAGCTTAGGCACTGCTGTGATAGTTTCCCCGACTGACCGCTGCTCACGGAACTCCCCATCACGTCGTCTCAGAATGTCCTTGATACCGGCACTCGCCGGTTCACTGGTTGCTGCCAGTTGGTCTGGGAGCTGGTCCCGGAGAGGCCCGATTCGTAACTGTGTGGTCATGTCGATATACACGCGCCCGCCTGCCTCGACAGCCCACTGCGTATCGGCCCCGAAGCCGAATTTCGCGTACATCGTTTGAATGAACGTCATCCAGAGATCGCGCACGAGCGGCGGCAATGGCTCGGCAAACGCCTGAATGTGTCCCATACTGACGTAAACATGCAATCGGTCATCGGATGGCTCGGGCGACGGGACAGGGAACAACGACGTTATTGGCCGTGCTTGGACGACGTAGATCTCATCGTCGGTGATACACCATTCGATGTCCTGTGGCTGGTCGAATATCGCTTCGATTTCCGTTCCGAGTTCCACGAGGTGCTGCACCTGTTCATCCGAGAGTATACGGGTCCTCCGTTCGGCGGGTGGGATGTCTCTCGTCTCGGTACCGCCTTCGGGAAGCGTGCGTATTGTGCGTTGCTGGTCACCGACTTCGTAGTTACGGATCTCCTTGGTTTGCGTATCGACTCGAATGGTGTCGGCGGCCATTTCGCCGGAGACGAACGCTTCACCGAGACCGAGACCACCCTCTATAACTGAGACGTACCGATTACCCGTCATCGGATCGGCTGTAAAGAGGATACCGGAGATGTCCGAGGATACCATTCGTTGAACAACGACCGCTAGTGCGACCTCTTCGTGTGGAATATCGTTCCTCGCTCGATACGCGATTGCACGGTCAGTGAAGAGGCTCGCCATGCACGCACGGATCCGATCGACGATTGCATCCGCGCCGTGAATGTTGAGGAATGTCTCCTGTTGGCCCGCAAACGACGCATCGGGGAGGTCTTCGGCCGTCGCGCTCGAACGAATCGCATACGCCTGTTCTGGATCGGTCGCCTTCTCGTCGAGGGCAGTCTCGATCGCGTCTCGGACCTCTTCAGGGACGTCACAGTCCTCGATCCGAGTACGGAGGGCGGCGCCCACGTCCGCGATCGCCGCCGTGTCCGTCGGCTCGAGCGCTGCGAGTTCGTCGATGGCATCCTCTATGGCCGGATCGTCGATCAGTGCCTCGTACGCAGTAGTCGTCACGCAGAATCCCGCAGGCACCGGCAGACCAGTTCTAACCAGCCGTGCCAGGTTCGCGCCCTTGCCACCGACGAGCGCGCGGTCTGTTGCACCAGGGTCGTCGAATCCGACGACGTACGTCCCTGTCTGGACGTCTTCACTCTCACTCATGATGGTCCTCCGAGTAAGGTGATTCGTCGGTTCCGTCCGTTATCCCAGCCGCGACTGCGGAGATGAGCGTGTCCCGGACAGCAGGGTATCGCTCTCGGCCGACGTGCTCCTTAGAGAATTCGAGGCGAGTAACCAGCCGAAGCGTGTGGGCGATTGTCTCAGGATCGGGTCCGGTAACTTTACTCTCGTCGTACCACTGTTCGATATACGGCAGGAAGAACTCGACTGACCTCTCGTGACCCTCGCTGAGTTCCTCGTCAGAGAACTGCTCAAGCAGTTGATTGACGTCATCATCGAGAAAAAGCTGCCGGAGAAGTGGGTTGGAGTTGAGCTCATCCATCGACTCTTCGAGGTACGCTTCAATCGCCTTTTCTGGGTCGTCGTACGCTTCGAAGGAATTGCTCAGCAACCGAGGAATGTATTCTTCTAGGTATTGTTCAATAATATCTATATACAGTTCCTCTTTCGAATCGTAGAACTGGTAGAACGTCCCTTTGCCGATTTCTGCCGTCTTGGTGAGTTCCGAGATCGTAGTCTTATCGATACCATAGCGACCGAAGAACTCGCGTCCGGCGTCACGGAGCGACTCGCGGACGCGCTCGCGCTTTGCATCAGTGAAGGTCGGCATGGTTAGTCTGATGAATTGGGAGGTGGTGAGCCGTTGGTACGTTCTCCTCTCTGTGTCGCAGACGTCGCTCGGGCAAACTGCCAGTATTGCCCTTTCGTTTAGATCCCATGCGTCCCTCTATGCTATATGACTATTAGTCGATTTCGGTCAGATAAGTCAGATGCTTTCGTCGACAGCACCCTTTATTTCACGTGGAGAGGGGGCGATTCTGAGATGGAGACTCAATATCGTACCTGACTTCTTCGATACGGTCAAAGAAAAGCTGTAACGAACATCCACACTGTGCATTGAGCCGCTACCTAGCCGGGCTCGGTGACGGGAGCCTGCGGGCGACCGGGCCACTGGAGACGATCGAGTCGGTCGCGGCGACCAACGAGACGGTCGCCGCCGTCGTGGACGAGGCGGATACGGACGGTGACGGGGTACCCGATGAGAACCTCACCACGGTGTACGACGCCGTATACGCTGCCGACTCGGAGGCCGGCGAAGCGACGATCCACCGCGACGACGGCGAGTATCGAGCGCTCCGTCTCTCGGTGGGGCTCTCCGGCGGGGCGGATACCGGAACCGTCACGGAGGAGATAGCGGGGTCGCGACGATCGAGGGAGCGTCCGACCTGACGGTGACTGCCACCGGCCAGCCGATCGTCGAGGAACTCGTCCAGCGGGGCCTGCTCACGTCGCTCGTTCAGGGATTCCTCCTCACGTTCGGTGTCATCGTCGCGTTCCTGACGCTGATCTTCTGGCTCCGCTATCGCACGCTCACGCTCGGTGCGGTCGTGATGGCCCCGGTCTTGCCCGCACAGACGTGGTTGTTCGGAACGATGTCCCTCGCGGGGATCGCGTTCATGCCCGAAACGACCATCATCGCCGCGATCGAGATCGGCGTCGACTACGCCATTCACATCGGCGAACGGTTCCTCGAGGAGCAACGCGGCAGCGATCACATCGCGTCACTTCGGCGGACGGTTCGCGGAACCGGCGGCGCGTTGCTGGCCAGCGCCGCGACGACCGCGGCCGGGTTCGGCGTCCTCGTGCTCGCGTTCGTCCCGTCGCTCCAGCGCTTTGGCTTCGTTACGAGCGTCGCGATCGGATACGCGTTCCTCGCGAGTATCCTCGTCCTGCCGAGTCTCCTCGCGGTGTGGGCACTGAGTACTGGCTACGTCGGCACGGACGCCGACAGTGATACGACAGCCTGACCGCTCCGAAATCCCGTCGCTGCCCGCGACGGCTCGAGGAGTCTTTTCTCGCTCAGAAAAACCGGACCGCTTTTCATAGTTATACCGAAACGAACAGCTATACCAGTGAGTGAGGACACCGACTTGTCGACGCTGCTCGCGGTGCTCGACGACGAGTACGCACGTGAAATCCTCACCCATACGAGCGTCGAACCCATGTCTGCTAGTACCCTGAGCGAACGGTGTGACGCCTCCCTCCCGACGATCTATCGGCGACTCGACCGACTCGAGGAGTGTCACCTCGTCATCGAAGAGACGGAACTCGCGCCGGACGGCAACCACTACAGCGTCTACAGTGCGAACCTCGACCGGCTGGAACTGTCGCTGGACGAGGGCTCGTTCTCGCTGGAGCTGACGTACCGCGAGGAAGACGTCGCCGACAAGTTCACGCGCATGTGGGAGGGGATGCGATGAGTCGGAACGTCGTGCGGGTCGACGAGGCGACGTTGTTCGAACTGTTGACCGTCGCGAGTCTCTTCCTCGTCGCGCTCTTCGGAACGCTCATCGCCTATCAGGCCTACCGTGGCTACCGCCGGAACGACGCCCGGTCCATGCTGTATCTCGCGCTCGGGCTCCTCCTGTTGACGCTGTTCCCGTTCCTGCTCAA
Organism: Natrinema soli; assembly: GCF_028618695.1. Next base: position 1,696 of record NZ_JAQIVI010000272.1, on the reverse strand, counting down.
CGTCGCGGTCACGACGCTGGTCGATCCCGAGCGGGTCGTCATCGCGCTGCTCGAGAACGTGAGCCGGCTGCTCGGCCTCGTTGCGATCACGTATTCGTTGTACGGTCACCATTGACGGCACCGTCGGAGGACGGTCACCAGTAGCGAACGACAGCGTCGAGAAGGAATCGGGTCAACGGGATCTCAGTACCGCTAGCGACGGGAGCGGGCCGAAGCGATCTACCGACGACCGAACCCTGTCGGCAGTGAGAAGGGGCGCCGACGCAACGCGGCCCCGTGAGAGGGAAAATTGCGGGACTGCGTGGGACGTGCGTCGCGACCCTGGGATGATCGGATTCGGGGAAGCACGGGGGACCACCAAGGCGCGCGGGGATGGCCTCTCTCGTCCCCCGTGCGTTCGTGACAGTGCCGTCGTATTAGTGATAGGAGTGCGTTCTCTGGGTCAGAAAATACGGCGTCCTTCCGAATCGGAAACGACCGTGTCCCCGTGGCGTCTCGGTGGTACTTTCCGGAGCTTTCTTCGAGATCGACAGCGTCGATCCGCTATGCACTATCTCGCGGGAACCGACTCCGTCCACACGACGGCGGCGATCTGTGACTATTTCGACGAGCGAGCGACGGGCGACGACACCGTGACCGTGATCGCGGTCGTTCCGCCCGACGATCCGACGGCGCGCCGCGACGGCGACGAAGCGCTGAACGTGGTTTCCGTTCGACTCGCGACCGTCGGCGATGTCGCGACCGAGCGTCGCTCCGGTCCCCCCGCGGACACGCTCGCCGAGGCAGCGAAGGAGTTCGATGTCGACGAAATCGTCATCGGCGCACACGGCGGCGATCCCGATGCGACGCGCGAACTCGGCTCGACCGCACGACGGCTCCTCGAGGACGCAAAACGGCCGGTCGTCGTCGTTCCGATCCCTTCCCTGTGACTTCCTCCCCACCCTACTCGCTCGCTCATGCTCGCTCCTTGAGGGGAGCGTGAGACCTTCGTCTCACGGACCATGCGAACGGGCGCTTTGCGCCCGTGAGCAGATGGGGCTTCCTGTTTCCACGACGCGCTTTGCAGGAACCGAATCGGTTCCCGTAGGAAGCACAGTCTCCGCAGGCGTTCGAAAATCACTGCGTGATTTTCGCAGCCCATCAGAATCGCACAGCGATTCTGAGGACGTTGATTCGGGACAGTCCGTCCCTCCTTGCTTCAGTCCGCGTACCAAGATGTTGTCGGCTGCATTCCAGTCCCTGTCGGCGGTGAAACCGCATGAGCACGACTGAGTGGACGGCCAGCGTCGTTCCGTCGATTGTGCGAATAGAACGGACGAAACGCCAGTCTTCCGGACGGTAACGAACGTCTACTTAATTCATCGCTCGATGACGGACGAGTCGATGAACGACTCGATACCGTTGTTCGAAATTCCGTGGGACCAGCGGGACGTGGCCAACGCCGTCGATTCTATCACACGAGGGAGCTACTGGGCGAACGGGCCGTACGTCGAGGCGTTCGAAGCGGGTCTCGAGGAGTATCTCGGCGTCGAACACGCGGTGACGGTCAATTCGGGGACGACCGCACTGGTGGCCGCGCTGACCGCCCACGGCGTCGGCGAGGGCGACGAGGTGATCGTCCCCTCGTTCACGTTCATCGCGACGGCGAACGCCGTGCGACGGGTCGGTGCGCGCCCGGTGTTCGCGGACATCCACC
>NZ_JAQIVI010000271.1 GCF_028618695.1 Natrinema soli | reverse complement strand
AAGGGCGCGCCCCTCGTCGGTCAGGGAATAGGTCGACCGGTCGTCAGCTCCCGCGCGTTTCGCGAGGAGGCCGCGCCCGACGAGGGTCCGCAGGTTCGGCTCGAGTCTGGTTCGGGTGACGCTGGGATACCGGCGCTCGAGGGTGTGGATAATACCGCGTTCGTCGCAGCGCCGTCCGGTCCGCTCGCGGCGGGCGATGGCCTCGAGACAGTCACGCTGGAAGGCGGTGAGTTCGATCCACGTTGGCGGTCGCGGGTCAGGGAGCAATTTGGATCACCTGCTGTGTCATCGAGGAGGTGTTAGTGGGGTGGTGGCTCGAGTGTTACAGCGAGAGCGAACCCCCAATTTATCTGCGAGCGATGCCGCGTATCGTCTGTGGGGCGTCCGCCCCACGGGCCATCCGAGATTCATTCTGGATCACGGAGCTTTCGCCGGACGGCGCTGCAACGCCGTTCGGTCTCACCAACTGACGAGAGTCATCCTCGCCGAGTCTGTCGCTCCATACTGGCCACTAATGCCCTGATATTGCATAAATGTAATCTTGTGTCTAAAAGGCACTATACGGGGCAAATAGGGGAGCAAACGGTGTAAAGGAGACAGGAATGCGAAAATCTGGGTCATGGATGACGATCTGGGACGACCGTATACTCGAGTACATCAGAAACGAGGACTCCGGTTCGCCGAAGAAACTCGAGGAGAGCGGCTACGTGCGGGTTTCGAAATCCCACATCTCTCGGCGTCTTCGGACACTGGCAGAGCACGATTTACTCACTCATCTCGGCAACGGTGTTTACGTGATTACAGAGCGCGGTGAGGCGTACCTCGACGGCGAGTTCGATACGAGCGAGGACTGACGGGATCCTCGGTCGACGAGACAACTGAGAACGGAGAATCAGGATTCGACCACGACGGGAACTAATGTCAGTCACGTCTATGACTCGAGCACACTGCTAAACCGTCAGCTCGCCCGCGACGTCACTGGGGGCGATCGATGAGACGACTCGAGTTCGGATCGAACGGCGGCAGTTGGCAGTCTTCGTGACGAGCACACGGGCCACCACTGTACTGCGGATCGACGACTCGAGACCGTCTCTATTTTGTCGGAATTTCTCGGTGGCGTTGTCGAAGCCGCAGCGAACACGCAGACAAACGGATCACTGGGATAGTTGCGATGGCAGCGTCTAGCCGGTATAGGTGAGGAATCTTTCAAAAATAGAAGAACTCAGATTTGGGAATATACTACAATAATAACTGGGGCAAACTCATTCTTGCTCTCGCAGTTGTTGGTCGGTATGGAATCGATCCAGGCGCTGCGCTTCTGTACTAATTGCCCGATATGCGTGATTTATCCGGGAGATTCTCTTTCTCAACTGTTGTTCAGCCATCTGCCTTCTCTCTCGAGTAAGACTGAATGATGAATCGGCTCTATCGAACGAAAACCGCTCAAAGAGCAGTTTCACACGCTCAAAATGAGCGTGGGTCGCTTTCCAACTCGTGGGTCAGCAGTCGGGCACGTCTCAGTGTCTATCTTGTCTATTTAATACACTGCTATAACGCGTGTATCACACATAGGTCATATAATAAATAGGTAATCGTGGTGATGCGACACTAGACGTTACAGCTGGTTCGATCGCTCCCGCTTCTCGTTCGGAGGTGCTTCAGTCGGTGGACCAGCGAGATGCCCGATCAGCCGTTCGGGTCCCCAGTCGAAAACGGAGACTATCACCGCAGAGCCCTGATCCTACATATCAGGATTCACTCGATACGGGCACAGTGTTCGATCTGTGACAGCAATATCAAAGACGGATTGGATAGAATTACAGATATATGACTGTAAACCATCGATCCTAATTATTAGGATCTCCTGAATCAGTGCGACTCACGGAGACCGATACCCTCGAGCCACATCCGACCAAGCCATGTCATTCTCAGCAGATAGCCATTGCAAGTCACTGCACACCCAATCGCCCGACGGAGGCGCGGTTCGGAGCGATACGCGGTTCGGAGCGAGGCGCGGTTCGGAGCGAGGCGCGGTTCGGAGCGAACTCAGTGAGCGAGAACCGCGGGAACGCGAACGGTGAGTGAAACGAGCCGTGAGCGAACAGAGTGAGCGAGAACCGCGGGAACGCGAACGGTGAGCGACGCGAGCCGTGAGCAGACACAGTGAGCGAGAACCGCGGACTGTGCGATCAGGGTGTAAATCGTTGCAGTGGCTATCATAGTACGGCATCTATGAACCGAACAAGCGTTTGAATGCGCGGGAGTTCGATTGCCGGTAGTTTTATGAATAAATGGATGGATCTTGACCTATGAGCCGGTTGAGTCGCTATACCGGTTCTCGAGTGTATCTCGACGAGAGGACCCGTTCCGATAACGAGGGACGTACCGGGATCGAAGTACGGCTGGCGGAGCGTCTCCCCGGTGAACCGGACGGCGAGGGATTGCACGCAATTACCGGATGCGGACGGACGCGGAGCCGCAGTTACGGCGGGTCGCTCCCGCTCGTCCGCACGTCGACACTATGAGACACGAAACCACACCGGCAGTTCGTCGGGTTGATCGATACGAATGACTGGAACAGAAAAGATATTGGATGGCGTGACGGTTTTGGACCTTTCCACGTTCGTTACCGGCGGCTTCTGTTCGTCGATGCTCGCGAATCAGGGCGCAGAGGTCGTCAAAATAGAGCAGCCGGGGTACGGAGATGCCATTCGACACTCCGGGCCGCCGTTCGTTCAGGGTGAATCACCGTACTACTGGACGGTAAACTACGGGAAGCGAAGCCTCGAGCTCGATCTGAAGAACCCGCAGGCCAAGGAGGCGCTGTACGAACTCGCCGAAACGGCGGACATCTTCATTCAGAACTTCCGCCCGGGAACTGCCGAGCGTCTCGAGGTCGATTACGATTCGATCACGGAACACAACGAGGATATCATCTACCTTGCGATCTCCGCGTTCGGGCAGACGGGCCCGTGGCGGGAGCGATCCGGCTACGACCTGCTCATTCAGGGAATGAGCGGGATCATGAGCGTCACCGGCGAAGAAGGCCGACAGCCGGCGAAAGTCGGGCTCCCGATGACGGATCTTATCACGGCGATGTGGGCGGCGTTCGGGGCGACGACCGCCCTGTACCGACGAGAGCTGACCGGCGACGGCGAGTACATCGATCTCGGGATGCTCGAGTCCGCACTGCCGTGGCTGACCAAGCAGGCCGGCCAGGTTTTCGCCGGCAACGAACCCCGGCGAATGGGGACGAAGGATCCCGTCCTCGCCCCGTATCAGACGTTCGAGACCGAAGACAGCTACATCAACATCTGCATCCTCAACGAGAAGCTCTGGGGCGAACTGTGCGACGTTATCGACCGCCCCGACTTGCCCGAGGACGAGCGCTTCGAGACGAACGCCGACCGAGTCGATCATCTCGACGAACTCGAGGCCGAAATCGAGACCACGCTCCGAACGAAGACGACCGACGAGTGGACCGAAATCATCGCCGAGGAGGGTGGGATACCGGCGGGTCCCGTGTTCGACGTCGAAGAGGCGTTGCACAACCCGCAAATCGATGCGCGCGACGCGCTGACCGAAATCGAGCACCCGGAGCTGGGGACCATCCCCGTGATCGAACACCCGTTGAAGTACGATAGCGTCGACAGCGGGTTCGAGCGGGCACCGCCGCTACTCGGCGAGCACAATCGGGAGATCCTCCGGGAGTTGGGCTACTCGGCGGACGAAATCAACGAGATGGCGGACGCCGGCGTCTTCGGTGCCCGGCCCGACTCCGAGAGCGAGGGCGAATGAGAGACTGAGGGGCCCGGTGCGGGATACTCCCGGGATGGGAGAGAGACGCGATCGACGAACCGCGACCGATGAGCGTCGAGTCGCGATAATCGTCGTCCGAAGCAGCCGTACCGATTTCCCGAGCGGGGAGACGCCGAACGACGACCCGAAGACGTATTGGGGGTCCGACGCAACCCATATACCGAACAATGTCACCGACCGCTCCGACGAAGCGACCGACCGACGCAGCGTACGTCGACGAGGACGAGTTCGACCCGCCGACCGACCTCCTCAATCTCCCCTGGATCGACGTTCACAATCACGCGCAGACGCTTTCGTGGGCGGATCGAGAACGGTACGCGCTTTCGGGCTGTGAGGCGATGATACTGGTCACCTCGGGCTACCACTGGACGCCGTACAAGCCGGTCGAAGCGGACGACGTCCGCTTTCTCTGGGACGACGCGGTCAATCGTCGGGCGGCCATCGAGCGGAATCACTTTTTCGAGGCCAAACTCGGCCTCGGTATTCACACGGGCGTTCGGATCGAGGATCCGGACGAGCTACTGGACGCGATGGACGACTACTGCGAACTGGACGCGGTTGCAGCGATCGGCGAGACGGGCGTCACACCATCCCAACAGGTCAGTAGCTGGAACGTGGACGAACAGCGAGCGATCGTCCAGGCGCAGATGGAACTCGCGGATACCTACGACCTGCCGATTATACTCCATACGCCCAACCGATCTGCCGAATCAAAGCGGTCGTACCGCCCGGAGGTGCAGACCCCCGGCTACGAGAAGAACACGGGGCTCGGCACGGAGCCGGTGATCGACGGCGACAACCCGGCGCTCGAGGCGGTTGAACTCGACGTCGAAGCCATGCGGGATGCGGGCATTGACGACGAGCGGGTCGTCGCCTCGCACGCTGACCAAAACAATACCGCGTATCTGATGGAGCACACGGACTGCTATCTGAGCTTTACGATCGGCCACTCGTGGCTGATCGGCGTTACCGCCGCGGACGTCGCCGACGCGATCGACGAGTACGGTCCGGACCGGATCATGATCGATACGGACTGCGCGAACGTCCTCCGCACCGATCCGTTCGCGCTGAAACGAGCGATCTTCGAACTGTATCGCTACGGGATCGACGAGGCGGCGATCCGGAAAGTCGTGTTGGAGAACCCGCGGGACGTGTTTGGATTCGGGAACTGATCGGAGACTCGAGAACGTATCTGAGACCCGATGATGGTCCCCCGGCCAGCAGTCTCGTTCTCGGCCCTATTCGCCTCCGATACGAAAGAGAGCGGAGTAAATCAGGTCAGTTGGTTTCGAGTGGCGGGAGCATCTCTTCGATCCGCTCGATGTCGACCTCGAGCCAGTCGGGAACTTTCAGTTCGTCGCCGTACTCGGCGGGGTCTTGATCGATGGTGAAGCCGGGCCCGTCGGTCGCGTACTCGAAGATGGCACCACCGGGTTCGGTGATGTACCGCGAGTGGAAGTAGTCGCGATCCTTCGTCGAGGTGGTGATGTAGCCGTTTTCGCGGAGGGTGTCGCTGACCTCGTCCTGTTCCCAGCCGTTGGCGACGCGGTAGGCGACGTGGAGGTAGGTGCCGATTCCCATGCGGCCCTGCGGTGCGTTTGGACGAATGAGGACGTCGACCGTGGTGGCACACGGCGCGTCGCCGGGTGCTTCATATCGGATGCGGTCGCCCGCCTGCGGGTGAGTTGCTTCGCCGACGCGATCCCACCCCATCGTCTCGAGGACGTCCATGGTGCCGGCTGGATCGTTCGAGTGCAGCGTCGTGTTGAACATCCCGCGGATGCCGTGTTCGGCGGGAACGTCGCTGCCATCTGTCCACGGCTCGATGTCCGACTCACCGGTGACGAGTTCGAACGGAAGGCCGTCGGGATCGGTGAACTCGATGGCGGTCTCGTCGAAGCGCTCGTCGAGCGTGAACTCGACGTCGTGCTCTTCGAAGCGGTTCGTCCAGTAGTCGACCGAGCCGTCGGGAATCGTCAGCCCGACCGAGCGCATCATTCCCTTGCCGACCATCCCCTCCTCCATCGGCATGTTGGTCATCGGGAAGTAGGTCACGATCGTGCCGGGCGTCCCCTCCTCGTCCCCGTAGTAGAGGTGATAGATCTTCTCGGGAACGTCGAAGCGGACCGTTCGCTTGACGAAGCGCATCCCGAGAACGTTCGTGAAGAAGTCGTAGTTTTCCTGCGGGTCGTCACAGAACGCTGTTACGTGGTGGATCCCTGGAATCTCTGGCATGGTATGGTACACCATTACGTTTAGAGGGAACCCTAAAATAGTTTTCCATGAAATATCGGCCAGTTAGGTTTCTGCTACCACTTTTTGGATGGTATCAAACAGCGGAGCTGTAGAGGGATCTGGAAGCGGTTCCACAGAACCGTTTGCGTTCCACCTGCTGTCGAATCAGGACATTGCGGACCAGGGGCCGAGTCGAGAAGACGAGAGAACGCATCGGGACGAGCGGGAACTCATTCCCCCTAAACATATTTATTGAATGAGGGTCATGTAACAGTGTGATGCGTGCACAAGAGACACACCCACAGTTACAGGCGTTCATCGAAGAATCGGAAGACGCACCGGCGTTTCACGAACTACCGGTCGAAGAGGTTCGAGCGATCACGGACGACGTGTTCGCGGTCGAGGAACCCGAACCGGTCGGAGACGTCATCGACCGAACCATCGACGGACCCGGCGGCGACCTTCCGCTTCGGATCTACCTTCCGGACGGGGAAGAGCCGTTCGCGGTGACGATGTTCTTCCACGGCGGCGGCTTCGTCGCCGGCGGACTCGAGAGTCACGACCAGTTCTGCCGAACGTTCGGAAACACCGCAGGCGTCGCCGTCGTCGCAGTCGACTACCGGCTCGCACCGGAACATCCCTTCCCGGCGGCCGTCGAGGACGCGTACGCGGCGACGGAGTGGGTCGCCGAGAACGCGACGGAATTCGGTTGCGACCCCGACGAACTCGTCGTCGCCGGCGATTCGGCCGGCGGAACCCTCGCGGCGGTCGTCGCACACATGGCCCGCGACCGAGACGGTCCCGACATCGCATATCAGGTACTTCTCTATCCGTCGGTCTCCCCCCATCAGGACTGGGACTCGATCGACGAGAACGGAGAGGGGTACTTCATCACGGCAGCGGACCTGACCTGGTTCGACGAGCAGTACTTCGAACGCGAGATCGATGCGATGAACGTCTACGCGTTTCCGCTCTTGGCTCCCGACTTCGAAGGGCTACCGCCCGCGACGGTCGTAACGGGCGGATTCGACCCGCTTCGCGACGAGGGAGTCGCGTATGCCGAGCGACTCGAGGAGGCCGGTGTCGACGTCTCCCACCACCACTACGACGACGCCATCCACGCCTTCGTCCAGTTAGCCGCGGAGCCGTTCGAGTTCGATCGGTCGCGGGAAGCGCTCGCGGATATCGCCGACGATCTGCGAACCGCTCTCGAGTGAGACCGTCAAAACAGTCGGATCGCGTTTCGAACGGTTCGTTTCTGCGCGTCGGGCCGGCGGAGTATTCGGCTACTGCTGCCGACACGTGTTCGTCAGTTCGCCGACGCCGTCGATGCCGATGGTTACCGTCGTTCCGTCGTCCAGGAGAACCGGCGGGTCGCGGTAGACGCCGACGCCCGGCGGCGTCCCGGTGAAGATGAGGTCGCCGGGGGTGAGCGTGAAGGCCTGACTGCAGAACGAAACGAGTTCGTCGATCCCGAAGATGAGATTCGACGTCGTCGAATCCTGGCGGCGTTCGCCGTCGATTTCGGCCCAGATGTCGAGGTCGTGGGGATCGTCGATCTCCTCCAGCGTGACCAGCTCCGGGCCGGTGGGCGCGAACGTATCCAGACTCTTCCCGCGAACCCACTGTCCGTCGCTGTGTTGCAGGTCGCGCGCCGAAATATCGTTCCCGACGGTGACCCCGGCGATATACTCCTCGGCGTCGTCTTCGCTCACGTTCCGCGCTTCCCGACCGATCACGACGACGAGTTCGGCTTCGTAATCTACCTGCTCGGTGTACTCCGGATCCCACGTGATCTCGTCACCGGGCCCCGTCACCGCCGTCGGAAACTTCGAGAACAGGACCGGTTCGTCGGGGATCGGATTGTCGCCTTCCTCGGCGTGATCCTCGTAATTCAGTCCGACGCACACGACCTTCTGCGGGTCGCCGACGGGCGCGTGTCGCGTGAGTTCGTCGATGTCGTACTGATTCATGCCGGTTTCCGTCGCGTATTCGAGCGCGAGCGAGACCTTTCGCTGCCAGTTCCATTCCTCGAGCAGGGCCGAGAGGGTCCGCGGGATATCGACCCCCGCTGCCGTTCCGGACGCGGGGAGATTCACGACGGTGTCGTCGTCGACGAGTGCGCCACACCACTGCTGCTCGGTTTCTCCCGCGCTGAATTGCCCAATTCTCATTCTGACTCGAAAAACACGCCCGTGGTACTTAATCCCGATGATGGGAGGGGCCGGGCTCGATCCGCACCCGAAGACCGGCGATCCCGGTTCTCGGATCGACGATGGCCGTCATCTCGCGAGAGCCGACAGTATCTCCTGCCGTAAGATGTATAGTGTTAACAGTTCGTATGATAGGGCGATGTTCGAGATTCGTTACCAGCAGCCGAGTATGTCAGATGCAAAGCAATCGTTCCGGGAGGGGGCCAATGGCGCTTGAAGGCGAGTTCCTGTTAGCCGGACGCCTCCTGTTCGGCGTCCTGTTCCTGTACAACGGGTACAATCACTTCGCGGATTACGAGGGACGCGTCGGATACGCACAGTACAAGGGTATGGTCGCCCCGTCACTGTCTGTGATCTCGTCGGGAGTCGTCCTCGTCCTCGGCTCGCTGGGGATCATTTTCGGGGTGTATCCGGTGATCTCGGCGGGAGCGCTCGCCACGTTCCTCATCGTTGCGACGCCGTTGTTCCACGATTTCTGGAACGCGTCCGGAGAGGACCGACAGAACGAACTGAACCACTTTCTGAAGAACGTCGGCCTGCTCGGCGGAGCCCTGGTTCTGCTGTCGGTGGGAAGCGAAACGTGGGCCTACGCCGTGAACGTGAGTCTGTTCTGAAGACGAGCGTTCTCCGGGGGACGTGCTATTCACCGGAACGCCGGACGGCGTCGGCTACTTCCGCGATCCGCAGGTGCTCCTCTCCGACGGGGATAGTGTGACGGTCGGTATCGATGGACTCGGGGAACTTACAAACCCCTGCCAGTACACTGAATGACCATGCCACAGGAGTACCCCACGCGGCGTCCGACGGACGCCGAGTCCGGTCTCGAGGAGAGCGAAGCGATTCCGCCGGAACTGACCAGTATGCCGTGGATAGACGTTCACAACCACGCGCATACGCTCTCGTGGAACGAACGCGAGAAGTTCGCGATCAGCGGCTGTCAGTCGATGGTGATGATGGCCGCGGCGTACTACTGGACGCCGTACAAGCCCGTGGCACCGGAGGACGTCCGGTACCTCTGGGACGATGCGCTCAGCCGACTCGCACAGATCCGGGAATCGCACCTGGTGGACGCGAACGTCGGTATCGGCATCCACACCGGAGCGCGCGTCGAAAACTACGAGGAACTCCTCGACGTCTTGCCGGACTACTGCGAACTCGAGGAGGTCGCCGCGGTCGGCGAGATCGGCATCACCGAGGCACAACACGTCGCCGGCTGGGATCTCGAGAGCCAGAAGGACGTCACGAGACGGCAACTCGAGATCGCCGCGGACCACGACCTTCCGGCGATCCTGCACACGCCCGCCGACCTCGAGGACGTCGACTTCCCGGATCGAGTGCGCGGCGACGTTCCGGGCTACGAACTGGACCTCTCCCTGCAACAGGAGCCGGTCCTGACGTCGGACTATCCGAAACGGGAAGCGGTCGAGATCGATATCGACCTGAAAGACGACGCGGGACTGCCGGACGAGCAGCTGGTGTTGTCTCACGCGGACACGAAAATCGCGCCGTACGTCCTGGAGAACACCGATTGCTACCTCAGCTTCACCGTCAGCTACCCGTGGCTGCTCGGCGTTACGCCCACTGACGTCGCCGAAGTAGTCGCGGAGTACGGTCCGGATCGTATCCTGGTCGAAACCGACAGCGCGGGCGTGCTCCGGAGCGACGTGTTCGCCTTCAAGCGGACGATCCTCGAGATGTACCGGATGGGGCTCGACGTCGAGACGATTCGGCAAGTCGTGTACGAGAATCCGCGAGACGTCCTGAACTGATCGACGATTCGTTCGTCTCCCGTCTCCGTCCGTTCGGAACCGCGACGATCGGAATTCCGCGGGTATATTATTAAGTGCCGGTAGCGACGTAGTACGTCTATGACTTCCGACCCCGAGTACGACGTGCACGCTCGACTGGACGTGACGGTCGAGATGCGCGACGGAACCGAACTCGCCACCGACATCTATCTGCCTGCCGACGACGGCATCCTCGAGCGCCCGCGGCCCGCACTGCTCAGCCGAACGCCGTACAACAAGCGCGGGGAGCTGGAACGACACGGCGAGTGGTTCGCGAAACGCGGCTACGTCGTCGCCGTGCAGGACTGTCGCGGTCGGTTCGGGAGCGACGGGGCGTTCGAACTGTTCGTCAACGAACCGGAGGACGGGTACGACACCGTGGAGTGGCTGGCCGAGCGGGAGTACTGTAACGGATCGGTCGGGACGATCGGAACGTCGTACGGGGCGTGGGTCCAGAGCGCGCTCGCGACCCAGGACCCGCCGCACCTCGAGGCGATGTTCGTCAATCAGGGGCCGGCGAACGGCCGGACGGCGACGCTTCGCCACCACGGGGCGTTCGAACTCCGGTGGCTCTGCTGGGCGCTGACGCTCGGCGGCGGATTTGCGACGCGAGTACTCCAGGACTCGGCGCTCCAGGAACGACTGGCGAACGTCGACGTCCGCGACGTGCTCGCCGAGGGAGCGGTCCAACGCGGCCAGTCGCCCCTCCGAGAGATACCCGACTACGAGGAGTGGCTGTTCGAACTCCTGGAGACGGGCGACGCTGACGACCGCGTGTGGCAGTCTCCCGGCATTAACTTCGAAGCGTACTACGACGAGATGGCGGACGTGCCGACCGTCTACGCGGGCGCCTGGTACGATTCGTACACCAAGGGAACCTGCGACAATTTCGAGGCGCTCTCCGAGCGGAATGAGTCGGATCAGTTCCTCCTGATGGGACCCTGGACCCACGGGTGGAACGAGTATCCGCTTCCGTCCTGGAACAAACCGTACGCCGGTGAAATCGCGTTCGGGGACCGGGCGCTCTTGAACTACCAGGAGATGAGACTGCGATTTTTCGACCGCTACCTGAAGGGACTGGACACGTGGGACGAGCCGCCGGTCCGGTACTTCCGGATGGGGACGGGAGACGGTTCCCGTCGCTCGAGCGACCGTCTCTCCCACGGCGGCGAGTGGGCGACGGCCGAGGGGTGGCCGCTTCCCGAGACGGAGTACGCGACGTTCTACGCCCACCCCGACGGCTCGCTCGAGCGGACGGAGCCGACCGCATCGTCCGCTACCACCACGTATCAGTTCGATCCCGACGATCCCGTTCCGACGATCGGCGGGAACTGCTCGTCGTACGTCACGTACGAGCAACGGGACGAATCGCTCCTCGAGTATCCGCTCGAAGAGCGCCATCTCGAGACTATTACGGGCAGCGGCGGATTCGATCAACGGACGCGGCCAGACACGTTCGGCGCGGAGCCGCCGTACGGACCGCTCGAACACCGGGACGACGTGGTTGTCTTCAGGACTACCCCGTTAGAGCGCGACCTGACGATTACCGGGCCGATCCGGGTTCGACTGTACGCCGAAACGACGGCCGTCGACACGGACTTCACCGCGAAGTTGATCGACGAGTATCCGCCGTCCGATGACTTCAGTGACGGATTCGCTCTCAATCTCACCGATTCGATCTGTCGGGCGCGGTATCGCGGCTATCGAGATGACCCTGACTTCGTCGAACCCGGAGCGGTGTACGAATACGAACTCGAGCTGTATCCGACGGCGAATGTCTTCACTGAAGGCCACCGGATTCGGCTGGATATCTCGTCTTCGAACTTCCCGCGGTACGACGTCAATCGAAATACGGGAGAACGATTGTACGGCGGACGAACGGCCGAAACCGCAACGAATACGATTTACCACGACCGAAAGCACCCGACTTCCGTGGAGCTACCCGTCGTTCCGCGGTAACAGATCTCTCGGAGAGACAGTAATTCCGGCCGTGAACGCCGACCCCTTCAGTCCTACAAATTATATCAGATGTCGGACGGCGGTTGCGGGCTGCGGCGACGTGCTGCGGGTCGAGCCGTACTGTGAACTGGATTCAAAATGGCAGCAGTAACCGAGAGTGTCCGCAACTCGAGTGATGCTTTTCTGTCGGTCGACTGATCGAGCACGAATCGCGGCCCGATGCCGCGATCAGACCGAATGGGCGATGTGGAGTTCGACTTCGTTGGTCGCCGCCAACACCTCTTCGGAAACGGTCTCGACCAGCTGTTCCTCTTTGAGTCGATTCGCCGGTCCCGAGACGCTCAGCGCGCCGATAACTTCCTCGTCGTTGTTCATGATCGGCGCACCGATGGCGTTGACGCCCTCCGTCGTCTCCTGTTTGTTGAGCCCGTACCCCCTGTCGCGGACTGCTCGAAGCGTTTCCGCCAGTTCCGCTCGAGTCGAGATGCTGTTCCGCGTTCCGCCCGACAACCCGTACGTATCGACTATCTCGTCGACCCGCTCGTCCGGGAGCATGGCGAGTATCGCCTTCCCGGCCGCGCTCACGTGTAAGGGGCCGCGCCGTCCGATGTGGGCACCCGTCTGGACGGCGCTTTCGCCGACCTCCGTGTAGAGGTACACTCGACGGCCGTTCTCTTCGACGATGCACTGGGCGCGTTCCCCCGTCTTCTCCGCGAGTTGATCCACTTTTTCTTTGATCATCGGGTACGCGGTAACCCGCTGCTGTGCGTAGCCGCCCAACGTGAGAAATCGGAGCCCGACGTGGTAGCGGTCCTCGTCTTTCACGACGTACCCGTATTCCTGCAGCGAAACCAGATGGCGGTGAACCGTGCTTTCGGACAATCCCATATGTTCGGACAGTTCTGCGATAGTTGCACCTTCCAGTTCGCGAATTACATCGACGATATCGAGCGATGTTTCCGTCGTTTTCGACCGCGTTTTGATCCTGTTTCCCATAGCAGCATCATACGCGCCCTACAACAAAAATCCCACATACTCGGAAGTGAGAACTGACGAGGTCGTGGTGAGAAACGAACGGGCTACCGCACGTGACCGGACGGGTCAATCGGGATGTCCCTCTCTCCAGCACGCGCTGGAAGCGAGCGATCGAAAGATACCGAGACGCCCTTATATCTCCGTTATCCGCTCGTAGTCGCCGTCGAGCGATTCGGCGTCTTCCGGCAGCAGCGCGACGACGAGATACTGACAGTAGCCCTGAAAGTAGTCGACCAGCTTCGCGATCCGTTTCGAGTCGATCGCTTCGAGGGAATCTAACACCATAAACGGAAGCGTCTCGTAGACGTCGTGTGCGAGATACCCGGCCAGCGCAAAGACGAGTCCGGCCACGTTCCGTTCGCTCTCGCTGAGATGATCGACGGTATCCTCGTAGGAAGTGCCGGACGCAGTCGTTCTCACGATATGGAGTTCGAACGTCGTTTTGGAGACTTTCTTCCGGCCGTCACGAACCGCAGTATCGACTCGTTCGAGCCAGATGCGCTCGAGGTTTTCGTATCCGAGCCGGTCGAGAATCTCGTCCATATGGTGGTTGAATTCTTCGACCGCTTCCTGCTCTATTCGATCGATTCTCGTCCGGAGCTGTTCTACCTCGTCCCGTATCTCGTCCGCCTCGTCTTCCAAGTCGCGCTGCTCGGCCAGCTGTTCCTCGATCGCGGTGATTTCGTCGTCCACGCTCTCGCGCTCGTTTTCGAGTTGTCCGAGTTCGTACTCGAGCTGGTTCGCGTCCCTGTGAAGGGAGAGTATCTCGCTTCGCGCTTCGTCTTCCCGTTTGCCGATCGTTTCTTCGATGCGTTCGATCTCCTGAGTGAACTCGTCCCGTCGATCCTGCAGGTCTTCGATGCGAGCCGTACTCCGCTCGATGTTTTGCTCCACCCGCTGCAGCTTCGTATCCAGCCGTTCTCGACGCTGTTTCTGCTGTTGTATCGCTCGCTTCTTCTGCTTCAGTTCCTTGAGGTCGTCGTCGATCTCCCGTACCGTTTGGAATTTCGTTCGGCTGAGCTCGCGAAGCGTGTCGACGGTCGCTTCGATCTGGTCGGCCTCGACCGTACTGCCACAGGTCCAACACTGGACGGTGTCGTCGGGCACCAATCTGTCCGTCACCGATTCCTGTTCGCTCTTTTCGAAACCGAGAGCGGAGAGGATCTCGTCGTCGACGTCTTCCAGCATTCCCTCGTTGAACTGCAGAATACTCTGGAGTTCACTGATCTCCGATTCTATCGCTCGTTTTTTCGACCGAAGACGGTCGACTTCCGATTCGATCCGCTGGAGTTCATCCGCATTCATCTCCGAGAGTTCGGCCCGCTCGTCCTCTAGCTCCTGCAATTCCGATCGCAGCTCAGCGACACTGTCCTGTTCCGTTTCGAGATCGTATCGAACGTCGGTGAGTTCGCGCCTCGTCTCCTGTAACTCGTCGAGTTTCTCGTCCGCTTCGTCCTCCGTTTGCCTGCTTTCCTCGATATCGGCGTCTTTCTGATCTATCTCCTCCTCTATTTCCGAGAGCTCGGATTTTTTCTCCTCGATTTCGCCGTCGAGATCGCGTCTCTCCGCCTCCAGCGACGGAAGCTCCCGTTTCAGGGAGTCGATTTCGTCCAGTCGACGTTCCACGTCGCTTCTTCGCTCCAGCAGCCGGTCGATCTCCGACTGAATCTCCTTCGTGTCGATCGGGTGCATGATAATCTCTCGAAGATCGTCACCTCGAGCGACGGCTTGTCTGGCGTCGTTGTTCTCGAGAAGGAACGCGAAGAGATCACCGAGCGTCGGATCGTCGAAATACGCGTCGCCAGTAGTCCGAACGGTCGGTCCATCTCGAGTCAACGTCCGAGAGTAGGTTTCGCCGTCGACCGACAGTTCGACGTGCCCTTCTTCAGCATCGCCTTTGAGGGAGGCACTGTCGCTCCCCAGTGCGGCCATAAGGGCAGTCTGGAAGGAGGTGCGGTTTGTCGCGTTTCGACCGACCAGTAACGTGACTCCCGGTTCGAATGCGACGTCCGTCCGGTCGATACCACCGATATTCTCGATATCGACGTGCACCGTTCCGTGCTTCTTTTGTGTAGAATCCATATTGTCGCTCATTTTCGCTCCGAGACGGATAACTTATTTGTTCTATCGAAACGACTGTATTCCGTCTCCGAACGAAGTTACGTGTCAGTAGCGCTCGGCGTGGTCCGTTCACGCTACGGCTGTCTCTCGGTTATGCAGACCGTAGCAGAACGTAATCGGCACGCAGCGTTTTATTTCGGGAGTCGGGACTACTCCTGACAGTCACAGCCGCCGTCGTCTATGAGCGCAATCACGCCCGTTTGCGTGCCGCAGTTTTCGCAGACGGCACGGATATCGACGATAACGCGGAAATCGCCGGGGAGTAGTTCGCCCCGCTTCGCTAAACGGGATAGTTTGCTCTCCGTGACTTCCGTAATCCTGCTTCGTAACCGCTGGACCGTCTCTTTGACCGAGTTCGTGGATTCGGCGTTCTTCGTGTAACTCGCATCCCGATAGGTGGTGAGATAGGTCCGTATCGACTGGTACGAGACGAAATCGGCTTCGAGCGCGTCGACGTCGACGCCGTCCCGTTCGAGTCGCCGACGCGTTCGCGTGCGATCGGCACTGGCGACGTGCTCGTCAGTGAGGAGCCGGCAGATATTCTCCGCCTCACCGTCGAGCGATTGCATTCTGACGTCTTCCATCGCACTCTGTACCAATCGTCGGTTGAACAAGGTCGCGAGTTCGCGCAAACTCTTTCGATTCTCGCTTTCATCGGCCGTCCATAATCGTTCGAGTTCCCCGCCGAGACCCCGCAGTTCGTACGTCTCTATGAGACGGTTGACCTTGCTGTTCCGACCTCGAGTTTCGTCCAAGTCATCGTCCGTCGCGGGCATACTGCACACGGTCGGGTGTATCGAAGAAATACTTTGTGACTGCGCCGGATATCGACGCTCTCGGGCCTCGTTTCGCCGTTTCATCTCCGATCGACAGCAACGAGTAGTCTCAATCAGGGGATTACCATAACGGTGGTACCACTGTTACGAAAACTCCCGATTAGGATAACAGCAGTACCGTTGTTACAGAAGCGGTGACCAGACGGACAAACCGAGAAGAGAGTGAGATGGTTCCGCGAATTCCGGTTTACGGACAGATATGGTCTCCATCCTCGAGGCCGGCCGGGTATCACTCTGTTCCGAGAAAACGGGACGCAGGGCGTTTTCACGCGGACCCGTCTCGGCCGCCGGCTCGATCCACCCTGAACGCGGGCGGAAAGGCCATCCTCTCAGCTTCCGGAATCGACAGTTCGAAGCCACATCGACGACGTCGGGTTCCGGGGACAATGGAGAAGACGCTAACCGACGAGGCGGAGTTACTGGCGGAGCTCGTCGCCGTCGCAGTCCCCGTCGTTCCCGATGAGACCGTCATCGGCGCGTGTTCCGTCGCGGGGCCACGCCATCGTATGGACGACGAATATCTGAAAGAAGACGTCGTCGAACTGATTCTGAGCGTCGTCAACGAGGTCGAGCTGACTATCACCCACTCGCGGGAGTCGGCCAGCAGGGTCACGACAACTGCGTATCGTTGCTCGCGGAGCGCTCCGGTATCGGCCCCAGTTACGGCCGGACCAGAATCTTCACTTCGTCGCTCCCGTCCGCCATGAGCGTCTCGAATCCGTCCTCGACGATATCCTCGAGATCGATCCGCGACGTCACGAGCGCCTCCGGGTCGAAGTCGCCGGTCGCGAAGTTCCGAACGGTCGTTCCGAACTCGCGGCCGGAAAGCGGTCCCCCCTCGAACGCCGCCGTTCCGACGACGATTCGCTCGGTGACCACGATGTCGTTCGGATCGATAGCGACCGGTTCCTCGAAGAGACTCACGATAGTCGCTGTCCCGCCGGCTCTCGTGACGGTGAGTGCGTGATTGAGCGACTGTTCGACGCCGGCGACCTCGAACGCGACGTCGACACCGCCGGTCTCGTCGCGGATGGTTGAAACGGGGTCACCGTCGCTCGGATCGATAGTTACGTCGGCACCGCAGTCCGCGGCTCGCGTTCGTCGAGTCGCCTGCGGTTCCGACACGTACACCGGTCCCGCACCGGCCGCAAGAGCGGCCTGAAGGACCGCGAGACCGATGGGGCCGCTTCCGAAGACGGCGACGGCATCGCCGGGTCTGAGACCCGATTGTTCGACGGCGTGAACGCCGACCGTGAACGGTTCGACGAGCGCGGCGAGTTCGACCGGGACGTCGTCCGGAATGGGGATGGCCTTCTCGGCGGAGACGACGACGTTCTCCGAGAAGCCGCCGCCTCCACCGGAGAGGCCGACGAAGCCGCCCGACTGGCAGCGGTGATAGTTCCCCCCGTCGCAGTACTGACAGTCGCCACACCAGATGATCGGGTTGACGGCGACGTTCGTTCCCTCCTCGAGATCGACGTCAGCCCCCGTTTCGACGATCGTCCCGCCGATTTCGTGTCCGATCGTGATCGGAAGCGCGTCACCGGTGACGGGATGGGGCGCTTCGGGTATCGTGATCGGACCGGCGGCGTACTCGTGGAGGTCGGATCCACAGATTCCGCACGCCGCGACCTCGACCCGTACGTCGTTCGCACCGACCGTTTCCGGGTCCATCTCTTCGACGCGGACGTCCCTTGGACCGTAATATCGTGCTGCTCGCATGTCGAGGTATAGTTTCAAGCCAGTTGCAATAAACGTTGGTGCGGCGTTGACGGCGCCGCGGCGACACCGGTACCGAGCCGATAGCCGATCGAGACGGCTTCGAGGATCGAACTGTTCGTCAACCCGTGCTCGAGGTACCGTAGAACTCGTTCGTCTCGCTGTGTGAGTCGGGTAACACTCGTACCGGATCGGCTGCCACTCATCTCGGCGGGACAAACGGGGGCGGGACCTGATCGGTTCGCACAATCGACGAACGGCCGTCAGGGACCACCGGTATTGACCCAGCCCCCGTCGACCAGGATCCCTTCCGCGGTCACGTACGACGAGAGATCGCTCGCGAGGAAGACGGCGACGTTACCCAGATCGTCGGGATTGCCGAGCCGGTCCAGTGACGTCTCGGCCGCTCGAGCCCTCGCGGCTTCTTCGTCGTGGTTTTCGGCGAGTCCGGTCTCGTCGGTGAACCCCGGCTGAATCGCGTTCACTCGCACCTCCGGACCGAGCAGGTCGGCGATCGCGAACGTCATCGATTTCACGCCGCCTTTCGCCGCACAGTAGAGGATAGCGCCGGGTTCGACGAATCCCTGTTCCGCGGCGGTGCTCGCGACGTTGATAATGGATCCGCCACCGTTTTCCAGCATTCGCTCGCCGGCGGCCTGGCACCCGAAGTACGCGCCCTTCAGGTTGACGTTCACGAGCGTCTCGAAGTCGTCGTCGTCAGTTTCGAAGAACTCGACCGGGTGAACGATCCCCGCATTGTTGACCATCACGTCGATCCCGCCGAACTCGTCCGCCGCATCGACCGCGTCGACCACGTCCTCGTAGTTCGTCACGTCGCATTCGACGAAGCGACCCTGCGAATCGGTCTCCGCTTCGATCGCCTCCAGTGTCGGTGTCGTTTCCGGTGTTCGGGGCGTTTCTCGCAGGTCGGCGACGACGATATCCGCGCCGTGGGAGGCCAGTTTCAGCGCGATACCGCGACCGATGCCGCTCGCACCGCCCGTAACGACGGCCGTCTTTCCGGTTAGTAGGGAAGACATGCGTTCACAATACCCAGACATAGATATAAAAGCTCTGATCAGTCGACCGAGATCGAAGTTGGCTCGAGTCCGTTCGCCGCCGATCGAGCGATTCCAACGGTGCCCGGATTGACGGCTGTGATCCCAACAATGAATACGTATCGGAAGCGATTCGTTACCATGGTTTCCCACGCGGTCTACAGCGGTGATCTGGCGCTTCACGTCGAGGCGGTCGGCAGCGGCCAGCCGGTGTTGCTCGTTCACGGCTACTCCCAGAGTCGGCTCTGCTGGCGAAAGCAATTCAGGTCGGGACTCACGGACGATCTCCGACTCGTCGCGATGGACAACCGCGGCCACGGCGACTCGGACAAACCCCGCGACGCGTATGAGGGGTCCGAACTGTGGGCCGAGGACGTTCGCTCGGTCATCGCGGCGCTCGATCTGGAGGACGTCGTCCTCGTCGGCTGGTCGTACGGCGGACTGGTCGTTCTCGACTACGTCGAAGCCTTCGGAACGGACGACGTTGCAGGTATCAACCTCGTCGGCGCGGTTTCGTCGATCGGCACCGAGACGGCGACCGAACGACTCGGATCGAAGTACATCGATCTCGTGTCGGGATTCGTTTCGACCGACGCCGAAGAGAGCGTCGAAACGATGCGACAGTTCGTCGAACTGTGCGTCTACGGCGATCTCTCGCCGGAAGACCGATCCTACATGTTAGGATACAACGTCGTCGTCCCGCCGCACGTCCGCGACAGTCTCCGCGACCGAACGGTGAGCCACGAGACCGAACTCGCGGCGCTGGACGTCCCCGTCCTCCTCACGCACGGCGAAGAAGACGCCGTCGTGCTCCCCGAGGCCTCGCGACAGTACGCCGAGCTCATCGACGACGCGGAGCGGTCCGTCTATCCGGAGACGGGCCACTCGCCGTTCTGGGAGCGACCGGAGCGGTTCAACCGCGAACTCCGGGAGTTCGCCCTCGGGGTGTAGTGCACCGACCAAATCTTTTTACTCCGTTCACTGGGAGAGTACGGTATGCCGGAACTGCGAATTACCAGACTCGAGGACGTCGGTGACCGAACTGCCGCTATCGAAGTCGAAGCGCCGGCCGATTTCGAGGCCTATCCCGGACAGTTCGTCTTGGTCCGGGCGACCATCGACGGCGAGGAAGAAACCGGGTATTATACGATCTCTTCTCCTGACGTCGAGGAACGGTTCGAACTGACGGTCGCGGCTGATCCCGACGGGACGCTCGGCCCCTGGCTCGTCGAACGCACGCTCGGCGAGACGATCACCGTCGAGGGTCCGTTCGGCGACATCCAGTATATCGACGACGGTGACGCTCTCGTGTTCGCGAGCGGACCCGGTATCGGACCGGCGGTCGGTATCGCCGAGCGCGCCCGGCGGCTGGATCACGACGTGACGATCCTCTACGGCGGCAGCCACCCGCCACACGGAGATCGTCTCACGACCCTGGAAGAAAGCGGTACCACGGTCGTTCTCTCGGACGACCTCGGAGCCGCAGTCGAATCGCTCGATCTCTCCACGGTCGAAATCTACGCGTTCGGATTCCAACAGTTCGTCGAAGAGACGAAAGAAGCTCTTACTCGAGTCGGAGTCGACCTCGATACCGTCGAGATCGAGAGTTTCGGGCCCGAGTAATCGGCCGAGTCGGTCGTCGTGCTCCGTTTTCGTGATTGCGGATCGATTTTTGAATGTGGTGTGTTCTCAATCACCAAAACATATAAGAAATTGTCTGTCCCACTGAGAGACAGACGGCAATAATGGCGACAGACACACTCGTACGAATAGGTGCGTTGCTAGTAGACGGGCTCAGTATCGGGCTCTTGTACGCGATGCTCGGGTTAGGAATTACGCTCGTGTTCGGACTCGGCGGCGTTTTGAATCTGGCGCTGGGTGCGTTCACGGTTATCGCAATCCTGCTCACGTTCGAACTGACCGGCAGTCTCCCCGTCGTCGCTGCGGCGGTCGTTGCGATCGCCGCGACGGCGGCGTTCGGACTGTTTCTCGAGCGAACCCTCCTCCAGCTGGTGTACCGATCCGAAGGGGACGAACGCCTATTGCTGGGCATCTTCACGACCCTCGGGTTGTCGATAGCGCTTCAGGGAGCGCTCTCGCTCCGATACAGCGGCGAGTTCTCTGTCCCGGTTCACATCGATACGGTAGAACTGTCCGGTGCGTTCATCAGGGGAAGTTCGATACTCATCATCGTCGTCTCACTGGTGACCCTCGCGGGAATGTACCTCTTTTTCAGTCGCACGTACACCGGTCTGGCGACGCGAACGATACTGCAGGACGAAACCGGTGCGGTCTTCTGTGGTATCGACACGAAACGAATGCGGACGTTCGTTTTCGTGCTGAGCGTCGCCATCGCCGCGTTCGCCGGCGTGTTGTACGGGACGTCGTTCGAAACCAGCGTCGCCGGCGCGTTCGACCTGACTATCACCGCCGTCGTCGTTTCGATCGTCGGTGGCGTCACCAGCATTCTCGGCGTGGTCGTCGCCGGCGTCGGGCTGGGGATACTGACGACGTTTATCAGCGCGTACCTCGGTGCGTACATCTCGACGATAGCACTGTTCGGAATCGCAATCGGCGTGTTACTCGTCAAACCGGAGGGAATACAATGAACTGGGATTCCCACCGCCTCGCAATCGTCGCGCTCGTACTCGTCCTCATTCCGCCGTCGTTCTTCGCTCCCGGGGCGGGTTACATAGCGCGTATCTTCATCCTGATGGCGCTGTACGCAATCTTGACGACGGCGCTCAACATCGTCTTCGGCCACACCGATCAGCTTCTCCTGTTTACGGGAGCAGTCGCCGCGATCGGTGCCTACACGACGGCCCTCGGAGCGCAGTGGCTCGGTGTGTCCCCTTGGCTCACCCTCCTTCTGGGCGCTTCCTTCGCCGGAATCGTCGGTATCGTCGTGACGTACGTCGCGGCCATCCGCGATCTCACGGTTATCGTCATTTCGATTCTCACGCTCGCGCTGCAGTTTTCCCTCATCGAGTTGATTAACAGTTTGCGGGATATTACGGGCGGCGTCACGGGTCTCATGTTCAACGAGCTCCGAATTCGGCCGCTCGAGAACCTCCCGTGGTTCACCGAGGACATCGTCCTCTTCTACACCCTCAGCGCGATTCTCCTCGCGCTGTTGGCGCTCTACCAGTATCTGCTGAACTCGAAGTACGGGCTCGCGTTTGAGATGATTCGTCAGGACGAGACGGCGGCGAAATCCATCGGACTCAACGTCGTCAAGTACAAGGTGATCGCCGGGTTCATCGCGACGTTCGCTATCGGGCTGACCGGTCCGTTCTTCGGTCAGCTATCGGGGTTCATCGGCCCCGGCACGTTCACGTTCAACAACATCGACGTGATGATTCTCATCATGCTCATCGTCGGCGGGCTCCGAACGATGTACGGGCCGCTCATCGGCGCGGCGTTGATCATCTACCTGAACGAGCAGCTCCGGAATTTCGCCGAGTACCGATCGATTCTCTTCGGGTTGTTGCTCATGGCACTCTTCCTCTACTTCCGACAGGGAGTCGTTCCCTTCTCCGAGAAGTGCCTCGACAAATACGGTGTCAGACGGCGCGCCACCGAATTGCTGGCGCGTTCGTAACCGGCAGCTCCGGTTCGTCTCGTTTCTCACGTTCGGCG
This sequence comes from Natrinema soli, assembly GCF_028618695.1. Next base: position 10,471 of record NZ_JAQIVI010000271.1, on the reverse strand, counting down.
GGCAGTAGAACCCGCTCGCTCGAGTGGGATGGTCTGGAAGCGAAGCGTTCCAACACGGCTCCCAATCCCGCCCGTTGGTATCTCACCGAGAACTACTCGACAGCGTTCCGTCCATCGCCGTAGAGTGGACGAGGGGAAACCGTCGGTACGGCGGGTGAGAGTACAACAAGACGTCAACGGGCGTCCCGATATGCTGTCTCGAGACCGGATTCGTCGGTACGGAACCGCCGGAAAAGCAGCGTGTTATATGTCGAGTTCCCCGGGTTCGTACGCCGGGAGCGGATCCGTCCGGAACGCTTCTTCCGGGGCGAAGCCGACGTCGGGCCAGTGGTCCGGCGATTCGCCGATGGTGAAGGAGTTGTAGATCTGGACCGAATTCTCGATCTCGCCCCACTCCGTGTACTCGATCGGCGATCCGAAGAGGAGGTCGAAGGAGCCCGTTCGCGTCGCCTCGGCGATGTCGGCCGGATCGGCCGATCCCGCTTCCTCTATCGAGTTGGCGATCAACTGAACCGAGACGTACCCGTTGACCTGCGCGTGGTCGAAGACGTCTCCGGTTTCATTCTGGTACGTCGACGCCACGTCCGCGTAGTCGTCGCTGTACATGTCCGTCGCGTTGAACGAGGCGAACGAATCTTCGATGTCGTCTCCGAGCGCGTCGTAATCCGCTTCCATCGGCGTGATGGCACCGAGATACAGATCCGGGTCGAGACCGACTTCGTACACTTGGTTGTACATGCTGCTGACGCCCGCCGGATGGCCGCTCCCGAGTATCACCTCGGTATCGTCGGGGAATCCGCGCAACAAGGGGACGAAGTCCGTTTCGGGGATCGGTGCGGTCTCGGTAGTGAGGGTGATGCCGTCGGGGAAGTACGCGTCTATCGCGGCACTGTACTCGTCACCCCAGACGCCGTCCTCGAAGATGACACCGATGTTGTTGTACCCTCCCTCTTCGATCATCTGGGCCTGTGCTCTCCCGACCGTCGGGGTCGCGGGCAGGCTCGTCCGGAAGACGTAGTCGTTGTCCCGCGGGTTCGCTGCGACGGCACCTGCAGCATGCAAGTACAGCGGGACCTCGTTCTCCAGTGCGATGTCGCCGCCGCGAATCGCCGCCTCGGACGCACCCGGCCCGATCCCCGCGACCGCGTTGTTCCGCTCGATCGCCTCGGTAAAGGCCGTCACTGTCTCCTGGGCCGTTCCCTCGGTGTCGACGACATCGATCTCTATGTCCCGGTCACGGACGCCGCCGTCGGCGTTTATCTGTTCGGCCGCGAACTCGGCTCCGTCTCGGTGCCGCGGACCGTACACCGAGAACACGCCCGACAACGGTTCGAGGGCGACAATCGTGATCGTGTCACTGCTCCCCTCACCGCTGATGAAGCACCCGGCCAGGAGCGACGTACTGACGCCAGTGCCAGTTGCTTTGATATAGTTACGTCTGTTCATGCGCGTCTCAGGCGTTCTAGTCATACTGCCATATTCTCAAGCTACCCGATACGTATTAAAACTTTGGTGGTTGATAACAGTTGACGTGATGGGGCGGCAGGCACTGTCTAGTTAAGCGATTCTAACGTCAAACGCCGTTTCAGCGTCTGTCGAAGCAACACCGATGGGATCTGGGACCATTACTGTTTATGGGACGTTTGCTGAAGCAGCCGAATTTTCGCTGCTCGTGGAACAGGGTCTCTTTATGTTAAATCATAGATGGTAATTTCACAACCGATACCGTCACTTCATTGTCGTCCTGTCTTGCGGTTTCCCTTATCTAGACAGTACCGGGCGGCAGAAAACGACTGATCCGCGAAAATTCGCTTAGAAGACGGAGTTCTGAACGGAACGATCAGCCACTCAGGTACGTCTCTCTCACGTGGTCGCTTTCGAGCATCTCGGCCCCGGTCCCTTCGGTAGCGATCCGACCGTTCTCGAGCAGGTAGACGCGATCCGACAGGTCGAGGGCCTGATCGACGTGCTGTTCGATGAGAATGATCGTGATGTCCTCGCTGATCTCGTCTATCTTCTCGAAGACGCGCCCCGCCAACTGCGGCGCGAGCGCGCCGGACGGTTCGTCGAGCGCCAGGACCGTCGGGTGTGCCATCAGTCCGCGCCCGATCGCGAGCATCTGTTGTTCGCCGCCGCTGAGCGTCCCCGCCTTCTGGTCGCGGCGCTCCTCGAGAACGGGGAACATATCGGTGACTTCCTCGTAGGTCTCGTCGAACTCGTCACGTTGCGTATACGCACCCATTCGGAGGTTCTCGTACACCGTCAGATCGTGGAACAGATTTCGCTTTTCCGAGACGTGGACGAATCCCCGCTGAACGATGTCGCTCGGGGAGAGGTCGTGCGTCGCCTCGCCGAACAGTTCGATACTGCCGGTCGTCGGTCTGAGTACCCCAGAGAGCGTCTTGAGGAGAGTCGTCTTCCCCGCTCCGTTCGGGCCGACGATCGCGACGATAGAGTCGTCCTCTCTGATCTCGAGCGAAAGTTCCCACAGCACCTGAAGATCGCCGTAGTGAACGTCGATGTCTTCGACCGAGATCATACTACGCCTCCGCACCTCCGAGGTACGCCTCGGCGACTCGGCTATCCTGTTGAATCTGCGTCGGCGTTCCGTCGGCGATTTTCTTCCCCTGATTGAGGACGATAATTCGATCGGTCGCGTTCATGATCGCGTCCATCACGTGCTCGATCCAGAACACGGAGATGCCGAACTCGTTCCGTATCTGTCGGAGGTTCCGGGAGAGTTCGTCGAGTTCGGTCGGTGTCAACCCGCTTCCGATCTCGTCGACCAGAATGAGTTCTGGTTCCGACGCGAGCGCCCGCGCTAATTCGAGCTGTTTCCGATGCGCGATCGTGAGGCTGCTCGCGTCCTCCTCGGCCTTCCCGTCGAGACCGATGAACTCGAGGTACTGCCGGACGTTCTCTCGTTCGTCCGCCAGCGAATCCGGGTCCTCCTTCCCGAAGACGGCGCCGGCGAGAACGTTGTCGATAACCGTCGATTCGTTGAACGTCCGCGCCGTCTGGAAGGTACGGGTGATGCCGTGCCGTGCGATTTCGTGGGGCCCCTTCCCGATCAGTTCGTCTCCACGGAACGTGATCGAACCGGTCACCGGCGCATACACGCCGGCGATGGTGTTGAAAAGCGTCGTCTTCCCCGCTCCGTTGGGGCCGATCAAGCCGACGATCTCGTTGCGATCGATGCCGAGACTGACGTCGTCGACTGCGGTCAGCCCGCCGAAGCGTTTGGTAACACCGCTAACCGTTAGCATAGCCAGCCATATCTCCTACCGGAATATAAAGCATAGGGTCTATGTTACCGATAGTGATGCATCGTCTACGAGCGGACAGAACCGCCTTCGACCCGCGTTTACTCCGGGACGCTATACCGGCACGACTCGAGTTCCCCGGTTCGTTATCGCCCTAGAGCCAGGGATACTGCTCCGTGTCCGTCCCCGCGTAATCGGGGTCGAGATAGATGAACAGGCGCTGGATCACGCCGTCTCGCACCTCGAACACGTCACACCAGCGGCCACCGCCGGGCGCTCCGTCCGGTCGCCACTCCGTTCCCGCTGCGGTCTCGCCGGTACTCGTCCCCTCGACGACGACGATATCGCCGTCGATAACGTAGTTGAACGTCTCGTAGTCGTGAGACATCGACGTGACGATACCGCCGACGTCGCCGAACAGTTCCCCGATCTCCTCGTGCCCGGTCGCGATCCCCCACTTCGGATAGAACACGCGGGCGTCGTCCGCGAAGAGTTCGAGAAGGTTGTCTCCGCGATCTAACCGCCTGAAGTACTCGAGGACGATACCTTTCCGTTCGATAGCTGGGTCTGGGGTCTCTCCCATGGCAGTAATTGACGCGCTCACGTTCCAATAATCCTTCCGCCGGTTGCCAGAACCCGCTCGAGTGAACGGGGCGATGCGGAACGTATCGCCGGTTCAGACGGTCAGCAGGTACTATTAAGTGGTGCCATGTGAACAGTGACCACATGGAAACCTTTGCGTTCCATCTGATGCCGTATCAGGATATTGACAATATTACCGAAAAGAAATCCGCCTGGCCTTGGATCGAACACGAGTACGATCCGGAGAAGGGGGCGCAGTACTATCAGGACTATCTCGGCCAGCTCGAGTACGCCGCCGAGCTGGGATTCGACGGTATCGGCGTCAACGAGCACCACTTCAACGCCTACGGGTTGCAGCCGGGTCCGAACATCACGGCGTCGAACCTGGCGGCCCGCACCGACGATACCACGATCGCGTTCTTCGGGAATCTGCCGGCGCTCCGCGAGAACCCGATCCGACTCGCGGAGGAACTCGCGATGCTGGACAACATCACCGAAGGTCGGATCATCAGCGGCTTCCCCCGCGGCATCCCCAGCGAGTACCTCGCGTACGGAATCGACATGGAGGAGTCCCGCAGTCGCTTCGAGGAAGCGTGGGATCTCATCATCAAATCCTGGACCGCCGACGAACCCTTCGACTGGGACGGCGAACACTTCCAGTACGAGAACGTCTACATCTGGCCCCGGCCCTATCAGGATCCCCATCCGCCGCTCTGGATGCCGGCCGAGAGCGAAGAGTCGCTGCGCTTTACCGCCGAAAAACAGGTCCCGACGGGGCTGGTCTTCCAGCCGGTCGAAACCATCACCGAGAAATTCGGCGAGTACCGCCAGTACGCCGAGGACGACTACGGCTGGAGTCCCAGCGACGAAGACTTCAGCGTCATGCGAGCCATCTACGTCGCCGAGACGATGGAAAAAGCCCGCGAGGAAGCGGAGCCCCACCTCCGAAAGTTCTACCAGACGCTCACCGCCGGCGTCCACATCGGCGTCTCGGCGGGCATGATGGGCGATCAGCCCTACGACCCCGAGAAGTGGGACGAGTACGTCGAACAGCTCCACCCACACGGCGAGTTCGCGTTCAATTACGACTTCGAGGAGTTCCAGGAGTACGGCGAGACGATCGTCGGCACTCCCGAGTACGTCGTCGAACAACTCGAGAAACAGTACGAGGCCGTCGGCGGGTTCGGGCGGATCGTCGGTCAGTTCCACTTCGGCGACCTCCCCGACTGGAAGGTCCGCAAGAACCTCCGACTGTACGCCGACGAGGTCAAGCCCGAAGCCGACAAGATCGGCGACGTCAACCCCTGAGACGAGTTGAATACAGCTATGTCGCCATCGCTTCACCAGTCGCTGTTGATGGTCTCGGACCTCGAGGCGTCGGTGGCGTTCTACCGGGACCTCGTCGGAGTAGCGCCCGTGGAGAGAAACGACGGGAACGTGGAGTTCGACACCGGGGAGTGTACGCTCGTCCTCGAGTCGGACTTCGATCAGGAGGTGCTCGACGGGTTCGGTCTGGACGAACCCGGCGACGAGCGGGGACGAGGCGTCATCGTCGCGATCGGCGTCGACGATCCGGAAGCCGTCGACACCGTCTGCGAGCGGGCCGCCGAAGCGGACGAGACGGTCCGGATGGATCCCACCGATGTCGAGTGGGGACGGCGGATGGCTCTCCTGGCCGATCCCGACGACTATACGGTCGAGATCTCGGCTCCGCTTAAGGAAGATCAGAGATCCAATACATGACAGTTACCGTAGACGGAACCGTCACCAGTGGGTTCGGTAGAGGCAAAGAGTTCGTCTCCCTAGAGGGATATTCTCGGCAGTTTCAGGGCGTATTGGGGTACGAACCGTATCCCGGAACGCTCAATCTCGATCTTTCCCGTTCGGTCGATGGCCAATTCGAGCGACTCGAGGCGAGACGTATCGACGGCTGGCAGGATGGGGACCGCTCGTTCGGGATCGTTTACTGCTATCCCGCTACGATCGTCGACGCTGACGAGTCCGTCCGTTTGCACGCCATCGTTCCGAAACGGACCGACCACGATACGTCGACGCTCGAGCTCATCTCCCCCGTCGCTCTTCGGGAACGGTTCGAGCTCTCCGACGGCGCTTCGATCTCGATTCGCATCGAGTCTGCGCCGTCGGAGACCGAGACTGTGGATAGCGGATCGCTCTCGAACTGATCTCGCGAACGGAGCAGTCTCGAGACGACGTGACTCAGCCGTGATCGATTCGAACGGAGTCGTTCCCCTCGGCGGCGCTCACCTGCGCGGTTTCGAGCAACGCGTCGGAGAGCCGCTCGTAGGTTTCGTCGACCGCTTCTTCGACGACCGCGGTATTCGCCGTAAGCGGCAAAAAGGAGGTGTCACTCTCCCAGCGCGGAATGATATGGAGGTGAAGATGGTCCGTAATCGACGCACCGCCTGCAGCACCGATGTTGAACCCGACGTTGAACCCGCCCGGTGAGAGCGACTCGTTCAGCGCGGTGACGACGAGCTGTGTCGTCTTCATACAATCGACGAGCACCCGTCCGTCGAGCGTGTGAAACTCGCCGGTGTGAGCGTACGGCAGCACCATCACGTGTCCCGGATTGTACGGCATGTTGTTCAGTAGAACGAAGGTGTATTCGCTTCTGGCGACGATATTGCTCGCTCGGTCGTCGCCCTGCTCGACGAGAGCGCAGAACGGACACCCCGAATCGTCTTCGTCGTCAGGTCGTTCCCGATTCACCCACTGCATTCGCCACGGGGCGAAGAGAGAATCCATCGTCCACCGCTTCGACATATCACCTCTTAAATCACTGGGTCGCTATCATTTTCCAGCGTGGAACTCTCGATATGCGACAGTAATGTTTATTTGGCGTGTCATCATATCACACGATGATTCATGCGAAGCGACGAACTGCGGCCGACGGTGATCCCCGATGTGGAGTGACAGTATGCTCCCGGATAGCTACAGGTACCGCCAGAAAGACCCCGACGGCGGAGTTGAAAACGCCGTCGAGGCGTTCAAACGGGGCGAACCGGTGTTGATTCACGACGCCGCCGAGCGCGAAAACGAGGTCGACCTCGTCTATCCCGCGTATTCCGTTACGCCGGCCGACGTCGCTCGCCTCCGAAACGATGCGGGCGGACTCATCTGCGTTGCGCTGGCGTACGACGTCGCCGAGGAGTTCGGATTATCGTTCATCGACGAGGTGGTCGACCATCCGGCGACGACTGATACCGAAATCGAATACGACGATCGGTCGTCGTTCTCCCTGACGGTCAATCACCGAGAGACCTTCACCGGAGTCGTCGATAACGACAGGGCGCTCACTATCTCCGCGCTCGGCGACGCGGCGCAGCGCCCGACCGAGACGGAGTTCGCGGCCGAGTTCGACGTTCCGGGACACGTTCACCTGTTGAAGGCCGCGCCGAACCTCCTTGAGAACAGGCAGGGACACACGGAACTCGGTGTCGCGCTCGCCGAGCGGGCCGACGTTCCGCCGGCCGCTGTCGTCTGTGAAATGCTCGACGATGAGACGGGCGGCGCGCTCTCTCGCACCAATGCGGCATCGTACGCCGCCGATAACGATTTCGTCTTCCTCGACGAATCGACGATCATCGACGAACTCAGCGCGGACGACTGAAGCGAAAAGTTGGGTACTCCGGGATCGAGTACACGTGCACGATCCGCGCCGCTGAACGGAAAACGCCCGGCGGACGGAGCGGTTCTCTTCGGTGACAACGTTCAGGGACGACGACTATTATATATTCACAGGTCGAAGCGGTCAGTGGTCGGAATGAACGGGAATTCATTTACCTTCGAGTACGAACCGGCCGCGATCCACCACGGCCCGGGTATCGTCGCGACTATCGAATCGGAACTCGACCGTCACGGCCTCTCGCGGGCCCTCATCGTCACCGACGGCACCCTGTCCGAGGTCCCCGTCGTGATGGAGCCGGTCGAGAACGGGGCCGGCGACCGACTCGTCGGTATCTTCGACGGAGTGACGCCGGAGAAGTACCTGCAGACCGCGTACGAAGGTGCTCAGCGCGTCCGCGACGAGGAAGTCGACGCGCTCATCGCGCTCGGCGGCGGGAGCAGCCTCGATATCGCGAAACAGATCAGCGTTCTCTCCGGACACGACCGTCCGCTCGAGGACGTCGCGGACGAGATTCTGGACCGGGAAGCAATGGTCCTCCCCGACGAAGGTGTCGAACTGACGGACATCTTTGCGGTTCCGACGACCCTCCCCGGTGCCGATCTCTCGCAGGTCGCGGGCGTCAAACTCAGTCTGGATCCCGATGGCCAGGACAAATCCGAAATCCCCAGCGCCGGCGTCTCCGACAGCCGACTGATGCCGACGGCGGTCTTCCACGACCTGGAACTGTTCGCCACGACGCCGGAACGCATCCTCGCCCGGTCGGCGATGAACGGGTTCGACAAGGGGATCGAGATGCTGTACACCAGACATCATAATCCGATCACCGACGGAACGGCGGTTCGGGGTGTCCGACTACTATCCGAGGGGCTGCCGGCGATCACCGAGGAGTCGATGGGCGAGGACGATCTCTCCCGAATCGTTCGGGGGATCGCCGCGGCACAGTACGGACTGTCGACCCCGAACGCGTATCGAGCCTCCGTCGTTCACTCGTTCGGCCACGCCATCGCGCGGAACTACGAGGTCCAGCAGGGGGTCGCACACGCGATCACCGCACCGCACGTGCTCCGCTATCTCTTCGAGCAGGTCGACGGTCGCCGGGATCTGCTGGCCGAAGCGTTCCGCGTTCGGGACGAGACGATCACTGCCGAGGCGACGGCCGACGCGGTCGTCGACGCCGTCGCGGAGACGCGAGACGCCCTCGATCTCCCGTCGGAACTCCGGTCGGTCGAGGGGGCGGAACGGAGTCACTTCCCCGAACTCGCGCAGGCGGTCATCGAGGATCCGTTCATGGAGGCCGGGCCGCGGGGACTCGAGGCGACCCAGTCCGATATCGAAGCGGTGTTCGAGCGGATGTGGTGACGTGGTCAACGCGCTCACCTCTGATTCCCTTCTCTCGTGGACGGGGTCCGCTCGCGTTCCTCGAGGAGTGACGCTTCTCACGCTTGAAGACGTGAACGACGGCGGCACCACCGCTCCCGCCGACGTTGTGGGTGAGCTCACGGGTCGGATTCTCGACCTGTCGTTCGCCCGCGTTCCCCGAGAGCTGTTTGAACACTTCGACGACCTGGCCGGCGCCCGGTTACATAGGCATCGCTCGTACAACCAGTAGGGTTGTCACACCAAAATACGTATACCGTTGGTACCCCAGCGATGTTCAGATACAATTAGCGGAGGAAAGTGTGGCATTTTCTACGCGATCCATGCCGAAAACGCAGACATCACTTCTGGTATCAGTCGGGCTAACTGGGGTTTTGTGGCGTCGAAAGAAACTCTAACGGAATTTATTAGCCAGGTAGTTCCGATCATCCCGCTAAACTATCTATTTCAAATACTGACGATTTCACATACGTGTATGATGGCAAATATGATTAATTGACCGGCCAAACTGAGTCACAACCTGATCTCCACCCTGATACTGACCGCAATCCGGATCACGTTGCGATCGATGAAACCGCGATTCAACTCGACAATGAGCAGTATTAGCAGTGTACCACGACCGCTCTACAATTGGGAAGTTTCCACCAGACACGGGATAAATAGACAAGAAACAAGCCAATTCGGTATTTATGGGGAACTACACAAGAAAAATGGGGGCAATAACACTGCATTTTATTGTTTGTATATTGTGCTGAACGAGACCTGCCGCGGTCTCGATTTCGGAGATGAGCGATCTGGGAATCAGACTAGTGTTATACATATAGATTAAAAGATAAGTAGGTGATTATAATACTCTTCGAATATTTTCACAGATCCTTATATAGGAACTGCTAGTTAGTTGTTTTAGATCGTTCGCGTGATCGATAGCGATCTCGATCGAGCGTTGCTGTCCGGTCCTACACAACTGGTTGTTCGCTTCGAAAGACACAAGCATTCGTCGCCTGATCGGTGCTGAACGGTCTCAGCAGATGATTTGGTACTAAATACATCGGCTGCTGACAGCGTTTCAGACCTGCCACGGACGCGAGAGCAACATTCTCATGCACCTCTCAGAAATCTCTATTTTCTGGGATGGCACAGCCGACACGAACCGCTATTAATAATATTCCTTCCAAGAGAAGTGGGATGGGAGTTTTGGGTATATACTACAAAACACACAGCGAAACAACGCTTCTCGCTATCGCAGTTATTGGTCGGTATGGAACCAATCCGGCTGTAATGTTTCCACAGCGGCTCCCCGAAAACACGAGCTATTCGGGCCTCTGTTTCTCGTCTGTGGCTCCATCTATCTCACGTCTCTCGTTCCATTATAACTGGACAATCAACTCGACTATGCCAAGTGGAACCTGCTCGAGAAGTGGTTTTACGCTCTCACACTCCGTGCTGGCCGCTTTCACTACTCGAGGGACGGCAGCCGAACAGACGCCGGATAAAATATTGAATAGCTCGAACATTACTACAGCACGAAATATCTGGCACTGTCTAGTTTAGCACCTCCGCTGGCGGTTGTTTGTTGAGTGACTGGTGCGGTCGCTGTGTG
>NZ_JAQIVI010000270.1 GCF_028618695.1 Natrinema soli | reverse complement strand
ACGCCGCCGCAGCGGGGGCCCACGTCAACGGCCTCGCGGGCGAACGGCTGGCGGAAACCCAGGCCTTCGGCTTTCTCGCGTCCGAGATGCTCGAGGAAATTCCCGCGGTCCTGTGGGGTGGTGCGGATGAGTGAGACCCCCGACGAGCGGCCGACGCCGGAGGGGGCCGCGGACGCAGACGATCTCACGCACACGACCGATGAGGGCGACGTCCAGATGGTCGACGTCGGCGACAAACCGGACAGCGAACGACGCGCGGTCGCCGTCGGCGAGATCCGCCTTCAGCCGTCGACGATCGAGGCCATCCGGGACGACGGGATCGGCAAGGGAGACGTCCTCGCGACGGCTCGCGTCGGCGCGGTCCAGGCCGTCAAACACACGTGGGAGACGATCCCGATGTGCCACCAGATTCCGATCACGAACGTCGACACCGATTTCTCGCTCGCCGAGGATCGGATCGAACTCCGCGTCGCCGTCGAGACCACCGGCAAGACCGGCTGCGAGATGGAGGCCCTCGAGGGCGTGACGACCGGTCTCAACGTCGTCTGGGACATGGTGAAGGCCGTCGAGAAAGACGAAGACGGGCAGTACCCCGACACGGGTATCGAGAACGTGCGCGTGCTCGCGAAGGAGAAGGAGCGAGCGTAAACTACCCTACCCTACTTCGCTCGGTCTGACGACCTCGCTCGTTGAGGGGAGGGCTTTCGCGTGGACTCCCGTTCTATGCCACCGTCTGTGGTAGCAGGAGGGGCGTACTCCCCACTCACGTTCAACATCCCGCGATTCAGCGCAACGTCTACAGGTGCGCCTCCGTCGGCTGCGTTTTGCCGCCGACGGAGATACCGAAATCCGATGTTCTTCGCCGCGTTGTAGTCCGCGTGGTTCAGATACCCACATTTTAAACACTCGAAGTGCTCGCCGTCGCGGTTGTCCTCGTGGGTACATCCACACGTCGAACACCGTTGAGACGTATGGTCCGGCGGAACTTGTACGGCTTCAACACCGTGTTCAGCCGCCTTGTACTCGATGTATTGGAACAACCGGCGGAACGCCCACACGTGTTGCCACGTCGCCTGTGGGATATTCTCGCGGATATGCGTCAAGTCCTCGAAGACGATATGCGAACAGCCGTATTCGACGGCTTCCTCGATGAGTTCGTTCGCTACGCCATGAAGGTATATTTCGAAGCGTCCGTACTCCTTGCGACCGACGCCTTCGATGGCTTCGTGTGCGGCTCGCGTTCCGTGCTGTTGAAGCGAGCCACGGCGCTTTTCGTACTCTCGTCGCCAATGGTTAAACTCATCGGCGGACCAAAACGTGCCGGTGGACGCAACTGCGATGTTGTTTACCCCGAGATCCACACCGAGGACTGTTCTGTGCTCGGTGTCGAGTTCGGGGTCGTCGGCTTCGATCTTCCGCATCGAGGCATGAAGGAACCACTTACCGTCCCGCCGCTGTAGGTTCGCCATGCGGAACTCGTAGTCCTCGTCTTCGAGGTACGTCCGCGGATGGCGGTCGGGGTCGTCGGGGAGGATGTAGTCGCACTCGACACGCCCGTTGACGGTCGAAAGAGAGACGTGGTCGCGGTGGAACGTCGCACTTCGCTTATCGTAGACCGCGCTGTCGGCGGAGAAGTAGGGTTGGGACGTTCGTTCACCGCGTTTCAATCTTACTACACCGCTCTTGACGGCTTCGACCGCCCGGCGAACACCCTTCTGAACGAGGTTCGCGGTAAGGTTGGTTTCATCCCGTAGTTGGTCGTACAGGGCACGTTCTGCTTTGGCCTTTGAGGTAACGTGGTATCCGTCGTCGCTACCATGCCAACACCATTCGCTCGCGGTGTTCGCACAGTGTTTGAATTGCCCGACAGTCTCACGAAGGGACGCATCGGCGTCCTGAGGCACGTCGAGCTTGATTACGGCGGTTCGACGGTATTCCACGACGGTCTCACATAACGTAGCGATGTTACTTAAACGCCCGGGAGTGGTCCTGTCTGAGAACGTGGTTCGTTGTGGTGTTGTCGGCTCCTCCCCTCCTTACTCCGTTCGCTCCGCTCACTCCGTTGAGGAAGGGGCCTCCGCCTCGCAATTTAGGTGACCTGCTCGAGGTCGAGTACCCGATCGTGCAGGCATCGATCGGCAGCGCGACGACCCCTGAACTCGCGGCGGCCGTCTCGAACGCTGGCGGCCTCGGCCACCTCGCGGTCAACCTCGTGTGCGACGACGCGACGACGATCGTGGATACGGACGAGCACCTCAAGGTGATTCTCGAAAGCGGGGCCGACGTCGTTACGCTCTCGTTCGGCGAGGCAGCGCCCTTCGTCGACCGAATTCACGAGGCTGGCGCGCTCGCGTTTCAGACCGTCGGTAGCGCTGCTGCTGCACGCGAGGCGGTCGCCGCCGGGGTCGACGCCGTCGTCACGCAGGGCCTGGA
>NZ_JAQIVI010000027.1 GCF_028618695.1 Natrinema soli | reverse complement strand
CGGCCGCGGCCGGCAGGGCGGCGGCGGCATCGTCGTCGCGATCCTCGTCTCGCTGGTCGTCTGGATCATCAGCTATCTGCTCATTCGGGCGCTCTCGCGCTACCGCGAGTACGCCGCCGACCGCGGGGCCGCCGCCATCACCGGTAATCCGTCGGCACTCGCCTCGGCGCTCCTGAAGATCTCCGGCGAGATGGACAAGGTCCCGAAAGACGACATGCGCGAGGAAGCCGAGATGAACGCCTTCTTCATCATCCCGATCAAGTCCGGCATCGTCGGCCGGCTCTTCTCGACGCACCCGCCGACCGAGCGCCGCGTCGAACAGCTTCGGGACCTCGAGCGCGAAATGCAATCGTTCTAAGGAACCGGCCCCGTCACTCCACACATGGGACTGCTGGACGGACTCCGCGCCATCCTCGGCTCGCGCGCCGAGGCCGACGCCGGACGCGACGCCGACCCCGACGACCTCTTCGGCATGAGTACCGCCTATCTCACGATGCAGGCCGATCTGGGCTACGAGTCGCTGGACGTCGGCGCGCTCTGTTTCTCCGGCGTCGACTCGAGCGACTTCCGTGACGCCGTCGACGAGGTCGAAGCGATCCTCGAGGCCGGGCAGGCGGAGACCGGCACCGAATTCTCGGTCACCAGCGACGATCACGGGTATCACTGGGTGGTCCTCGCGGACGACGACCCCGAGGATCTGATCACGAGCATGCACTTCGCCGCGGACACGTTCATCGAGCACGGCTACGGTTCGCGCTTGCTGGCTGCTGTGTTCGCCTATCGGGACCGCGATGGCGCTTCGCGACATCGGAACGGAGGCGGTGGAACCGCCGACGCGGACGGGACCGCCTACTGGATCTACTCCTTCCGTCGCGGGCGTTTCTATCCCTTCGTCCCGCGCGACGGTCGGGAGCGCGACTCGAGTGCGGAGTTCACCCTCGAGTCGGCGTTAGACGGCGAACTCGAGATCGAGCGCGAGAAGGAGTACTGGTATCCGCTCTGGCCCAGCGAGCGCGGGACTCATCCCTGGGAATAAGCGTACCAGCCCGTACCAGCCCGTACCGGCCCGTACCAGCCCGTACTGGTCCGTTCTGGCCCGTACTGGCCGGTTACCGGCGGTGTCGTCCGTTTTGCTGTCGCTTCGCGATTCTGTTTTCGTCGCGCCGTTCGACGGACCCCCAAACTGTGTAGGGGTCACCGGTATTGCAGTTCCCCGAGTATACAGACGTACGCGACAGGAAGCCACATCATCATCACTTCACAACTGCGCCATACACCAGTTGCTTCCTCTTCCTGTCGCTCCCCTCTTTCACCGACGAGCCGTCGGCTCGATACTGGAGTACTCCGTCAGTTTCGTTACTAGAACGTGCTGTGAAACGGCCGTCCACTCCGGCTGTGAATGGAACAGCCGATTCTACCGGAGACATAGCGAAAGAAGCGTCCTGCTATCGTGGTAACAGGGAATCGCCACGCCCTCCCCAGCCGATTCGTTCGGTCGCTGCGCTCCCTCACTCATCCCTCGCACGGCATCGGCGGCCGCCCTCACTCCCGTTCGGTCGGCCGCAAGCGCGCGCCACCGCGCGTCGGCTACCGTGGGCTGGAGTGATACGTAGCTCCCCTCTACTGATCGCGTCCTCCCGGACAAAGCCAGTGGATCCACCCACTGTTATAGCGGTTCGGTCGGTATCCGGAGGCAGTGACCGACTGGAACCAGTACAAGGGTGATCCGCGCAACTCCGGGCTCCGGCGCGACCTCGAGGGGCCGTCTCGCCCCGCGGAGGCGTGGACGGCCGATCTCCCCGGTTCGCCGAGTTCGCCGGTTCTCGATCGCGACACCGTCTACGTCGGAACGACCGGCGGGAATTGCTACGCGCTCGAGCGAGCGACGGGTCGCCGTCGGTGGACGTTCGAGACGGTG
>NZ_JAQIVI010000269.1 GCF_028618695.1 Natrinema soli | reverse complement strand
ACGTCGGCAGTGTCCCGCGGGAAGACGACGCCCGCGGGCTGTGCGCCGTAGATGCTGCCGTCCGTCGCGTAGAGGACGCGGGCGTACTCGTCGAATCGCACGTCGCCGTCGCAGGCGGCCCGAAGGTCGGCCGCCAGCGCCGTATCGCTGGATTCTCGTTCCGTCTCGAGCGCCAGTCCCTGCCGCTTTCGGTCTCGATCCTCGACCGTCGTACCGATGCTGCTATCCTCGGCGACCATGTAGAATATGAGATTGTCCCGCACGCAGTTAAACGATGGTAGTCACTCACAGGATGTGCGGTGGCAGGTGATCGCGCGAATCGGACACGCTGCGGGACTCGCACGCGCTACTCAGACGAGAGCGACCGCTGTCGGCCATCGATCGCCGAGAAAAGGCAGTGTTAACTGGCTCGTCTTCGAATCGACTGTCTTACTCGAAGTGACCGAGGCAGGTCTGGTACTCCTCTTCGGCCTTCTCCCAGTTGACGACATCGAAGAAGGCGTCGATGAAGTCTCCGCGGTCCGGTCCGTAGTCGTAGTAGTAGGAGTGTTCCCAGACGTCCAGCGCGAGGACGGGATGGGAGCCCCAGAGTGCGCCCTGGTCGTGCTTGTCGACCGCGATGTTGCGAAGCTGCTTGGCGACCGGGTCGTACACGAGCAGTGCCCAGCCACCGGCTGCGCCGGCAGCTGCCTCGAACTCGCCCTTCCATCCCTCGTAGGAGCCGAAGTCCTCTTCGATGCGGTCGGCGAGGTCACCCTCCGGCTCGCCGCCGCCGTTCGGGGACATGTTCTCCCAGAACAGCGTGTGGAGATAGTGCCCACAGCCGTTGTGGGTGACGTTCTTGAGGGCTCCAGGCGTGGAGCCGAAGTCGCCCTCATCGCGGTTTTCCGCGAGGGTCTCCTCGGCGGAGTTCAGGCCGTTAACGTAACCCTGATGGTGGGTGTCGTGATGCCAGGTCAGTACCTGTTCGGACAGTGCCGGTTCGAGTGCGTCGTAATCGTACGGAAGCGGTGGAAGTTCGTGATCAGCCATAGTATGCACCTCACGTTCTGTATCGGTATCTCGCCTGTTAAGTTTTGAGGAGTGGGACGATATCACACCTCATCGATCGACGGCCTCCCCGTCATGCGATTTACCGACACCTCAGTCGATTCACAACGAATGGGGTATTAAAGCTTTCAGCGATCGGTGGTTGCCCACTCCCCCAGCTGCCGTTCGTGGTCGCCGACCGGTTCGGTATCCCCGCGACTACGCCGTTTCCTTGTGCTGCGCATGCTCGAGCCACTCCTCGACCGACGGCTGGCTCCAGTATCGAACCGTCTCGCTCCGTGTATCATGTTCGAGGATCCCCGCGTCCTCGAGTTTCGGAAGGTGGATGTGCTGGAGTTCCATTCGCACGCTCGCTTGTTGGTCCGCGGAGTCGCCCTCGTGATCGTGACCGGATCGAGTATTGGCCGCTGTCTCCCCGTCGACGTCAGCCGTTCGTTCGAGGGCGATGACGTTCTTCGTGAGGTTTTCGATCGTCGCGACGCCGTTCGGCTGATCGTTCAGGTAGTAGAGTGCGTACCGCCGGCGACTGTCCGAGAGGAGATCGAAAACGAGATCCAGCGATGGTGTCACGTCCGGCGCCAACGCTGTCGCCTCTCCCTCCGTTTTACGCATTCACGAACCACCTACCGTGTATTACCATTCGAAACCACCAAGGGCCCCTACTGCGGCCGACACATTAGATGTTACGTCTCCCTAGAAAAATATGTGTGTTAAATACGTCATTATCTCGGACTGGTACAATATGTATAATAGCGACAGATCGCCTGACGGGGCGTGTCTCGACGGCCGTCGAACGACGCCCATCGACGATCGGTCGGAATGCGTTCGGCTCAGTGAAGCGGTTCGATCGAGATCCGTCGTCCGATCAAGGCCAGTTACTCGTAGAGCCACTCGGCGTCGTGCTGATCGTAGTCGATCAGCTCGTCGTCGTCGAAGTGGATCCCGATTTCGCGCTCGTTCGCGCCCTCGTCCTCGTGGTCTGCGGCGTGAACGACGTTCCGACCGAGATCGAGCGCGTAGTCTCCCCGAATCGTTCCGGGAGCAGCCTCGAGCGGGTCGGTCTCGCCGATCATCTGGCGGACCTGTCGGGTCGCGTCCTGTCCCTCCCAGACCATCGGGACGACCGGTCCCGAGGTGATGAAGTCGACGAGGTCGTCGTAGAACGGCTTGTCCTCGTGTTCGCTGTAGTGTTCTTCCGCCCGTTCGCGGGGCATGGTTTCGACTTTGATACCGACGAGCTTGAGCCCGCGGTCCTCGAGTCGGGAGACGACGGTTCCCACGAGCCCACGCGCGAAGGCGTCGGGCTTGACCATCACGAACGTACGCTCGTGATCGCTCACTGTTCGGCCTCAGTTTCGGCTTCGTCGCTTTCTTCCTTGCCGCCGGCGACGTCGTCGAGGTCGCCCTCAGCGGCGGCCTCGGCTTCGCCCTCAACGGACTCTCCCTCGGCGATCTCCTCGTCACCTGCGGGCTCGGTGCCCTCCTCTTCGTCGACGGCATCGGCTTCCGTCTCGAGGTCCTCGTCTTCGCCGGCCTCGACCTGCTCGGTCTGGTCGGCTTCCGTGTCGGCAGGCGTCTCGGCCTGCGCAGGACCCTTGCCGCGACGACCTTCTTCGGTCCACTCGAGGTCGCGCGGTTCGCGCCCGAGCTTGAAGTTTTTCTCCGCCTTGGAGTCGACGAAGTGGAGCACGGTGCCGTCCGTCTGGACGTACATGATGCCCGTGCCGGGTTCGATCTCTTCGCCCGTGTAGTCGCAGGTTCGTTTCTCGACCATTATTGTCCTCCGATGGAGTCGGCCTCCCGGGCGGTCTCGCGAAGCTGGAGTACGTCCCCTTCGCGGACCGGTCCGAGACAGTTACGGGTGATGATGCGTCCCTGGTTCTCGCCCTCCTTGATTCGGCATTTGACCTGCATGGCTTCGCCGTGCATGCCGGTCTTACCGACGATCTCGATGACCTCGGCGGGCGTAGAGCCGCTTTCTTCCTCTTCAGCACTCATCTCTGATCACCTCAGTCGAGGTCCTCGACCTTATCAGCGATATCCTCGACGTCTTCCTCGGCTTCGCCGGCGTCGACGATCGCCGCGGCGGCCGAACCGACCTCGAGGCCGGCGGCGTGGCCGACATCGTCCTGGGTCTCGATGAAGACGACAGGAATACCCTTCTCGTCTGCGAGTTCGGGCAGGTGCATGACGATTTCCTCGGGGGAGACGTCTTCGGCGACGTAGACGAGCTCGGCGTTGCCGCGCTCGATCGCCTTCGTGGTTTCGTTCGTTCCTTTCTTTACTCGGCCGGTGTCTCGTGCGACCTCGAGCGCCTCGAGGGCGTCGTCGGCGAGGTCGGCTGGGATGTCGGTGGTTACGTAGACTGACATTGGTTGTTCACCTCTCCTACACGTGGGCTCGCGCTCCCCTGCCGTCCGGGCACTGGGTACCCGTGCCGGGCGGATCCCGGCGGAAGTCCTGTGAAGCTAGGAGCATCATCAACCCCGCGTAGGGTGTACACCCGAATAGCGCTGCCCCCCTTAAAAGCGTGTTCAAACACGTGAGGCTGTGGGACGCCACCGCACGGACCGTTCGACCTCGTGGATCCTCCGACGCGAACGCGCGTACACATATTCAAACTGACAGCCAGACGGCGGGCGGTCACGGGTCGGTGCCTATTACTCTCGAGGCACCAATCCGAACGCATGAACGTCGATCTCGTCGGACTCGCCGAGTCGCTCGCCGAGGAGGCGACGCGAGCGAACGAGCGACGGATGCTGGTGCTCGCGGGAGATCGCGAGCGGGGGTACGACGCGCTCGAGTCGATCCTCGAGACGCTCCCCGTCGGGATCACTGAGACGACGCTCGTCGGTCCCGACGAGCGACTCCGCTGCGAACAGATTCCGCAGGTCAACGCGGGCGACCTCCTCGGGACGACGCGAGACGTAATCGCAATCGACGCTCACGAGGAACTCCAGCCGAACGCGCTCGGGAAAGTCGTCGGGGCGGTCGACGGTGGGGGCCTCCTTCTCCTGCTCGCCCCGCCGCTCGAGGCGTGGCCGGATCGGCGCGACGGGTTCGACGCCTCCCTCGCCGTCCCGCCGTTCGAACTGGACGACGTCACCGGTCGGTTCAGACGCCGTCTCGTCGAGACGCTGCGGGAACACCGCGGGATCGCCATCGTCGACCTCGAGAGTGAGCGGCTCGAGGCCGA
The DNA here is from genome assembly GCF_028618695.1 of Natrinema soli. Next base: position 467 of record NZ_JAQIVI010000269.1, on the reverse strand, counting down.
CGGACTGACCGACTCGCCCCCGCGGCTGCCACCGAAGACGCCGTCTCCGCCCCCAGACCACCGGTTTCCGGCCGCAGTGTACGAGGCCTGTCTCACCGCGGATCAGGGCGACGCAGTCGCCGCGTTCGAGTCGCTCCTCGAGGCCGATCAGGCCGTCGTCCTCGAGGCCGATCGCGGCCGCGGCAAGTCCAGTGCGGCGGGCCTGGCTGCGGGAGCGTTCGCCATCCGCGGCGAGAACGTTCTGGTAACCGCTCCCGCAGCGCGTAACACGTCGGAACTCTTCGAGCGAGCGGGCGAACTCTGCGAACGGCTCGAGGGTGATACCGCGACCGTTGAGCCCCGCCGAATCGAGACGGGTGGCGGTGGCTCGGTCGAATTCCGCGAGCCGAGCGCGGCCATCACAGCCCTCGAGTCGGCCGATATCGTCGTCGTCGACGAGGCCGCCGCGCTCCCGGTCGCCACCCTCG
>NZ_JAQIVI010000268.1 GCF_028618695.1 Natrinema soli | reverse complement strand
GTCCGCGACCTCGAGCCCCCGTCGGTCGACGCGGCGGGCGACACGCTCGAGGGCCGGCTCACCGTCACCGAGATCGAGGGCGGATCGGCGATGAACGTCGTTCCGGCCCGCTGCGAGTTTACCGTCGACGAGCGCACGGTGCCGGGCGAACGCGCAGCGCTCGAGCGGGTCGCAGACCTCGAAGGAGTCGAGTGGACGGTCGATCAGGATCTGCCGCCGATGCGCTGTACCGACGCGGCGTTCGCCGACGCGGTTCTGGCGACCGCAACTGACGCGCAGGACGGCGAACCCGAACTCGTGACGAAACCGCACGCGACCGACGCGGGCTGGCTCTCGCAGGCCGGCACGGAGTGTCTCATCTGCGGTCCGTCCGAACCCGGCGAAGCCCATACCGACGACGAGAGCGTCTCGATCGCCGTCCTCGAGCGGTGTCTCGAGACTTATCGGCGAACCGCGGATCGATGGCCGCCATCCCGGTGATCTGGTTTTGCTGGCAGTGTTTCGGTAGCGGCGTCGCTATACACCGTCACGGGAGCAGCGTTGCTGCACGCCGTCGCGGTAGCGGCGTCGGCTATTCGATCGTCGAGATTCGATCGTCGATTTTCAGGCCCCCGGGACGCCGACCGCCTCGAAACCGGTGACGCCGAGCACGGCGAGGGCGTAGAGCACGATCAGGACGGTGACCCACGCGACGAGCCCGATCATCGCCGCGGCGGTCCAGTCGCCGGGATACCGCCAGTTGATGACCGCGACGTACGCGAGCAGGGCCAGCAACGGTCCGACGAGCGGTATCCAGCCGACGACGAAACCGACGATCGCCCAGACGACGGCTCCGATCAACGCTGTGACGATGGCGTGATCGTAGTCTCCTCGGCCGACGATGACTCGCGCACCCGCGTAGATGCCGAGCGCACCGATCAGCAGGCTCACGATGAACACGATAGCTGACGCGATTGGTGACGAAACGACCATAGTGAAACGGCGTACGTCAGCTCGGTGGAACAGTCCGCTGCTTGCAAGTTATGCCTGTCTTTCATCGGCTGTCGAGCGCGGCGTGACAGCAGCTTGCAACGCCTTTGCAACGGCGTACTGATCGTCTCGAGTGCCGACAGTTCCCGAGTCGGGTCGTGTAACCGCCGTTCGCGTTCGATCGCTTACGAAGTGACCGGAACCCGGACGTTGATACCGATTCCGAGCGAACGATACGGCTATGGCGACCGATCAGGCTCGGAGCGACGCGAGCGAGGCCGATACGTACGACCAGTTCGAGGACCGCGTCCGACGCATCTCGAACGTGGGCAACGCCGCCGGCATCCTCCGATGGGATCAGGAGGTCGTGATGCCCGACGAGGGGACGCCGGCCCGCGCACAGCAGCTCTCGACGCTGTCCTCTATCAGTCACGAACTCCTGACCGCAGACGAGACCGGTGCGTTGCTCTCGGAACTCGAGTCCGCCGACCTCGAGGACGAGCAGGCCGCGGTCGTCCGCGAGGTTCGTCGCACGTACGATCGCGAGACGAGCGTTCCGGGGGAACTGGTCGAGGAGATTTCGGCGACGGCGTCGAACGCCCATCCCACGTGGAAGCGGGCCCGGGAGGAAGACGACTTCGAGCAGTTCGCGCCGACCTTCGAGAAACTGGTCGAACTCAAGCGCGAGTACGCGAACCACATCGATCCAGACGCCGATCCCTACGCCGTGCTCTTCGCTGACTACGAGCCGTACATCGACCTCGAGACGGCCGAACGGGTCCTCGAGCGCCTGCGCGAGAATCTCGTACCGCTGATCGACGCGATCCAGGAGAGCGAGGCGCAACTCGAGACCGACGCCTTCGCGGGCGAGTTCGACGACGACGATCAGGAGGCGCTCGCACGGGACGTGCTCGACTCGCTGGGCTACGACTGGGACCGCGGCCGACTCGACACGGCACCCCATCCGTTCTCGTCTGGAACGCAGTTCGACGCGCGCGTGACGACCCGTTTCGAGGAGGACGACCTCCTGGGATCGATCACCTCGACGATCCACGAGTTCGGCCACGCGAACTACACGCAGGGCCTCCCCGACGACGGCTACGGTACGCCACTGGGCGAGGCCCGGGACCTCTCGGTCCACGAGTCCCAGTCCCGGCTCTGGGAGAACCACGTCGGCCGCTCCCGTCCCTTCTGGGAGCACTTCCTGCCGATCGCCCGCAAGCGCTTCCCGGAACTCGAGGGCGTCACGCCCGAGGAGGCCTACGAGGCCGCGAATCAGGTCCACGACGATAACCTCATCCGGGTCGAGGCGGACGAACTCACCTACCACCTCCACATCGTCATCCGCTTCGAGATCGAACGCGACCTGATCCGGGGCGACCTCGAGGTCTCGGAGGTCCCCGAGGTCTGGAACGACAAGTACGAGGAGTACCTCGGCGTCCGTCCCGAAACCGACGCGGAGGGCTGCCTGCAGGACATCCACTGGTCTCACGGCGACTTCGGTTACTTCTCGACGTACTCGCTGGGCTCGGTGCTCGCCGCGCAGCTGTACGCCGCCGCCGAGGGGGATCGGGGGTCGTTCGACGACCAGATCCGCGAGGGCGAGTTCGACGAACTCAACGGCTGGCTCCGCGAGCACGTCCACCGCCACGGTAAGCGCTACGTCACGCCGGAGCTGATCGAGCGGGCGACCGGCGAGGGACTGACCGCGGACTACTTCCTCGAGTACGTCACCTCGAAGTACGGCGAACTGTACGACCTCGAGTACGTCACCTCGAAGTACGGCGAACTGTACGACCTCGAGGACGACTGATCGCGCCGTTGCGGACCGCCGTCATCGCTCGTCGATCTCGATCGATCCGCGACCCCCGTTTTTAGGATCGATGCGCACCTAGTCTCGGGCGATGTCCGACACACTCGAGCGGGACGTCGCGATCGTCACGGGCGCGAGTTCGGGAATCGGCGCGGCGACCTGTCGCGAACTCGCCGCCGCGGGAGCGAACGTCGTCCTCGCGGCCCGCAGCGAGGACCGATTGACCGATCTCGCAGCGGACCTCGAGGCGGCCCACGATATCGAGACGCTGGTCGTTCCGACGAACGTTCGCGAGGAGGACGACGTCGACGCGCTCCTCGAGGCGGCCGTCGACCGCTTCGGCGGGATCGACGTGCTGGTGAACAACGCCGGACTGGGCCGCGGGGGCGAGATCGAATCGCTGTCGACCGACGACTACGAGACGATGCAGGAGACCAACGTCGACGGCGTCTTCTACGCGACGCGGGCGGCGATTCCCCACGTCCGCGAGCGCGAGGGACACCTGATCTTCGTCGCCAGTTTCGCCGGCAAGCACCCGCGGCCGTCCAATCCCGTGTACGCTGCGACGAAGTGGTGGGTCCGGGGCTTCGCCAAGAGCCTCGCGGCCCAGGTCGGTGACGAGGACATCGGGATCACGATCGTCAACCCCGCCGAAGTCCGCTCGGAGTTCGGGTCGGCCTACGGCGAGAGTTTCTCCGATCGGTTCGACGAAGGCGAGGTCACCGAACCCGAGGAGGTCGCCGAAGCGATCCGGTTCGCTGCAAGTCGCGGGGGCTCGAGCGTGAGCGAACTCGATATCAACCGGCGGGACAAGTTCGCGGATACCTTCCACTGACGGGAGCGGAACGGGCAGCCCAAATCCACTGCGACCCTATAAAACGAGGCTGGGAGTGCCGGGTCGGGACTCACCCGTCCCCGGCACCCTACCACGAGTATGCGACTCTCCATTCCGAGCGTTCCGGGCGTCTACTTCGACACCGACGGCGAATCGACGGCGAAGACCATCGCGCTGAGCGCCGCCGGCCGACGAGCACCGAAACCGCAGGGCTACGCCCTCCAGGCCCTTCCCTACATCTGGTCGTTCGACGTCGACCTCCGCGAGGTGCCGACCGATCATCCGATCCAGTACCTTCATCCGGAAGGGGCACGGAGTCTGGGCGACCTCTCCCGGCAGCGCGGCGTCCGCGAGGTCGGGACCGAACTCGAGTCCGTCCTGCGGTTCGTCTGGTCGGTCAATCAGGTAGTGGAGTCGGCGACGGGGCAGTTACTGGGGATGTCCTCGGACGACGACAGCGTTACCATCGAGGTCCAGGACGGGGCCATCAGCGCCGACGGCTCGGCGCTCGAGACCGATGCCTTCGACCTCGACGATTCAGATATCGGCGAGTCCGGTACCGACGAGTTCGACGTTCACGAGCCCGACCACGACCGGTTCGATCCCGACGACGATCTGTGAGTCGTTGGCAGGACCGTCATCGAATCGGTTTTCTGATTCGATTAGTTTCGACACGCTTCGGTAGGCGTGGTAGCCGCTCAGTGGATCTGTGAATGGAACGGTATGTTCTAATGGAATCGTGTGAGACGAAGCGTCCTGCTATCGTGGCAATAGGGAATCGCCACGCCCTCCCCAACCGATTCGCTCGGTCACTGGCTCACGGCCTTCGGCCGTTCGCCTTTCCGCGGCGCTTTGCGCCGCGCTTCCGTTCTCTCGCTCATCCCTCGCACGATTTCGAGCCGCGGTTCATTGGCATTCACCGCGGCCCAGCGCGCGCCACCGCACGCCGGTTGGCTGGTCTGGAGTGAGACGTGGTTCCCCTGTACCGTGCGGTCAGTAGCCTCTCCGAATATGAGCGAACCGTATAACTCGCTGGCCGCGCTGGGTCGACTCGAGACCATGCCCCTTCGCGCGTTCAGAGTCGCCTACGACGGCACGGGCTATCACGGCTTCCAGCGCCAGCCCGACGTCTCGACCGTCGAGGACGCGATCTTCGACGCGCTCCGCGCGCTCGAGGTCCTCGATCCCGACGCCGACAAACCTGCGGGCTACGCCGCCGCCGGCCGCACGGACGC
>NZ_JAQIVI010000267.1 GCF_028618695.1 Natrinema soli | reverse complement strand
GTCGAGTTCGGATTCGATGGTACTCTCGTCGACGCCGATATCGGCGAGGGCCTTGACGTCGAGTTCCTTGCGCTGAGCCTGCCGAATACCGCGCAGGCTCGCGTAGCGCGGTTCGTTGATCCCCGTCTGAATCGTCAAGACGGCCGGCAGCTCGAGTTCGGTGAGCTCCTCGACGCCGCCCTCGAGTTCACGTCGCACGGAGGCGATGCCGTCCTCGAGGTCGTGCTCGAGGTGGTTGACGACCGCGCCCCACTGGAAGCCGAGGTTCTCGGCCACCGAAACGCCGGTCGCGGCGAAGCTGTCGTCGCCGGCCTGGACGCCGGTGAGCACGAGGTCGGGGTCCTCTTCCTCGATGACGGCGCTGAGAATCTCCGTCTTGGCGTTAACGTCGAGCAGATCGACACCCTCGAGAGAGTCATCCCAGACGCGGACGGCGCGGTCAGCACCTTTCGCGAGTGCCTGGCGGATGGTCTGTTCGCCGTCCTCCGGACCGATGGTGACGGTGACGACCTCGTCGGCGATGCCGTCTTCCTGGAGCTGAACGGCCTCTTCGATCGCGTAGTCGTCCCACTCGTTGAGATCGGCGCCGAGGTACTGGTCAGCGATTTCCGTTCCCTCGATTTCGAACTCGTCTTCGACGGTCGCGACCTCTTTGACCGTAACGAGAATTTTCATCATCCATCACTGCTACGTCCATACCGTAAACCTTTTCGAAACCGCCCGTCACCCAGAAGCCGTTCAGTTACCATTCTTCAGATTCCATTCATGATGCGTTATATCTGCAGTCGATTCTCCGACCGATAGCTACCAGCGTTTCGCTCTCTCTCGTTCACGATCCGGAAGACGGAAACGGTTTAACGCCACCACTGGTAGTGCCGTTCATGGCAGACTGTCCACTCGCCGATGACTGCCCGGAGTTTTCCGAACGGATCTCGGGAATGGGATGTCAACACTACGGTGACCGGGGTGGCAAGGAGTGGTGCAACCAATACAATCAGCCGATCGACGATCTCAAGACCCAGCCGGTCAAGTCGGGCGAGGAAGTCGTCATCGACGTCGTCGACATGCACGAAAGCGGCGCCGGCGTCGGCCGAACCGACGACGGGTTCATCGTCATGGTCGACGGTATCTTACCGGAAGCCCGCGCTCGAGTCGAGATCACCCGGGTCCACAGCAATCACGCACGAGCGGAGGAGCTGGAGATCCTGCCGATGGATCCCGACGACGACGACGCTGAAGCGGCGGACGAAGACGCAGCGGAGGGCGCGGAGACGGAAGACGATGCTGCCACCGACGACGAAACCGGTGCGGACGACGATGACGGCGGCCCGCAGCGCGAGCGACTCGGCAGCCGCGATAATTTCTGGGGCTCCTAACACACCGCCTCGAGTGGACAGTCGGCGCGGTGGATTCTCACGGAGTCCGGACGCCGTTCGGGCGATGCTCGGTCCGATGGCAACAAGATGCAAATATCGTTTCTGCTTACTGTCCGGTAATCGATTGGGAGTAGATCTCGCAGTGGCCGTCAATTACTCGCAGTGATCGCGCTCGTCTGTGCGATCGGTGGACTGGTTCTCGCAGCGGGGGCGTTGCCCACCCTCGCGTCGGACTTGCCAGCGAGCGGCATTTTCGAGGGTGCGGCCGATAGGCAGGCGTCCGGTGCAACAACCGCGTCATCGGCGGCCGCTGCCGGCACCGGTCGACGACGCCGCCGCGACGCTCGTCACGACAGCCGACCTCCGCGTTGCACTGCTCGCCCTCGCGGCCGTCGCCGTCGGGACGGGACTGTTCGCGGTCGTCCTCGTGACGTGGGCGTTTCGCGGCTAGGGGCTGTGGCTCACCGGTGGCGGTACCGATCATCGCCCCGCACCGTTCCGCTTCAGACAACGTTTTCTCGGTTCGCGCGAGATGTGGGTGCATGGAACGTATATCGCTGTCGAACTCGGCGTTCGAGGGTGACAACAACGCCTATCTCTTCGCGAACGGATCTGAAACGGTGCTGATCGATACCGGCGACTGGATGCCGACGACTCGCGAGCAACTCGAGGCGGCGTTCGCCGATCGGGGACTCGAACTCGCCGACGTCGACCGGATCTTTCTCACGCACTGGCACCACGACCACTGCGGGCTGGCCGGCGAGATTCAGGCCGAAAGCGGTGCCGAGGTGTACGCACACGCCGCCGACGCGGCGCTCATCGAGGGCGACGAGGACGCCTGGGACGCGATGTACGACCGCCAGAAACGCTACTTCGAGGAGTGGGGGATGCCCGAGGCCAAGCAGGAGGTCCTCCTCGACCGGATGACCGACGGCGAAACGACCGTCGAGACGCCGACCGTCACTCGCTTCGAGGACGGCGAGACGTTCTCCGTCGACGGGACCGACCTCGAGGTCGTCCATACCCCCGGTCACGCGGCCGGCCTCAGCATGTTCGAGGCCGAGATCGACGGTCGGCGGGTGGTCTTCTCCGGCGATACGCTCCTGCCGGTGTACACGCCGAACGTCGGCGGGGCGGACGTCCGCGTCGACCGGCCGCTCGAGAAGTACCTCCGTGCGCTGCAGGGAATGGTCGACGCGGACTACGACCGCGCGTGGCCGGGACACCGCGACCCAATTGACGACCCGACCGGGCGGGCGCAGTACATCATCGACCACCACGAGGAGCGCTCCTGGCGGGTGCTCGACGCGTTGGATCGAACGGGTCCGTGCGACACGTGGACCGTCAGCGCGGAGCTGTTCGGCGAACTCGACAGTATCCACATCCTCCACGGTCCCGGCGAGTCCTACGCTCACCTCGAGCATCTCGAGCGCGAGGGGACCGTCGTCCGCGAGGGGCGCGAGTACCGGCTCGCCGACGGCGTTTCGGACGAGCTCGCGGCGCTCGAGGCGGAGCGCTGGAGCCTCGAGTACTGAGCCGTCACCGTTTTCGGTCGATCCGTTTCGCGTAATCACGAGCTCGATGTGCTTACGGCGCAGGGTGTTCGGTAGTGAGTTCGATGAAAGAGGTCCCTGCTATCGTGGCAACACGGAATCGCCACGCCCTCCCCAGCCGATTCATTCGCTCGTTTCACTCGCTCACTCATCCCTCGCACGACTTCGGGCCGCGGTTCACCGGCGGTTCACCGCGGCCCAGCGCGCGCCACCGCATGCCGGATGACCGGTCTGGAGTGAGACGTGGTTTCCCTGTATCGAACACCCGCGGACAGACGAGCAGGAGATGCGGCGGTCGCGAAGATTGTCGCCGGTGCTGCTCAGTCTTCCATCGAGGGGACCGGCACGCTGTTCAGCGCGCCCTCGACGATCAAGCGTGGATCGACGTCGCGGACGTCCGCCTCCGTCGTCAGGACGATGCGGTGGTCCAGCACGGGGTGGACGACCGCGTGGACGTCCTCCGGAGCGACGTAATCGCGGCTCGCGATCGTCGCTCGGCAGACGTCGACGAGGTACGCCCGAATCTCGGGGTCGACGCCGATCGAGACTTGTTTCTCGCCCATCGCTTCCAGCAGGGCGGCCTGGATCTTGGGCGGCGCGCGGTTGATCTCGTCGGCCAGCACCACGTTCGCGAAGATCGGTCCCTCCTCGAACTCGAACTCGCCGGCCTGCTCGTCGTAGACGTGGGTGCCGGTGATGTCGGCCGGCAGCAGATCGGGCGGAACTGGATGCGCTTGAACTCGAGGTCGAGCGCCGTCGCGAGGGTCCGCGCCGTCAGGGTCTTCCCGGACCCAGGTACGTCCTCGAGGAGGACGTGGCCCTCGCCGACGACGGCCGTGAGGATCGTTCGAAGAGCCGTTGTTCCCCGATGACTGCCGTCCGAATCTCCGCGAGGACGCCCTGTGACGTCTCGGCGGCGGCGGAAACGTTCCTGATCGCTGTCAGTCACCGGAACGGCATATACGGTTCGGCCAACCGATCGACGCCATCTAATACCGAGAAGTATTTACTCGTGTCCGAGTTAGAAACGTGTATGATGTGGCAAGACCTGATTTTCCTGGCCGGCAGCGTCCTCTCGATCGTCTTCCTCGCACCGACGGTGCGTGACGTGACCGCGAACATCCCGCTCGCTTCGAGCGTTCCGTCGATGACGATCGGCGCCATCTACGCCGCGACGTACGCGACGATGGGAATGCGCTTCTCTGCGCTCGGCTCGTTCGGCGTCGCGACGATGTGGTCGCTGATCGTCTCCTACCGCTCGCCCGGTCCCCACGACGGCCCCGCGAACGTCGTCCGGTTCGCCCGATCGCTGCTCCGACAGGCGGTAGGAACCGTCACTGGGTCTCCGACCGAAGACGAGTACGTCGCGTCCGGCCAGTCGGCCGACTGACTCGATCGCCCGACCGACCACTTTCCCTCCTTTTCCCCGATCAACGAGCGGTTTCCACCGATACCGAAATCGGAGACGCCGGTGCCGGGACCGTGGAAGCTTTGATCCCACCGGAAGCTAGTTGTTCACATGTCCACGCGAGTCCGCGGAGCCGGGGGAGGGGAGTCGCCGTGATCGACGACGTCGAGGAACTCCTCGAGGAGATCGGGTTCGATCCGGAGACCAGTGTACTGACCTACCGGCAAGCACAGGTGCTCGCGTTGCGCGAACGCGGCGTCTCGCAGGCCGACATCGCCGAGGCGCTGGGGACCTCGCGGGCGAACGTCTCCTCGATCGAGTCCAGCGCCCGCGAGAACGTTTCGAAGGCCCGCGAGACCGTCGCCTTCGCGGAGGCGCTTCGCGCGCCGGTCCGCGTTCGCGTCCCCGCCGGGACCGACCTCTACGACGTCCCGCAGATGGTGTACGACGCCTGCGACGAGGCCGGCGTCAAGGTCGATCACACCGCGCCGGATCTGATGAAAGTCGTCGGGGACGCCGCGGGGTCGGCCGTCTCCGGCCGACAGATATCGACGCCGCTGATCGTCGGAGTGACCTCGGAGGGAATGGTCCGCGTTCGCCATCACGACTGATCCGTCACCCCTCGCTGCAGCCCGAATTCCGACGGTATCGACCGAAACGATTCACACCGATCGCCCGACGGCTGGGCAATCGAGTGTGTAGTGACGTTCAGTGGCTGTACAATGACGTTCAGTGGCTGCGAGACTCGCGCCTGTTTTCGAGAAACTGTTGCACCAGTCTCCCCACTGCCGATCGAAACTGGTCCATCTCGACGGTTCCGCTCCCGCGATAGAGGCGGTTGTGCGCTTCGCGAACGATGTCCTCGAGGACGCGCTCGTGGACGGCCTCGACGGTCACGGGTTGTTGGCGGTCCTCGAGTAGCCTCGCGATTTTCTCCATCCGTTGCCGCGTCGCGTACGTCGCGGCCAGCTCCGGAGCGGACGCGTCGACCGAACTCGTCTCCTCGACGTCTCGGGTCGCGGGATGGAGTAGTTTCGCCCGCTGTCCCCGTTTGTTCCGAATGATAACCCCTTCAGCGGGTCCGTCGTACCAGTTCGACTGCGGGACGGCGTACGACTCCGGATCGAAATCTCGAGTGTGCCGCTCACGTTCGACGGCGTTCACGGGCCGGAGCCCGACCCGCTCGAAGATCCGTTCGGTAGTATCGGGCGGATAAAACGCGCCGTTCTCGTCCGACCAGATATCGAACCCGAGGACCGACGGGGTGCGGTCCCACTCGTACTCGATCGCGTGCCGGTGCATCGCCTCGCCGAAGAAGACGATCGACTCGACGTCGTCGACGGCGCGTCGAAGCGCGTCCCGGTCGAGACGCTCCCGAACGTGGCGGACGGCGTGGTGGTACGGGCCGGGAATCGCGTCCGGATCCGAATACCACCGGTTTCGATCGCCGAAGCGGACGAGCCCCGACCGCTGCAACTGAAACCGAAAATTCGCCCCGTCGACTTTCTCGAGGAGCCAGAGATGCCCGTCATCGAAGAGCTCGCGGGGCGCATTCTCGACGCGCGGGATGGATGGGTATCGCTTCAACTGTGTCGTCCTCGAGGGGGTCCACCGTCTTTTATCTCCCGTTCACCCTGGTCCCTCGGAACCGCTCATCGGGAGGATACTGTTCGTCGACTCGCGATCTACCGAGTCGACGGAAAACGTCATCCCTTCCGTCTCCGTGTCTACGGGTATGAGTCCCGATGACAGAGTCACCGTCGAAGACGTGATGTCAACGCCCCTGGAGACGATTTCGACGGACGCAACGGTAATGGAAGCGGCACAGCGGATGCGCGAGAAGGACATCAACGCACTGGTCGTTCGGACCTCGCCGCGGGCGATCATCAGCAGTACGGATGTCCTCGACGCCGTCGCTGACGGTCGGGACATCTCGGAGTCGCGGGTCGCCGACGTGATGACGACCGACGTCGAGACCGCCGCCCCGGACCTCTACGTGGAGGAGGTCGCCGCGATGCTGACCACGTACGGGATCAAGCACCTCCCGGTCGTCGACGACGACTACGTCGGGATGGTCTCCTCGACCGACGTCACCGCCCACCTCTCGTAGTCGCGGTCAACCGCTCGCTCTCGGCGGCCGCTCGAGGGTGTAGTGTGCGTCCCGATCGCAGTGATCGCTCCGTCACCCCTTATTGACCGGCTGGCTATCGATACAGCTGCTCGCGTATCGATCACCTGCCGGCTCCCCGAGAGATTTGTACGCCCCGGCCGTCGGCACGGGTATGGACTTCGAACTCGACGGCAATTCGGCGCTGGTGACCGCCGCCTCGAGCGGCCTCGGCTTCGCGAGCGCGCAGGCGCTCGCCGAGGAGGACGCGAACGTCGCGATCTGTGGCCGGGACGC
>NZ_JAQIVI010000266.1 GCF_028618695.1 Natrinema soli | reverse complement strand
CGAGTTCGTCGACGGCGACGGCACCGGCCGCACCGGTTTTGAACGGGTTCATGCTGGCACCGTCGAGCAGGGCGAGGGGTGCACCGCTGTCAGCGTCGAACAGCGGCGTCATGAACCAGGCGTCGGTGGCACCGAACCCCGCGCTGTACATGTACCCGCCCATCGCTCCCGTCTCCGGAAGGATGGCGGCGTAACTCGTGAACATCCCGTCTGGATCGCCGCGGAAGAACTTCGATCGCGGCTGTGCCGGTGCGCCGTTTCCCCGCTGTCGATAGCCGTCGCGAACGGCGTCGACGTATTCGGTCGGAGTCGCGAGGTCTGCGACGGCATCGCTGGTCAGAAACAGGGTCTCTGTCATGACCGATACGAGGGAACGAAACGACGAAAAGGAACCGGAAGCGGGTAGAGAGAGAAAACGACCGGAATGCGTTAGTCCGCGTGCTGGGGACGCGCGGACCGGGGCTCGTCGGAGACCTCGGCCGGCGTGTTGACGAACATCGCGTGCCCGATGATCGTCATCGCCACGAGCGAACCGATCGGCACCGCCGCAGTCAACGAGATCCCCACGACGGTCAGGGCTGCGGTGATACCGAGCAGTGCGACTGGGATGAGGCCGAGAACAATGTCGTAATATCCAGTCATAATGTATTCTATAGTATGGGGAATAACCATATAAGTGTTTCCCATAATCGGCTCGTGGTGGATCCATCCCTGATCGATATCCATAGGGTTGTATCCCCATAACTTATGAATTGGTTATAAATCGTGTATTTTCCGTCGAGCAAGTCTCTACCTATTATTGTACGGTACATTTTATATCCGAACCCGCTATATTCGCCGTCAAAACGGGAATACCAGCCAGTACCGACAGCGAATCATGAATATTCGAACATTCCACGTCGACCCGTTTCGGCGAAGCTAGTTAGAAAACAGTACTTACCGCGATTGTGAGAGTAATAGGGCGTATCCGAGCCGCCAACCGAGCAGGGCGACGAGCACGGTCCCGGTAATGACGACCGGAAACGGCCAGGTCGCGCCGCCCTCGAACAGCGGCGACCCGCGAAGCATGAGCCCGACGTTCGCCGCCGCGATCCACGCGATCGCCGTCAGACGAACGCCGTCGGTCCCGATGAGATCGTCACGCGTGTACACGCCTGCGAGCGCTGCGACGGCGATCCACCCGATCACGAACGGGGCGACCGTCTCGAGCGATGCGAGCGGTTCGGCGATCGGGTTGCCGCCGTGTTCGACGTTCCCGAAGAGAACGAGGCCGACGACGATACCCAGGTCGACGACGCCGATACCGACCCGTTCGCGGTCGATCGATCTATCCCGGGAGCCGGTCTGAACTGCCGTGTCCATACCGGTACTCGTCATCGGAGTCATATCGGTTTCCCGATTCTGATCGGCGCGAACGGACCTGACAGGAGAGGAGGTACCCGGCAACGGCCAGCCGCCGAGTACCGTCCAACGGACGGAGCGTCTCCGTGCGAGGGGAGCCTCGCACGATCTAGCGGTCGGCGGATGGCCACTTTGTTATCGATTCCGTTCAGGGTCGGTCGTCGGACGGCCCGGGGGAGGTTCCGCGAGTAATTAGTCGCTACGCGGACCGATTGCGACGGGCGTCCGGCTGAGACGACGCCGTGAACTGACGCCGATCGTGACTGTCAGCAGAAGAACTAATAAAGGACGAACACGAACCGATGGCGTGATGGCTGTCGTCGGCGATGAACCGGCCGGCTGTGATGGCTGCGGTCGAACGGCTCCGCTCGAGGAGCTGACGACAGTGGCGATGCCGGACGACGAACAGGTCGTCTGCTGTCAACGCTGTGAGCCACACGCCAGAGCGGCCGCCGAAAAAGGCGGTTCGCTCGACCAGCGTCGGGACGCGTGCGACGGCTGTACCGGCACGTTCCTGCTGGCCGAACTCGAGGACGTGGTGCTCGACGACGGAACCGTGGTGACCTGCTGTCCGTCGTGTGTCGCCCAGGCCCCGAGTCGCGACGGTGGTGGAACGTCCGGTACTGACGGCACTGGTGAGGGGACCACGGAGGGGCCCACAGCAGTGACCGACTCCGAGCGTTCCACCGACGCGAGTCCGGACGAGAACCGACGCCGCTGTAGTCAGTGTCGCGAGCAGGTCTCCGAAGAACGCTTTCGCGTTACCACGATCGACGAGCGCACGGAACGGTTGTGTGCCGACTGCAAGTCCGACGCCGAGGAGCGCGGCATCGTCGCGGCCGTCGAGATGCGAAAGACGAGGGCTCGCGAGGTTCTCGGCGTGGACGCCGGCGCGAGCGACGAGACGCTCCGCGACGCGTATCACGAGCAGGTCAAACGCGCCCATCCCGACCGCTCGAGCGGGAGTCGGTCCGCCTTCGGGCTCGTCACGGACGCTTACGAGCGGCTTCGGGACGGCGATTGACATCGAGTCCGTCCTCGCGACCCAGAAATCCGATCGTCGCCGGGTTGAAGTAGTACGTCGACTCACAGACCGCACACGACGTCGTCAGGTGTTTCCCGTGGCTGTGGAGTTTCCAGAGCTTCGTTTGTCCCTGCTCGAGCTCGAGCGTGACCGGGTGGCCGCAGTCGGGGATCGTACACGGAAACCGAATATACCAGTTCGGTACCGATAGCGCCCCCAGCGGCGCGAGTTCGCTCCGGAGCCGGGAGAGCAGGTTGAAGATCATGACCGAGAGGTCTCCCCGATCGATCGCCAGACCGTCGACGTCGCCGACGTATCCGCGACGGCTGACTCCCTCGTCGCGAAGCGGCACGACGGGGATTCCTTTGGCCACCTCGTAGCCGATTTCCTGATCGATCCACGTGGTATCGGCCGCGTCCTCGGTCAGCACCGCGACGACGACGTCGCTGTTGGCGAGACGCCCCTCGAGTCGCTTTCGCGATCGACCGGACTCGATCTCCTCGAGCGCGAGGTGGACGCCGAACGGGAAGTTCTTGACCGTCGTGAACAGGTCCTGGACGAGTTCGAGGTCACCTGGCGCGTGTGAAACGTACACCTGTTCTCCGGTCATTGAATCGTCTACGACAAGAAGGCGCGTGAACCGTTATTAATCTATCTCCGCGACGTAGTTAACGCCCGTCGTGTTCGCTTCGGTAATTTTTTATGGTGTTCAGAACGAGCTGGGAAAACTCGAGTTTCGAGAGGTCCGAACCGAGACGCTCGAACCACTCGCGTTCGGCGTACCACCAGCCGCGGGTTTCCCCGTCGGTCGTCAGCGACGTCACCTCGAGGCGTCCCGGCGTCCACTCTCGTTCGTCGCCGATCGTCAACAGCGCCCGCACCACCGCGCCGACTTCGTCTCTCGTGATCGCAGGCGATTCGGACACGGTCTCGTACTCGAGTTCGATCCCGGTCCCGTCGTCGACGGGCGGTTCGTTCGCGTCCATCCACGCGAACGATGTCACGTAGATTCCGTGACTCATCAACCGATTCTCGAGCGCGACGGCCACGGGTCGCTCCCCGGCCGCCGGATCAGCCACGGACTCGGACCCATCGTCGGTCATACCTCCTCTACGACGGATGGGGAGAAAAATCGGTCGGCGACGAGCGTTCGTCGATCGCTCTCCAGTTCGTGATCCGATTCAGAGCGGTGCGACGAGGTCCTCGAGGGCCGCTTTCGGATCGTCGGCCTTCGCGACGCCGCTGGCGAGGAGGACGCCCCCGGTACCGAGATCGCTGGCCGCGACGACGTCATCACCCGTACTGATGCCCGCGCCACAGAGGACCGAGACGTCGGAGTCGACGTTCGCGGCGGCGTCGACGGCGTCCTCGACGACGTCGGGATCGGCCTGACTGACCGGTGTGCCGGTTCCGATGAGTGCCGGTGGTTCGACGGCGACCG
>NZ_JAQIVI010000265.1 GCF_028618695.1 Natrinema soli | reverse complement strand
ACCGACGCCAGCAGCGCGCCCTCGGTCGTGGCGAGCGGCAGGTAGTGTTCGCCGGCGGCCGCGCCGCCGTCGTTCGCAGAACTCCCCGAGTTCTGCGAGCTCGGTGAGGTTTCCTCACCGTTGACAGCCACGGGACCCACGATGCCCATCGGCACCTGTGCCGCGCCGATCATGTTCTCGATGTTCGGATCCGCCCGCTCGGCGTCGAAGGTGTAGTCCCCGATCGCCTCGAGTTCGGTTCCCGTCTCTCGTTCGACGAGCAGTCGGCGCGCCTCGGCTGCAATATCGTAGTCGGCGTGGTCCTCGAGTTCGTGAATGCGAAGGTCGCCGTCGCGCACCCGCTCGGCGAGGTCCTCGGGATCGGTCATGGGTGGGACGAGACGGTCGGATGCCCTAACAGTTGCTGATTCCAGCGGTCGCGGTTCACTGATCGCGCAGGTCGAACGTGACCTCGTCGCTGACGGCGCGATACCCCTCGAGGGTCTCGTAACAGAGCAGTCCGAGAATCGATCCGGTGCCGATCGCTGCGATCAGCAGATAGCGAGCGCCCGACGCGTCGTCGGCGAACGCGACCGCGAACACCGCCGTGGCAACCGCGGCGAAGCGAAGTCTGCTTCGCGAATGGGGCCCGGTTTCCGTGACCGCGAGATACAGTTGTGGGAGTGCGACGGCGATGCCGGCGAACACCAGGAAGGCGAGCAGCGGCCGATCCTGGAGCGCGACGCCGGTCTGTCGCTCGACCACGATCGAGCCCGCAACGGCAACGACGAACACGAAGAGTGAGCCGAAGACGACGCGCCCTTCCCGATCGATCATAGGAATCGATCACCGGCCGGACAGGTCAACCTTGCGCTTGATTGCAGTTTCGGCGTCCGTCCCGTTCGATTCGCCCCCTCTCCACGGAGTCTGATCGTTCCCGTGTCGCGATGGGCATCGATTTTTGCCGCTGGATGTTCACCGGACGGGCATGAACGTTGGACTCATGGTGACGGCATTCGGCGACGACGACCTCGCTGATGTCGCCGTTCGCGCCGAAAACAGCGGCTACGACGCCGTCTGGGTCGGCGAGCTCTGGGGTGCGAGCGCCGTCGTGCAGGCGACCGAATTGGCCTGCCGGACCGACGAGATTCGGATCGGCACCGCGATCTTGAACGTCTACTCCCGATCGCCCGCCGTCCTCGCGATGACCGCGGCCTCGCTCGAGGACGCGTCCGACGGGCGCTTCACGCTCGGCCTCGGGACGAGCACGGCCACGGCGATCGAGGGGCTCCACGGAACGGCGTTCGATCGTCCGGTCCGGCGCGCCCACGAGACGATCGAACTGATACGCGAGTTTACCGCGGGGAACGGCGAGCCGGTCGACTACGAGGGCGAACTGCTCGAGGCGGCGAACTTTCCGTCGATCGAGACGTCGGTGCCGGTCTATCACGCCGGCCTCGGTTCGGCGAATCGCCGCGTCGTCGGCCGGCTCGCCGACGGCTGGATCCCGCACAACATTCCCTTTTCGACCCTCGACGAGGCGTTCGAAGAGGTCGCGGACGCCGCCCGGGAGCGCGACCGGGAACCCGGTGAGATCACGATCGCGCCGTACGTCCCGTCGGCGGTCAGCGACGACCGGAGCGAGGCTCGGGACACCCTCTGCCGGCACATCGCCTACTACGTCGGGAGCGGCGAAGGCTACCGCCGGGCGGTTGCGACGAAGTTTCCGGGGGAGGCAGACCGGATCGCCGAGGCGTGGCGGAGCGGCGACAAGCGA
>NZ_JAQIVI010000264.1 GCF_028618695.1 Natrinema soli | reverse complement strand
GCGAGGCCTCCCGGGAGCATCGACACCGCGCCGACGACCGACCCGAGGCCGAAGACGAACAGGCCGATCACGACGCTGGTCTCGAGGCCGAACCCCTCGAGGACCAGCCAGAGGGCGACGCCCTCCAGGCCCCACGCAGCGAGGCTGCACAGCGTCGAGACGACCAGCGGGCGCAACCGGAACAGCCGGTAGGTGCTCTCGTAGAACCGCTCCAGTTCGGTCGCGTAGTCGCCGACGATCGGGACCGACTCGAGACGACCGAGGATCGCCAGGCTGGCCCGACGCCACTGGAGCAGGCCGATACCGGCCGCGATGGCGCTGAGGACGACGACGACGGGGAGCGACGAGTGGCTGTAGACCAGCAGCCCGAGCGCGGCCATCGCGCTCAGCGCAATGAGGTCCGTGACGCGCTCGGCGCCGACGACGGAGGTGGTCTTGGTCGCGGGGACGCCGCGCTGGTCCCGGAGGAACCACGCCTTCCAGACCTCGCCGGCCTTCCCCGGCGTGACGACCATCATCAGGCCGCTGAAGAAGGTGATGGCGCTCGCCTCGAGCGGGACGTCCACCTCGAGCAGCCGGAGGTAGTAGTGCCACTTGGCGAACCGGAAGCCGTACCCGACGGTCGTCAGGCCGATGACGGCCGCGAACGTCCCCCAGTTCAGGGTGGTGAGGGCGCTCGTCACGTCGCCGACGTTCGCGTAGGCGGCGAGACCGAGGAAGACGACGACCGAGAGGAGCGCCGTCAGCCAGACGCCGTGGTTACGGACGACCGCCCGGCCGTAGTCGACGACGCTCTCACCGTAGTCGTTCATCGCCGCAGGAATCCCCCTGACGTGAGCGTCCCGACGGCGCGACCGGAGGCGGTGCGGAGCTGGTGGAGTTTCGTCGCGACGTGTCCCGAGAGGTACCGTCCGCGGCCGCTCGCCCGCACGCGCCCGTCGCGGACGGCGT
>NZ_JAQIVI010000263.1 GCF_028618695.1 Natrinema soli | reverse complement strand
CGCAGGTCGTCCGCACGCAGCCGTCGATCACGGATCCCGCCGCAGGCGACCTCTCTGAGCGGTAGCCGCTCGAGCGGGACGCGGCCAGTGCGGCGCGCCAGCCTACTCGAGTTCTTCGACGAGTTCGACGACGTAGCCGTCGGGATCCTCGATAAACGCGACGCGGACGCCGATCTCGTCCATCGTCGTCGGCTCCGTCTGGACTGGCGGATCCGCGCGCTCGAGCACTCGCTCGAACGTCTCGTCGGTGCTGTCGACGCCGACCGCAACGTGGGCCATCGTCCCCGAATCGATGTCCGGCCCGCCCGCGGGATCGTACTTGAACTGGAACTCTCCGTTCTCGCCGCCGATGTAGACGTTTTCGACTCCGTCGTCGGCGGTAAAGGACCAGTTCTCCGTCAGTCCGAGCCCCTCGATGTAGAACTCGCGCGTCCGCTCGAGATCGGATACCCACACCGCGGTATGAATAACGTCCATACCCGGGAGCACACGGCCGATCATCAAAGAGGTATTGGGACCGAGACGACGCGAGCGGAGACCACGGAGTCGGACGACGCTCACTGCCGGTCGCGGTCCGCCTCGAGGATCACGTCCATCAACCTCGTTTGAGCGGCCGCGAGGTGCTCAGTGGCTACTATACCTCGAGCGCCGCCCACGGCTCTCTCGAGGCCTTCGCGGACGATCGTAACCGAACAGAAACGGTCCGTTCGGCCGTTTCAACGGTCGTGGTACCACGACTCGCGGAAGTGTTATCCCCGGGCCGATCCTCTGTTTATTCGTAATGGCAGAAGGTAAGGTTGATTTCTTCAACGACACAGGCGGCTACGGTTTCATTGAGACGGACGACGAGGACGACGACGTTTTCTTCCACATGGAGGATGTTGGCGGTCCGGATCTCGAAGAAGGCACGGAGATCGAATTCGATATCGAACAGGCCCCCAAGGGCCCCCGCGCGACGAACGTCACGCGCAAGTAACCGACGTCGCATCGGGCGACGCTGAACGAACATTTTTTATCGACGACCCGAACGAACCAGTAGTTCGATCGGTGTCCGCACGGACGTAACGAGCGCCTATAACGGCTCGTACAGAAACGCGACTGAGCCGCGGCAACCCCGAAGAAAGCGACGGAACGGCCCCGACTCGAGGTCGGCCGCCGGTGTCGGAACCGGTTTCGATACCCCCGTCCAGTTTTAGAGGTTCTGGCCCAGTTTTTCGCGGCTGATGTGGATGCCCGTCGGCGTGATAATCATCTGATCCTCTCCCTTCCGGACGATGTCGCCGTCGACCTCCTGGGCGACCTGGCGCAGTTCGTCGACGATATGTTCGACGGTGCTGTCCTCGGTCCGCAGGCGCGTGATATCCGCGATGACGATATCGCCGTCGTAGACGGCGTCTTTGATATCGATCGCGTCGGCCTTCGTGCCGACCTCCGCGATGTGTACCTGCATCGTCGCCTCGGCCGACCCCATGGAGGCGTCCTCGAGGTCCAATTCGGCGTAGTCCTCGACGGTTCGGGAGTGGCTCCCGCCGAGAATTTTACTCATCAATCCCATACCGGAGAGAGTCCGTCGCCGTCTGTATAGTTCTTACGTCAGACGGGTCGCTCGCTCACCGAAAACGCGCCGCGGTGTCGTCTCGCTCACAGTTGCTTCTTTATTTCTTGATAGGTCGTGTGTAATAGATGGCATACAGCATCTGCGTCTCAAAAGCCTACGAAACCGACGACGGGGAACGCCACCGCCGGTTCGGCGTCGGGGTCACGACGCGACTCCCGGGCGTGGGAACGCTCTGTCCGTTCGTGAGCGAACGCGCTGCCGTCGCGACCCGGAGTCTGGTCAACGTCGAACGTGGCGCGCGCGCGATCGATTACGTCGATGACGGCGCGCCACAGCGGCAGGTACACGGCGTCGACAGCGAGACGACCGAAGACCACGACCTCGAGCCGCCGTACAACGACCTGCGGATCGACGCGACCGAGACGTCGATCGCGGACCTCCGCGAGACGGACGAGCTCGCGGAACGGGGCTACCGGGACACCCTCGCGCAGTACGAGGGCGCGTTCGAAGCGGATTCATTGGAGGAGGCCGCGGACTGACTTCGTCCACGACTTCAGTCGTTGGGCTGCGTGCGCTTCGAGCGGTGACGGCGGTCAGTCGCTCGCAGTGAACCCCTGCCCGTCGGCCGCCTCGAGGCGCATCGGCTCGTCCGCCCACTCGATCTCGAGGCGGTGTCGCGGGAGGTAGGGAGCCAGCGTCCGCGCCGAAAGCAACCCGCGGTAGATGCCGTCGCTGACGACGGGGAGCCGTTTAATACCGTTCGTTCGCATCGTTTCGGCGGCCTCGGCCAGCGTCGCGGCCGGCGATGTCGTCGTCACTGGTGATGACATGATCTCCCCCACGGCCGGCCGATCGTCCGTTTCCGCGACCAGTGCCACGATATCCGACTCGGTGACGATGCCGACGACGCACTCGTCCTCGAGGACGGTGAGGGCGGGCACGTCGGTCCGACGGAGGGACTGTGCCGCGTCGGAGACGGGCGTTTCGGTGGTGATCGGTGGCGGCGACCTGACCTCGATGGATTCGACAGTCGTTTCGATCATTGCTGATCCGTGGTACCACGAACCACTATTTAGAAATGATGGACATACGTCCTAAATATCCTGGTATTGCTAGTACAATAGAGTGGGAGATCGAAATTAGAGAAATATGTGACTACTTTTTTGCGTCGATCGACGCTGTCCCGGAGACAACCACTGCTGTGGGTCGGGGCGACGGCTGCGACGGTCTGGTGACGATCTATCGCGGCGCATCCGCACGGCGGGTCTCGGAGACACCGGAACTGACTACCAGTCGTCCGTCTGCGGCGACAGGTGACCGGAGACGACTAGCCGGAGAACTCGTAGAGTTCGTCGCCGACGTGGTGGAGCGAGTCCACCACTTTTCCGTCGTCGCCGACCATGTCCGCGCCGTCGACGCGGGCGCGGCCGACCGCGAGCACCTTCCCGTGGGACTCCTCGGCGATGACGATCAGATCGTCCGGCGAGATGTCGTCGGTCGCTTCCGTGATCCCGGGTCGCATCACGTCCGCGCCGTCGCTGACGAACGAGACGGCACCCGCGTCGACGGTCACCAGTCGCTTCTCGGGCTCGTAGGCGTTGGCTCCCCGGACCGTCAGGAACGGCTCCTCGTCGAAGTACGCGACCCGCGGCTGGCCGTCGATGAGAACGACCTCCCAGTCGGTTTCCTCGAACTCGACGCGCTCGTAGGCATCTCCCTCGGGCGAGACGCCGAGTTGGTCCTCGAGCGTCTCCTCGAGATCGGACACCGCGTCGCTGCGGAGGTGGTGTCGAGACTTGACCTGCATACTCGTGGTACCGCTCGGACGCATTTAATAGATAAGATTCGAAGCCGCGGATCGGGTGACGGAGTGAGACGGGACCGCGGACGCCGAACGGGCGCTCGAGCGAGCCGGCCGTCAGAAGGGGGAAACCACTATCCCGGTCCGTCTGGTAGTACGCCGGACCCGTCCGATGGCCAGCGAGTACGTCTTCATTAGCGACCTCCACATGGGCGGTGACGAACAGCTGACGGCGCTCGATTTCGAGACGGAGCTCCTCTCGTTTCTCGCGGACCTCGAGGAGCGCGGCGGCGACGTCGAACTCATCATCAACGGCGACGCGTTCGGGCTGTGGGAGTACGCCGAAGTGACGGGACCGGCGAAACTCGAGCGGGTCATCGACGATCACCCGCGCGTGTTCGAGCAGTTCCGCGCGACGGGCGCGACGATCGACATCACGCTCATCCCGGGCAACCACGATTACGACCTCGCCTGCGACGACTCCTACGTCGATCGTCTCGCGGACTTCAACGTCGACCTCGAGCAGGAGATTTCGATCACCCGCGAGGTCGGCGACGGGGAAATCTGGATCGAACACGGCCAGCAACGCGACCCGAACAACCGGATGCCGGACTGGGGAAATCCCGACGCGCTCCCGGTCGGCTACTTCGTCGTCCAGCGGATCGTCGCCGCCGCCGGCCGCTACTCCGGCCAGGCGAGAGGCGACTGGTTGCGCGACATCCAGTCGGTCGCCCCGATGGAAGAGATCCCGCGCTGGCTCCTCTCGAATTACTTCTACCGGGAGATGAGCCCGTTCCTGCGAGCGATCGTCGTCCCGCTGTTGATGTTTTTCAACCTCACGCTGCTCTACCTGTTCGGCACCGTCCTCGAGACGGTGGGGCTCCTTCCGGCGCGGTTTTTCACTGACAATCCCGTCGTCCAGGCGCTCGGCGTCGCCGCGATCGTCCTCGAACTCATCGTCGCCGTCAACCTCGTGATCATCGCCGTTCTGGTGCTGATCGCGGTTCCCCTGTGGCTGTTCAGACGAGATCTCAGGCGCACCCTCGAGCGCTTCGGCGTCGTCCTCTCGGGCGTTCGTGTCGGGCAGGGCGACGCGCCCTTTCTGAACGCGGCCAAGGAGATCTTCGAGGCGAATCCCGACGTCACAGTCTTCGTCTACGGACACACCCACCGCGCGTCGGTCACCGAGTGGGGCGATCGGGTCGTCGTCAACACGGGCACCTGGCTGAAGAACCTCCAGCACGTCGAGACCCGGTTCTCGCGGCTGCCGGGTGTGTACTACCCTTCGTTCCGGTTGAATTACGTCCGTCTCTTCGCCGAGGGGGATCGGGTCGTCGTCGAGTGCGAGGAGATCGAGACGGAGCAGCCGATCGATCTCACCCGCTTTCAGCGGCTGGTCGCGCGCCGTCCGCCGCGGCCGGATCCGATCCCGGCGCGAACGGTGATCGATCCCGACGGGCGGCTCGAGCCTC
>NZ_JAQIVI010000262.1 GCF_028618695.1 Natrinema soli | reverse complement strand
CCGGGAGGGCGGCGGCCTCCTCAAGCGGGATCGACTCCGGTGCGTGAGCGAAGGTTCCGGCGTGACCGACCACGTAGTCGGCGAGCGAGCCCTGTCGGCCCGCGCCGCCGGGCATACCGTACACCTCGTCGCCCTCAGCGAACGTCTCGACGTCCTCACCGACCGCGTCGACGACGCCCGACGCGTCACAGTGGAGCGTCGCCGGGAGTTCGGGGGCGAAGTCGGGCAGCGCACCCTGTCGGATCTTGTAATCGACCGGGTTGAG
Organism: Natrinema soli; assembly: GCF_028618695.1. Next base: position 7,865 of record NZ_JAQIVI010000262.1, on the reverse strand, counting down.
ACTGGACGCTTCGACCGCGACGCGGATCTCGTCCGGTCCGGGTTCGGGGACCTCGAGGGTCGTCTCCGTGAAGGCGTCCGGGTCGCCGTACTCCTCGATAACGTGGGCGGTCATCTCCGAAGACATGGCGGTCCGGACTTCGGCCGCCCGACGGGAATACCCGACGCTTTCGGCAGTCCGCGAGCCGCTCGTCGGGCCCCGTTAGACGAACGTCACGCCGTCGCCGACTCGAGGTCTGCCTTCAATTCGTCGCGCAGCGACGCCGGGATTGCGGCCGGGCCGTCCTCGTCGACCGTGACGACCACCGTCGTGACGGCGGCGACCGCGCCGTCGTCGTCCCGAAGCTCGTACTCGAGGGTGACGCTCGTCTCGCCGACATCGGTCACGTCGACGGCGACGGTGATCGGTGTCAGCGTCGTGAGCGCGCGCTCGTACTCGACCTCGAGCTGGACGACCAGATGCCTGCTGTCGTCGGGCCCGTAGCCGTGACTTGCGAAGTAGCGGTCCCGAGCGAGATCGGTGTACGCGACGAACTTCGAGTTGTTGACGTGTCCGCTCCGCCCGAGGTCGTCGGTCCTGACGTCGATCGTCGTCTCGTAGGCCGCCATGGGTGGCTCGAGGCGGAGCCACTCCGAATACGTTGCGGAGTTCGGGTGCTCGATTCCATCGAGGTGATGGGCCGACCGACGGATGATCGGCTCGGAGTGAGACGCCTTTCACCGCCACCGAGTACCAGGACAGGGGACTTACTCGAGCGCGACCCACTCGCCCCGCTCGTCGCTCCGTTCGATCGCGTCGAGCACCTGCTGGGCGGCGAGTCCGTCCTCGAAGTTCGGTTCGAACTCGCGGTCGTCCGCGACGGCGCTGAGGAACTCGTAGTTCTCGTGGACGAAGGTGTGCTCCCAGCCCAGCACGTGGCCCGGCGGCCACCAGTGATCGACGTAGGGGTCGTCCTCGTCCGTGACCAGAATCGTCTCGTAACCGCGGTCGCCCTCGCGGAGCACTTCGAGTTCGTTCAGCCGCTCGAGCGAAAATCGGAGGCTTCCCTTCGAGCCGTGGATCTCGATCGTGTGGTCGTTCTTGTGGCCCGCCGCGACCCGCGTCCCCTCGAGCGATCCGACGGCACCGTTTTCGAACTCGAGCTGCGCGCTGTAGGCGTCGTCGACCGTAACCGGTCTCGTCTCACCAGCGTCGTCCGCTACCGGTCGCTCGTCGACGAACGTCTTCAGGTGGCCGCTGAGCCGTTCGATATCGCCCGCAAGGTCGTCGTCACCGACCAAGAACCGAAGCAGGTCGACCGTGTGCGAGCCGAGATCACCGAGCGCGCCGGAGCCGGCCATTTCCTCGTCGTTGCGCCACGACCACGGCGCGTCGGAATCGACCAGCCAGTCCTGCAGGTAGCGCCCGCGGACCTGACGGATCTCCCCGAGTTCGCCCGCCTCGAGCAGTCGCTTCGCGTACCGGATCGCGGGCACGAACCGGTAGTTGAACGCACAGCCCGCGGGCACGTCGTCGCCGGCCTCACGCGCCGTCTCGGCCATCACGTCCGCTTCTTCGAGCGTCGGCGCGAGCGGTTTCTCGCAGAAGACCGGCGTTCCCGCCTCGAGGGCGGCGACCGACGGTTCGCGGTGGACGTGGTTCGGCCCGAGGTTGTAGAAGACGTCCACGTCGTCGACGACATCTCTCCAGTCCGTCGCGGTCGAGTCGAAGCCGAGCCGTTCGGCGGCATCCGACAGCGCCGATTCGTCGCGGCCGACGAGCACGCGACGCTCGACTTCGGGCGCGTCCGGGAAGAACATCGGCAGCCGCGCCATCGCGTTCGCGTGCGCTTTGCCCATGAATCGATAGCCGAGTACACCGACCTCGAGGGTCATGAACGGTCGTTTATCGGCTTGGTAGTTAGCGCTTTGGCATCACCGTCGACGATTCCGATCGCACCGATCCATTCCATGGTATACGATAACGTTTCACGCTTGTGGCTCCTCCGAGGACGTACTGGAGAAACTGATGACCGTCACAATCGATCTCGACGAAACCGAGAGTATCCACCTGGCTGATTCCGTCGAGCGGCGGCCGCCCGATCAGCTCGAATTCGCCATCGAGGGAACGGTCACCGTGACCGAGGCGCTGCTCGCCGAGTTCGAGGGTTCGACCCTGGATCCCGTCCGCATCACGGTGTCGACCGACGACTCGGACCCCGTCGAAATCGACCTGACGGGACCCGCGACGCTCTGCCTCGAGAACGCCGACGTCGGCATCGCGACTCCGGATACGGAGGATATTCCCACCAGTCTCGACGACCTTCGCTCGACGGCGGACGACGGATTCGGATCGGTCAAATCGCCGCCCGACGTGATCGCGTTTACCGTCGAGGCCGTGATCCGAGACGTGCCGACGGCGACGCTCGAGGCCATCGCGGACGATACCGCCGAGATCGAGTCGGTGACGTTCGCCGTCCGGGAGTCGGTCAGAAGCGACGGCGGGGCGGACGACGACGACGTGATCTTCGAACTCACGCTGTTCGGCTACGGCATCGTCGTTCGCCGCGACGGGACGATCGTCGTCAAGAGTGACGGGTCCCAGACCAGTATCGACCTTTCCTGACGGCTACGCTCGGGGCGGTGACGACTCGCTCGAGGGTTCGGCGACGGCCGTGCGAGCGAGTTACCTGTGCGGAGGGGACCGCTTCCCGACGTCGCCGCGTCGCTTGAGTCGGCGGTAGAGCGCCATGACGTCCTCGAAGTCCTCGCTGCCATCGTTGTCGATGTCGTACCGGCCGGGTGCCGGTTCGGAGTCGGTGATCGACGCCGCGTTCCTGACCGTTAGCGTCGTCGACTCGTCGCCGACCGAGAGTTCGTACTCGCCGGCCTCGACTACCTTCGCCCGGTCACCGGGCACGTCTCCGGGAACGACCTCGAGCGTCGCGAGGTCGAGTTCGATTTCGACGGTCGCGGACTCGCCGGGTCCGAGCGCGACTCGATCGAAGCCCATCAGCCGGCGGTGGGGCTGGAGCACCGACCCGTAGAACTCGGTGTTGTACACCTCGACGATGTGCTCGCCGGGCCGTTCGCCGGTGTTCTCGACCGTCACTCGGGCCGTAACGGGCGGGTTCCGAGCGGGATTGCCGACGGTGTCCCGCGAGAGCGAGAGGTCCGAGTACTCCCAGTCGGTGTAGGAGAGCCCGTGCCCGAACTCGTACTGGACCATCCCGCTCTCCGCGCCGACGGACTGGCGCGGCGGGTAGTCGTCGTAGAAGAGGGGAACGTGGCCGACGTTGGCTTCCCAGGTAAACGGGAGCCGTCCCGACGGGTTATTGTCGCCGAAGAGGGTGTCGGCGACGGCGACGCCGGTGTCGCTACCGGGCTGGCCGGCGAACAGGACGGCGTCGAGGCGGTCGAACGTTTCCGCAGTCCCGCGCGGGCTCCCGGCGACGATCACGCCGACGAGCGGGACGTCGTCGGTCGCCTCGTCAACCAGTTTCACGAGGTTCCGCTGTGCCTCGGGGAGGCGCATCTTGTCGCGATCGCCGAACCCCTCGTTGTGCGGCCCCTCGCCGAGCACGACGACGACGGCATCGGCCGCGTCGGCAGCGTCGACGACCGCCGCCTCCTGCTCGTCGGTCACGTCGAAGAACCCGTTGTCGAAGTTCTCGTAGATACTCGCATAGGGCGCGGCCTCGAACTCGGTCGGGACGTGCGTGAGTCGGTCGCCGAGTCGGTCCGACAGCTCGCCCGCGATGGTGTTCTGACGCGGTCGCGGCCCGTCCTCGGTCAGGTCGCCGTCCTCGATCCCCTGCCAGCCGAGCGTCCAGCCGCCGTGTTGCATCAGGAACCGGTTGGACGTTCCCGCCTCGACTCCGGGGCCGGTCAGCAACACGTCCTCGGCTCCCTCGAGCGGGAGCGCGTCCGCTTCGTTTTCTAGCAGGACCAGCGACTCCTTGGCGAGTCGCTCGGAGACGTCCCGCGCGCCGCCGACGAGACCGCCGATCTCGTCCTCGGGAACGGTGGGCTGGTCGAACAGTCCGAGATCGCGCTTGAGTTCGAGGATGCGACGGACCGACTCGTCGATGCGGTCCTCCGAGAGTTCGCCGCGCTCGACGAGGTCGATCGTCGTCTCGATGAACTCCGTCGGCGCCGTCTCCCCGCCGCACATGTGCATGTCGATCCCGGCCTCAAGTCCCTGCCTGACGGCCTCGCGCCACCCCTCGTCCGTGTCGGGAAGATACTCGTGATTCGAGATCATCCGCTTGAAGTCGTCCCAGTCGGTGAGGACGACGCCATCGAACTCGAAGCGCTCCCGCAACACCTGCGTCAGCAGCCACTGCGAGGCGTGGGCGGGCTTTCCGTTGACCGCCCCGCTGTTGACCATCACCGTCTCGGCCTCCTCGAGCGCTCGCTCGTAGGCCGGGAGCTGTCTGGTACGGAGATCTCGCATCGACGTGCGGGCGTGGGCGCGGTCCTTTCCGGTGTTGGGCGTCCCGTACCCGGCGAAATGTTTGACCGTCGCCGCGACGCGACCGTTCCGCTGGAACCCGCGGGCTCGCGCCTTCCCCAGTTCGCCCAGCAGCATCGAGTCCTCGCTGTGGCCCTCGAAGTACCGGCCCCAACGCATGTCTCGCAGCACGTCGACCGTCGGTCCGAAGGTCCAGTGGCCCCCCATCGCGGCGACCTCGTTCCCGGTGTGGGTCGCCGCCGCCTCGACCAGTTCGACGTCGCGGGTCGCGCCCATGTTGAGCCGCTGTGGGAAGCTCGTACAGCCGTCGAGCAGCGTGTTCCCGTGGAGCGCGTCACAGCCCCAGATGAACGGAATCCCGGAGGCCGTATTCTCGACCGTATACCGCTGGAGCCGGTTGAGCCCCGCGACGAACTCCTCGCCGTCGAACGTCGGTCCCGTCGCCCCGCCGTTGAGGATCGACCCGACGTGAAGCTCCGTGAACAACTCGCCGAGCGTCTCCGCGTCGTCGTGATCGTTGAACGCGGTCTCGGGACCGAACCCCTCGCCGAGATCGTCGATCGCGACCTGCGTCATCTGGCCCACCTTCTGCTCGAGGGTCAACTCGTCGATCACGTCGTCGATGCCCGTCCCGGTTCGCTCGGCCGCGGCGGTACTCGCGCCGACGCCGACCGCGGACGCCGCCGTCGCCGCGCCGGTCGTCTTCATGAACGTTCGCCGCGATTCGTCGATCCCTTCCGATTCGCGCTCCGATAGTCGGTCGTCTGACATACGAGACTGCATTACTACTCGATATGTAATAAATATTTTCTACGTAATCAGAGGGGGATAACTGCAATGGAACGGACCAAATGGAACGAACGATGCGCCGAACTCGCCGACGGCAGCTGTCTCGAACGAGCGTTTCGGTCCCGCCGAGTTTCGACGGGCGGGATCGAGCGACCGGGCGGTTCATCGCTGACGCGCACCGTCATCGGTACCGGTGACGGCCTCCCGGCGTGTACCCCTCGCTATCGGACCCGCGTATCGTCCGTTCGGTCCGGCCGAAAAGCAGTCGAGTCGTGCGGGGACGAGCCGGTTCCGATCGGGGACCGAGAACGCGAGGCGCGGCCTACTCGAAGCCGCCGCGGTGGACGATCTCCGCGAGCGGCTTACGGTCGCTCGGCTGTTCGCGCTCCCGCAATTCGTCGGAGAGCGTTTCGGGCGGGGCGCGCTCGCCAATCGCGACCATCGCTTCGACCTCGAACTCGTCGGGAACGCCGAGCTCCTCGACTGCGCGCTCGTGATCGAATCCGGCCATTCCGTGGACGGCCAGATCACGGCGCGAACCCTCGAGTGCGAGGTTCTCCCAAGCTGCGCCGGTATCGAAGGAGTGGACCGGTGCCGGTTCGCCGTTGTGGTCGAACGTCGTTTTCGAGACGATGACCGCGAGCACGGCGGCGTCGGTCGCCCACGCCCGGTTCCCTTCGTTCAGCAGGTCGACGAACGCGTCCCACTCGTCGTCCTCGCGGCTCGCGTAGCAGAACCGCCAGTGTTGATTGTTGAACGCGGAGGGGGCCCAGCGGGCGGCCTCGAACAGCGGGAGGTACTCCTCCTCGTCGAGTGGCTCGCCGGTCATCGCGCGCGGCGACCAGCGGTTGACGAACAGCGGGTCGATATCGTGGTCGGGCTCGCGGTGCTCGGCGACGTCGTCGCGCAGTTCGCGTTGGGTCTGGAGAGACTCCGTCATCGATCACCCGTCGGAGCTCGACGTATGTATACGTTATCAGACAAACGGGTTACCAGGTAACACTCATGTCGTGGTCGTGTCTATCGGTTCAGCAGTATCTACCAGTATAATATGCGTGTGATAGTTTCCCAAACGAGGCGCATCAGTCCGGCGTCGCAGAGCCGGAGTTACGGGAGAGGAGTAGGCCCAAAACCTCGCTGTTCACGCGGCGGCACCGGACGCGAAACGGAACTCGATGGGAGAACTACCGGACGAGCGGAAAACAGATGCGCGGCGTTTCGGCGAACCGACTCAGTCGTCGGCCGGCGTGGCCGCTCCGAGCTCGACGTCGATGTTGCCCGCGTCGAGGTCCGCCTCGATGTTCCGGGCCGCCTCGACCATGTTCGCCATCTTGCCGTAGGCGACCTCGCGGGGCAGCAGCTTCACGCCGCAGTCCGGCGAAACGACCAGCTGTTCCGGCGGAACGACCTCGAGTCCCTTCTTGATGTTCGCCTCGATCTGCTCGACGGACTCGACCTCGGCGACGTGGGCGTCGCAGACGCCGAGCGCGAGATCCTTGGAGAACTCGGGGTCCTTGAACACGTCGAGCTGCTCGTAGTCGCCGTTCGCGAGCTCGAGGTCGAACTCGTCGACCGGGAACTCGAGGATTTCGGGGTAGATGCGGGAGTAGTCGCCGTAACAGACGTGGAGGCCGATGCGAACCTCCTCGGGGATGTCGGCGACGATGTGCTCGAGGGCCTCGCCGACGATGGCGTGGTCGTCGGGCGTGGTCGCGAGCGCGGGCTCGTCGATCTGGATGTAGCGCGCGCCGGCGTCGACGAGCTTCTCGATCTCCTCGTTGACGAGGTCGGCGAGCTCGAGGGTTAGCTCGTCGTCGTCATCGTAGGCCTCGTTGAACGACCAGTTCGCGAGCGTGTAGGGGCCAGTGATCGGGACCTTGACCGGCCGGTCGCTGGCGGCCGCGGTGAACTCGTACTCGTCGACGAGCCAGCTGTCCTCGTACTCGACCTCGCTGACGACGCTCGGCTTGTCGAAGTAGTTGTGGCCCCAGACCTTGACGGGGCCGTTGAACTCGTAGCCCTCGATCCGATGGGCGAAGAACTCGACCATCTCGGTGCGCCGCATCTCGCCGTCGACGACGACGTCGAGGCCGGCGCGTTCGTGCTCGTCGGTGATGACCCGCGCGGCGTCGTCTTTCGCCTCCTGCCAGTTCTCCTCGTCGAAGTCGGCCTCGTCGTCCTCGTAGCGCTCCTTCGCGCGGTTGAGCCACTTGGGCTTGGGGTAGGAGCCGACGACGGTCGTCAGCAGGAAGTGGTCGTTGTCGTGATCGGGCCGTCGGAACTGATCTTTGTTTTCGTTCGTCATGCTGCTTTCACCTCCGCGAGGTCCGCGGCTTCCGCAAGGACCTCGAGTTTCTCCACGTACTTGCCGTATGGCAGGTAGAACGTCTCGGTGTTCGTCGTGAGGTAGACCGTCTCAAAGTCGGTGACACCGAGTTGGCCCTCGACCCACTCGACTCGGTCGCGGATCGCTTCGGGATCCTCGACGAGCGTGTTCTGGCCGTCCGCGAGGCCGAGCGCGACATCGTCGGGCGCGCCGTACTCCTGAATGTTGTAGAGGTTGTCGTCCTGATCCGCGACGAAGTCGAAGCCGACCGCGTCGATGTCGGCATCGAGCAGGTGCG
>NZ_JAQIVI010000261.1 GCF_028618695.1 Natrinema soli | reverse complement strand
GACGCCGTCGAAGCCGAGCGCTTCGGCTCGCCGGGCGAGCCCGATCACCTCCGATTGGACGCGGGCGGCCTGCTCGAGCGAGTCGTCGGCCGACAGTACGACGCCGCGGGTCGGCAACACGAATCCGTGGGATACCATACCATCCCGTTTTCCGCGGACCGGGGTAACCCTTTGCGCTCGCCCGGCGAGTGGCCGCGATGCAAACGCATTTGGAACTCGTTAGCTATGTGATGACATACCGATGGCACCAACGATCACGCGAATCGAGTCGATCGAGTTCGGCTACGACCTGCCGGACGTCGGCTACGCGCCCAACGGGTTCAGCATCGTCTACGAGCCCGAAACGACGACCGAACGGAAACTGTTCGCCCTGCGGGTTCACACCGACGAGGGGACGACCGGCGAGTACGTCGGCGGCAACTCGCCGGGTGCCGCACAGCTCAACATGGTCGCCGACTACCTCGTCGGGAAGAACCCGCTCGAGCGCGAGCGCCACTGGAGCGCCTTCAAGCGCGCCCTGCGGAAGTACGACTGGATGGGGATGGGACCGATCGACATCGCGCTGTGGGACTTCGCCGGCAAGTACCGCGACGCGCCGATCCACGAACTGCTCGGAACGTACCGCGACTCCTTCCCGGCCTACGCCTCGACGTACCAGGGCGACCGAAACGGCGGCCTCGACTCGCCCGAGGCGTACGCCGACTTCGCCGAGGAGTGCCTCGAGATGGGCTATCCGGGGTTCAAGATCCACGACTGGGGCGGCGACTGGACCGACCCCGAGGAGACGGCCGAGGTCGTTCGCACGGTCGGCCGACGCGTCGGCGACGAGATGGACCTGATGCTCGATCCGGCCTGCAACCCGGCCACGTTCGCCGACGCGCTGAAGATCGGGAAGGCCTGCGACGAGGCCGACTTCCTCTGGTACGAGGACCCCTACCGCGACGGCGGTGTCTCCCAGCACGCCCACCGGAAGCTCCGCGAGATGCTCGAGACGCCGATCCTCCAGACGGAACACGTCCGCGGGCTCGAGCCCCACGCGGACTTCGTCGCAACGGAGTCGACGGACTTCGTGCGCGCCGATCCCGAGTACGACGGCGGAATCACCGGCGCGATGAAGATCGCTCGCGTGGCGGAAGGGTTCGGGCTGGACGTGGAGTACCACGCGCCGGGACCGGCGCAGCGCCACTGCCTGGCCGCGACGCGCAACAGCAACTACTACGAGGTGGCACTGGTCCATCCGATCTGTCCGAACACCCAGCCGCCGGTGTACGCCAACGACTACTCGGACATGCTCGAGACCGTCGACGCGAACGGACGTGTGCAGGTGCCGGACGGTCCGGGGCTCGGCGTCGAGTACGACTGGGACGAGATCGAGGCCCGCGAGATCGGGCGACGCGTGTACGAGTGAGACGAAATGTCCGAAGACATCCGCTACGAGACGGCCGACGGTATCGCGACGATAACGATCGATCGACCCGAGGTTCTCAACGCCTTCCGGCGGGGGACGATCCTCGACCTCAACAAGGCGCTGCGCGAGGCGGCGGCGGACGACGGCGTCTACGTCGTCGTCCTGACCGGCGCCGAGGGCGGGTTCTGCGCCGGGGCCGACGTCACGGAGATGCCCGACTGGAGTGAACAGTCCGAGGAGGAGTACGCGGGC
>NZ_JAQIVI010000260.1 GCF_028618695.1 Natrinema soli | reverse complement strand
TCCGCTCGCCCGCGTCGAGGTCCGCCGTGTCCTCCCCCACGAGCACCGCGTTGACCGCGTCGCGTTCGTCCTGTCGAGCCGACACCGAGTCGAACTCCTCGGCGGTCGCGACCGCCGCGAGAATGTCGTCCGCCTCGAGTTCGTCGTCCCCCTCGCTCCCGACGCGATCGCACAGCGCTGCGAAGCGCGCCGCCGTATCGAGTCTGAGGTAGTACTTCGAGGTCAACACGCCCCGCGGCGTCGCCTCGATCGAGAGGTCCTCGCCGGTCTCGACGAACCCGCGGTCGACCAGCCCCTCGAGGCAGTCTCGCACCCGCTGGCGGAGATTGGGGAAGTCGTAGTCGTCGGGCTTGGACTGGCCGCGGACGTAGTAAAACGTCGTCTCGAGCCAGTCCATCACGTCCTCGAGATCGGTGATCGTTCCCATCGCGATCTCGGCGTTGAGGTGGGTCTCTAAGCTCTCGGCCAGTCGGGATTCGATCTCCTTTCCGTCGCGGAGCAGCCGGCGGTACTTGTCGGCCTCGGCCGTATCGCAGACCACCCAGCCGTAGCCGACGTCGTCGTACCCCGGCCGTCCGGCGCGGCCGAGCATCTGGAGCACGTCCAGCGGGCTCATGTCGACTTCGCCCTCGAGGGGGTCGTGTAGTTTCGTGTCCCGAATCACGACGCAGCGGGCGGGCAGGTTGACGCCCCAGGCCAGCGTCGACGTGGAGAAGAGGAGTTCGATGTGGCCCTGCTTGAACCACTCCTCGACGAGGTCCCGGTCGTTCTTCGAGAGGCCGGCGTGGTGGAAGGCCACCCCGTCGAGCGCCGATTTGCGGAGCGTGTCGTTCTCGAGGTCCTTCGATTCGGTGTGAAAGTCGTAGTCGCCGCGAGCGCCCATCGGAATATCCCGCTCGGCGATCTCGTCGCGAGCCTTCTTCGCGGCCTGAACGGTGTCCTGCCGGGAGGAGACGAAGACGAGCGACTGGCCGTCCTCCCGGAGGTGGGGTTCCGCGAGGTCGAGCGCTCGATACAGCCGGCGGTACTTGTCCGCGAAGGAGTTGTCGCCGTGGGTGTAGGTCTTGACGCCCGCGTTGAGCTCGACGGGTCGGTACTCTTCGCCGAACTCGAAGGTCGTCTCCTCGGGCGCATCGAGCCACGCCGCCACGTCGTCGACGTTCGGCATCGTCGCCGATAGCGCGATGATTCGGGGCTCGCAGAGTCGCCGGAGCCGGGAGATCGTCACCTCGAGCACGGAGCCCCGCCGATCCGCGTCCAGCAGGTGCACCTCGTCGATGACGCAGACGTCGATATCGGTGACGAAGTCGTACCGTCGAGAATCGTGTTTGCGGGTCGCCGAGTCGAGTTTCTCGGGAGTCATCACGAGGATGTCCGCCCGGCGCGCCCGCCGGGGGTTCAGGTCGCGCTCGCCGGTGACGACGTAGACGGAGTGGTCTAGCTCCTCGAAGCGGTCCCAGTCGTCTTCCTTTTCGTTCGTGAGCGCTCGCATCGGGGCGATAAACAGCGCCGTGCCGCCGTCGGCGAGCGCCTTGCAGATCGCCAGTTCCGCGAGCGCCGTCTTCCCCGAGGCCGTGGGCGCGCTCGCGACCACGTTCTCCTCGGACTCGAGCAGTGCGGGCAATGCCTCGCGTTGCATTCGGTTGAACTCCTCGAAGGCGAACGCGTCGGCGAATTCGGGGAGAACCTCGGCGACCTCCATCACACGGTATGGGGGAGTGCCGGGTCAAAGGCGTTTCCTTCGAGTCGCCGAACCTACCGGTCGGCGAACAGGAGAGCTAGCGCCGCCCCAATCGGGGCGAACACCAGCGGGTAGAGGATACCACCGAGTAGGACAGCGGGGACCGTCGCCGGGGTGATCGACTCGCTGATCCCGATTCCGGCAGAGAGCGTACCGCTGGACTCGGCGACAAGCGCGCCAAGTCCCATCACCACGGCGTAGCCGATCGTCACCGGCGCGCCGATCGCGACGGCCTCGCCGAAATCGGTCGCGTTCAGCCGGAGCGACAGCAGTGCGCCCGCACCGAGGAGCACGAGCGGCGGGACGACGTACAGCAGGTCGGCGTTTGCCGCGCTCGACTCCGCGATGAGGTTCACGGTGCCCGTCCCGCCGAACGGCCCGAACGAGCTGCTGACCTCGAGGTCGACCAAGTGAGCGCTGTAGAAGTACCAAGCGACCCCCTTCCACGTGGCGACATCATCGCCGGCCACCTCGCGTACTTCGCTCCCGATCAACAGGTACGTGACGAGATAGCCGAGCGCGGCGGCGAAGACGCCGAGCCCCGCACTCGCTGCAACGCTCGAGCCCCGCGATACCGGTCCCTCTTCGGACGTTATCAGCTGTGAAGACATTGCGACTTCTAGGACATCGTTGATCTAATGATCTTTGATTTACCGACCGTTCCGAGGATGTCACCGTCCGCTCGAGCGTCTCCCTGTCAGCGAAGGACGGTCGACGACTCTCCTCCCGAATTCCGAGTTGTCGCTCAGACGGCCGTTTCATCCGTTGCGACGTCATCGAGCTGGTCGCTGAGCCGGCTGCTCGCCCGTTCGGGCTTGGGGACGCGTTCGAAGGTCAGCTCCGGGTCGCCGGAGCCGGCGGTGTAGACGGTCAGGTCGCCGTAGCCCAGTAGGCGGCCGATCCCCGACTGGCGAAGACTGGTGTTCTGGACTCTCTCGAGGCGGAACTGGGTGACGTCCCTCGAGACGATCCCGCGTTTCTTGTAGAGCTCCGAAGAGGTGATGACGTAGCGGGTGTTCGTCCAGACGAAATAGCGGATGGACGCGGCGACCGCGCCGACGACGATCAGAAGGACCCCGAGTATCGTCAGGAGGCCGATGCCGTCGGTCCCGCTCCAGCCAGCGACGAGAAAACCGACGAGCGCGAGCCCGATCCCGATCGGCAGTCTGATCCCCATCGTGATCGGGTGAGGCCGGCTCTCCCAGACGATACTCTCGTCGTCGCTGATGTGAAACCAGTCTGGTGTCGAGCCGAAGGCCATCGGACGCGCCTATTCCGTACCCGCCTGTAAAGCTATCGGGGGGAACGGACCGATTAACGGCGATGTGGCTGAGTGTCAGCCGTTTTGACGACACGTACTGTCCCCGCTATCGCGGAGTCGGCCGTGAGATCACCACGGTTTTTCACTTCGCGGCTCGATGATCGACTATGAGCCGTGCGCGCAAACCCGACTGGCTGAAGAGCCGCCCGCCGTCGGGCCGGGAATTCGCCGGCATCCGTGAGACGCTGCGGGAACACGGCCTGCACACCGTCTGTGAGGAGGCTAACTGCCCGAACCTGGGCGAGTGCTGGTCGGGCCGAGCCGGTCCCGGTGGAACCGCGGGATCCGGCGACGGCAACGGCGACGGCAGCGGCGGGACGGCCACCTTCATGCTGATGGGCGACCGCTGCTCTCGAGCCTGCAACTTCTGCGACGTGAAAACGGGCGGGATGGAGCCGCTCGATCCCGACGAACCCGAGAACGTCGCCGAGGCGGTCGCCGAGATCGGTCTCGACTACGTCGTCCTGACGAGCGTCGACCGCGACGACCTCCCGGATCAGGGCGCGGGTCACTTCGCCCAGACGATCCGCGAGATCAAGACGCGCCACCCCGGGATCCTCGTCGAGGTCCTCATTCCCGACTTTCGGGGCGACGAACGCCTCGTCCGGAAGATTATCGACGCCGAACCGGACGTGATCGCGCACAACGTCGAAACCGTCGAGCGCCTGCAGTTCCCCGTTCGGGATCGACGCGCGGGCTACGAGCAGAGCCTCTCGGTGCTCGAGCAGATCGAGCGCGAGTCCGACATCTACGCGAAGACCTCGATCATGCTCGGTCACGGCGAGTACGACCACGAGGTCTACCAGACCCTCGCGGACCTGCGCGAGCGCGGCGTCGCCATCGTCACGCTGGGGCAGTACCTGCGACCGTCGAGAGACCACCTCGAGGTCCAGCGGTACGACCATCCCCACAAGTACGAGACGTGGCGACGCGTCGCCGAGGACGAGTTAGGGTTCCTGTACTGTGCGAGCGGCCCGATGGTTCGGTCGTCGTACAAGGCGGGAGAACTGTTCGTCGACGCCGTGTTGCGCGAGGGCAAGAGCGTCGAGGAGGCGCGAGCCGACGCGCGGCGCTCGAGTCCGGAGCGATCCGAGTCCTGAGTGATGCGACGAACTGGCGCTCCGCCGTATCGATCGGTGAACCGGCTTCGATCGAACGTCGGTTTCACCCAGTCCCAGTACCGTCTCGAGGCCCTGCTTCGACGATCAGCACAAAATACCCATATCCGATCACTTCTGTCCAAAATCTTCCACTGAGGGTCGATATTTTCGAAGTGGGCTGGCAAGAATCTCTCCGTTAGTAAACTATTTGGGAAACTCCTTTACCCTGAGCGATAGTTTATGAGGGTATGTACAGGTGGGTCTTCCCGTGAGTACGTTACAGCGCGATCCCGACGAACGAGTACAGGTACTCGACGAAGCGGGCCGCGTTCGCGAGGGCGTCGATGTGCCCGACCTCACCGAGGACGAACTCGTTGAGATGTACGAGCAGATGCGGCTCGTGCGTCGCTTCGACGAACGGGCCGTCAGCCTCCAGCGGCAGGGACGGATGGGAACCTATCCGCCGCTGTCCGGCCAGGAGGCCGCACAGGTCGGCAGCGCCCACGCGCTGGCCGACGACGACTGGGTTTTCCCCAGCTACCGCGAACACGGCGTCGGGCTGGTGCGGGGCCTCTCCCTCGAGCGAACCCTGCTCTACTGGATGGGCCACGAGCGGGGCAACTACATGCCCGAAGACGTCAACATCTTCTCGGTCGCCGTCCCCATCGCGACCCAGATTCCCCACGCGACCGGCGCGGCCTGGGCGTCGAAACTGCAGGGCGAGGAGAAGGCCTTCGTCTGCTACTTCGGCGACGGGGCCACGTCGGAGGGCGACTTCCACGAGGGGCTGAACTTCGCCGGCGTCTTCGACACGCCGAACGTCTTCTTCTGTAACAACAACCAGTGGGCTATCTCCGTCCCGCGCGAGCGCCAGACGGCGAGTGCGACCCTGGCCCAGAAGGCCACCGCCTACGGCTTCGAGGGCGTGCAGGTCGACGGGATGGACCCGCTGGCCGTGTACAAGGTCACCCGCGAGGCCGTCGAGAAGGCGAAGAATCCCGGCGAGGGCGAACTGCGCCCCACCTTGATCGAGGCGGTCCAGTACCGGTTCGGGGCTCACACCACCGCCGACGACCCCTCCGTCTACCGCACCGACGACGAGGTCGAACGCTGGAAGCAGAAGGACCCCATCCCGCGCCTCGAGACGTATCTGCGATCGAACGGCATGCTTGACGACGAACGGGTCGACGCGATCGAAGCGCGGATCGAAGAGGCGGTCGCCGACGCCATCGACGGGGCCGAGTCGTTCGAACGACCCGATCCCGAGGAAATCTTCGCCCACGTCTACGAGGGGATGCCCCGACGGTTACGACGACAGCTCGAGTACTTCGAATCGATTCGCGACGACCACGGCGACGACGCGCTGCTGGAGTGATACCATGGCTGCAGAATCAGGATCAGAGAACCTCACGCTGGTACAGGCGGTACAGGACGGGTTGCACACCGAAATGGAGCGCGACGACGACGTCCTCGTCATGGGAGAGGACGTCGGCAAGAACGGCGGCGTCTTCCGCGCGACCGAGGGACTCTACGACGAGTTCGGCGAGAATCGCGTGATCGACACGCCGCTCGCGGAGTCGGGGATCGTCGGGACGGCGATCGGAATGGCCGCCTACGGAATGCGGCCGGTGCCCGAGATCCAGTTCATGGGCTTCATCTACCCCGCGTTCGACCAGATCGTCTCGCACGCGGCGCGCCTGCGAACGCGCTCGCGCGGGCGATACACGTGCCCCATGGTTATTCGGGCTCCCTACGGTGGCGGGATCCGCGCGCCGGAACACCACTCCGAGTCGACGGAGGCGATGTTCGTCCACCAGCCCGGGCTCAAAGTCGTCATTCCTTCCACCCCCTACGACACCAAGGGAATGCTGACCAGCGCCATCCGAAGCCCGGATCCGGTGCTCTTCCTCGAGCCGAAGCTCATCTACCGGGCCTTCCGCGAGGAAGTCCCCAACGAATCGTACGAGGTCCCCATCGGCGAGGCGGCCGTCCGCCGCGAGGGTTCAGATATTTCGGTCTATACGTGGGGCGCGATGACCCGGCCGACGCTCGAGGCCGCGGAGAACCTCGCGAACGAGGGGATCGACGCCGAGGTGGTCGACCTGCGGACGGTGTCCCCGCTGGACGAGGAGACCATCGTCGAATCGTTCGAGAAGACCGGCCGCGCTGCCGTCGTCCACGAGGCACCCAAGACGGGCGGTCTGGGAGCCGAGATCACCGCGACCCTGCAGGAGGAATCGCTCCTGTATCAGGAAGCGCCGGTGGAGCGCATCACGGGCTTCGACACGCCGTTCCCGCTGTACGCGCTCGAGGACTACTACCTGCCCGAGCCGGCGCGCATCGAGGACGGTATCAGAAACGCGGTGGAGTTCTAACATGGTCAGAGAGTTCGAACTACCGGACGTCGGCGAGGGAGTCGCGGAGGGCGAACTGGTCTCGTGGCTGGTCGAGGAAGGCGAGACGGTCTCCGAGGACCAGCCGGTCGCGGAGGTCGAGACGGACAAGGCGCTCGTGGAGGTTCCCGCGCCGGTCGACGGCACCGTCCGCGAGTTACACGTCGAGGCGGGCGAGATCGTCCCCGTCGGGACCGTCATCATCTCGTTCGACGTTGCGGGCGAAGCAGATGAGGGGGCCGAAGAGCCGACCGAATCGGAGCGAGAGCGGACGAGCGAACCCGCCGGCGTCGACGAACCGAGCGAGCAACAGGCCGCAAGTGACGAAGCCGCTGGCAGCCCCGGCGCGACCGGAGCGGATACGGAGGAGGTCGCGCCGCCCGACGACCGTTTCTTCGCACCGCCGCGCGTCCGTCGCATGGCTCGCGAACAGGGAATCGATCTCTCGCAAATTCAGGGCAGCGGTCCCGGCGGTCGGATCACCGCGGCCGACGTGCAGGTAGCGATGGGCGGCCGATCCAGTGACCCAACGGCTCAGACGCACCAACGGACCGCCGAACCGTCATCCGGCAAGGGGACCTCCGGATCCGGCGATCCGATCGGTACGAGTGAAGATACCGATTCCACCGGGGAAACGGCGACCGAGAGCGCGACCGGGGTCTCGAGTCCACAGCGGACCGAGACGCCGGCACAGGTCGAATCTGCCGACCGCGACAAGACGCTGGCCGCACCGGCGACCCGGCGGATGGCCGAGGAGGAGGGCGTCGACATCGACGCCGTCCCGGCGACCGAAGAGCGCGACGGCGAGGCATTTGTCTCGCCAGACGCAGTTCGGGAGTACGCCGAGGCACAGCGTCAGGCGCAAGAAGCAGATAGGGAAGCGATCGAAGCAGGCGAATCGGCCGGGACGAAGGGGACCGACTTCCCCGAGGGCGAGCGCGAACGCCGCGAGCCGTTCCGGGGCGTCCGCAAGCGCATCGCCGAGGCGATGGTCGAGTCGAAGTACAGCGCGCCCCACGTCACCCACCACGACGAGGTCGACGTCACCGAACTCGTGGGGGTCCGCGAGGATCTCAAACCGCGCGCCGAGGAGCGGGGCATTCGACTGACCTACATGCCGTTCATCATGAAGGCTGTCGTCGCGGCGCTGAAAGAACACCCCGAGATGAACGCGGTCATCGACGAGGCAAACGAGGAGGTCGTCTACCGCGACTACTACAACATCGGCGTCGCAACCGCGACCGACGTCGGACTGATGGTGCCGGTGGTCGACGACGTCGATCGGAAGGGACTGCTCCAGCTCTCCTCGGAGATGAACGAACTCGTCCGGAAGGCCCGCGATCGGACGATCAGCCCCGGCGAACTGCAGGGGTCGACGTTTACGATCACCAACGTCGGCGGCATCGGCGGCGAGTACGCCACGCCGATCATCAACTACCCCGAGGCGGGGATCCTCGCGATCGGCGAGATCAAGCGCAAACCCCGCGTGGTCATCGACGAGAATGGCGATGAGTCGATCGAACCTCGCTCGGTGCTGACGCTCTCGCTGTCGTTCGACCACAGACTGATCGACGGAGCCGTCGGTGCCCGGTTCACGAACACCGTCATGGAGTACCTCGAGAACCCCGGCCTACTATTGCTCGAGTGATCGAAGACGAACCTACCGAACATGAGCGCACATTTCACGCACGACGGAGGACGGTAACCGATGGTCGTCGGAGACGTCACCACCGGAACGGACGTACTGATCATCGGCGCGGGCCCGGCCGGCTACGTGGCCGCGATCCGCGCCGGCCAACTCGATCTGGACGTCACGCTCGTCGAGAAAGACGCCTACGGAGGGACCTGCCTGAACTACGGCTGCATCCCCTCGAAAGCGCTGATTACCGCGACCGACGTCGCCCACGAGGCCGCCGCCGCCGAGGAGATGGGGATCCACGCCGACCCCGCGATCGACCTCGCCGGGATGATGGACTGGAAGGACGGCGTCGTCGATCAGCTCACGAGCGGCGTCGAGAAGCTCTGCAAGGCGAATCAGGTCACCCTGCTCGAGGGCACCGCCCGATTCGCGGACGAGAACACCGTCCGCGTCTCCCACAGCGGCGAGGGCCAGGGCTCGGAGACCCTCGAGTTCGAGAACGCCATCGTGGCGACTGGCTCGCGCCCCATCTCGATTCCCGACTTCTCGTTCGACGACGAGCCCGTACTGAACTCGCGACAGGCGCTCGCACTCGATTCCGTCCCCGACTCGATGGTCGTCGTCGGCGGGGGCTACATCGGGATGGAACTGGCGAGCGTCTTCGCCAAACTCGGCACCGACGTGACCGTCGTCGAGATGCTCGACTCGATCCTGCCGGGCTACGACGACGACCTCACACGACCGGTCAAACAGCGAGCCGAGGCCCTCGGGATCGACTTTCACTTCGGGTACACCGCCTCCGAGTGGTACGAGCCGGGTAACGGCATCCGCGTCGTCGCCGAGCCGGTCGACGGCGCCGCAGCGAATGGGGGAAGCACCGAGGCGATCGAAGCGGAACGCCTCGAACTCGACGTCGAGACCGTCCTCGTGGTCGTCGGCCGGTCTCCCGTCTCCGAGACGCTCGATCTCGAGGAAGCCGGGATCGAAACCGACGACCGCGGCTTCATCGAGACCGATTCGCGCGCACGCACGAACGTCGACCACATCTTCGCCGTCGGCGACGTCGCCGGCGAACCGATGCTCGCACACAAAGGCAGCGCGGAGGGGAAGGTCGCCGCCGAGGTGATCGCCGGCGAGCCCGCGGCCCTCGACCACCAGGCGATCCCCGCAGTCGTCTTCACCGATCCCGAAATCGCCACCGTCGGAATGACTGAGTCCGAGGCCGAAGAAGCCGGCTTCGACGCCGTGACCGGGCAGTTCCCGTTCCGGGCCAGCGGCCGCGCGCTGACGACCGGCGACTCGGACGGCTTCGTAAAAATCGTCGCCGACGATTCGGACGGCTACGTCCTCGGCGCCTCGATCGTCGGCCCCGAAGCCTCGGAACTGATCGCCGAACTCGGCCTCGCGATCGAACTCGGCGCGACGCTCGAGGACGTCGCCGCGACGGTCCACGCCCATCCGACACTCTCGGAATCGGTGATGGAAGCCGCCGAGAACGCGCTCGGACACGCGATTCACACCCTGAATCGATGACGGCTTGATTCGTACCGACGACGTGACGGCCACGATCCGCCGCGTCGCGCTATTTGGTAATCCACCATGGCGCGCGCTGGCTTGCGGTTCGCCGACAGCGAACCGCAGGACGACTCCGTGCGAGGGATGAGTGAGCGGTGCGAGGGATGAACGGAGTGAATCCCTCGATAGCGAAGGGTGACCGATGGGAACCGTGAGCAGCGAACGAATCGACTGGGGTGGGCGTGGTAATTCCCCGTTGCCACGATGGCAATCTACTGTTTCCTCTTCCTCATCGAGGCGGCACGAAGAGTCCGTTCCGCGTCGCTTTCGCCTCGAGTCCGTCTTCACACCCCGAGTCCGCCTTCTATTGATCGGCGCTCGCGCTCGTTACTGCACGTACAGCGAATACGCGATTACGAGGAATCCGGCCAGGACAAGCAGGCTCTCGAGCAGGACTCCGGTCGCGAGATCGACCTCGAGGAGTTCGTACAACATCCCGGCGAGTACCAAGCCGAGCGTGACGAGTCCGAATCCGGCCGCGAGATACCCCAGCGCCCGCTGTCGGGTCCGCCGATACGCCTTGAATGCGAAGTACGTGATGACACCCCCGACCACGAGAACGAGCGTCTTGACGACCGCCAGCGCGAGCATCGTCTCGGTTGGCCCCGTCGGAATTAGATTCATGTTTCCTTTCGCACCTCCGACCACAGCTCTGCGAGCCGTTCGTCCGCCGTCCGGGCCGGTCGCTCGATATCGATCGACAGCGACCGATCCTCGTCCAGCCCGAGCGTGATCTCGTCGAACGCGACCGAGTACTTGCTCGCGTGGTGACCGTCCTGTCGAATCTCGGTCGACTCCTCGAGTAACGTCGACTCGGTCAACAACTCGAGTTTCCGGTACAGCGTCGATTGCGGGATCTCACACCGCTTCGATAGCTCCGATGCAGTCATCGGCTCCTCGAGATTCCGGATGATCTCACGGCAGTCGGGATCGTCCAGCGCAGAGCAGATCTCCTCGGCGGACGGCGTCGACTCCGAAGCGAACGGGTCCCGGACCATTCGTCTCCCCCTTGCAACGCACGTGGTTTATCGGCATCGATGCGCGTCTCTATCCCTCGCTCGGGAACTCTCGACACGAAGCCTTCTTGCGCGTGCGCGCTCGAGTGCGACCCACGCGGGTATCATTCGGCCAGACCGCACCTGCAAGGGTGGGATGATCGGCCGACCTCCGCCCGCGTGACATTCTCGAGACTGGTTCCGCTCGCTCGAGCAGCTATCGCACTTATCAGTGTTATTGACACTATGTTTTCGTGGAAAACCGTGGCATGGTATCGGGTTCCGATACAGGTCTCGTCCGACGGTCTTATATGTACACCCGGCATCTGATTGTAATGCGAACGACGTGGCGCACGCCGCCACGTTCCCTCCGGCCGCAACCCGGCACGGAGGAAGGAATCACATCCGTCCTCGGACACCTCGTCGGGTCAATCCGACGAGAGACTGCGTACTCGAGGGCTCCACACGACGATGGTCGCGACCGGAACTGCCGGTCGCGATGATCCGGAGCCCTTATACGTGCCTGGGCGTTCAGTTGTGATCGTACACACCCCCGCCGGCTGCGGTTTCCGGCGTGGGGGCGATCCGACGCCCTTATACGTTCGAGGGCATTCGGATGTGAACACGAAGATGTGGCGACGGGGCGTTTGGATACGCCGTGTCGTCGCGGACGATTCGGAGTCCGAAGGGGTTATGTACCTCTGAAGGCTTATGAATACGTCCGAAGGAAATGAGGATCCTACCCCTGCGGTCCGCCGTACAGATGG
>NZ_JAQIVI010000026.1 GCF_028618695.1 Natrinema soli | reverse complement strand
GGCGGCAACGGCGTCGTCTACACCTACAACGGCGTGGACTGGTCACGGACCACGCTCGGCGAACAGCCGATCGCGGCGCTCGCGCGGGATCGCGACACTGCACTGGCAGTCTCCTCGTCGGGGGCGATCTACGAGCGCGCCTTCGAGGGCTGGACCGAACTCGTCGACCTCCGGCCGGGCAACGAGTTGCGCTCGGTCGCGCTCGGCACCGCTCGATCGCCGCAGCTGGTCGTCGGCGAGTCCGGAACGGTGTTCGAACGGCGGTACTGAGCGACTTCGACGCTCGTCTCGCTCGGCCGTGCGGTCGTCCCCATCTGCGCCCTCTCACCCGGCACCGGCTCGCAACCGCGTCCCGTTACGTTTTACCCCGCCCGGCCCGAATCGAGGCCCAATGACTGCCCAGACCGTCCAGCAGGGCGACCTCGTGACCGTCATCGGTCTCGAGGTCCACGTCCAGCTGGAGACCGACACGAAGATCTTCTGCGGCTGTTCGACCGACCGGACCGACGAGCCCAACGAGAACGTCTGCCCGGTCTGTCTCGGCCTGCCGGGGGCGCTGCCGGTGCTCAACGAGGCCGCCGTCGAAGCCGCCGTCAAGATCGGCAAGGCGATCGACGCCGAGATCCCCGAGGAGACCCGCTTCCACCGGAAGAACTACTACTACCCCGACCTGCCCAAGAACTTCCAGATCACCCAGTACGACGAGCCGATCTGTCAGGAGGGAGAACTCGAGATTTCCGTCGAGGGCCAGCGCCGAACCGTCGCGATCGAGCGCGCACACTTAGAGGAGGACCCGGGCAGTCTCCAGCACGTCGGCGGCGGTGGCGGCATCGATTCCGCGGAGTACACGCTCGTCGATTACAATCGCGCGGGGACGCCGCTGATGGAAATCGTCACCGCGCCGGACTTCCGCAGTCCCGGCGAGGTGCGCGCGTTTCTGGCCGAACTCGAGGAAGTCCTCGAGTACCTGGGCGTCTTCGACGCCGAACGCGACGGCAGCCTGCGGATCGACGCCAACCTCTCGATCATCCCCGACGAAGCGATCGACGGCGACGATACCGACGAGATCGGGACGGACGCGCTCGAGGCGGCCAACCGGACAGAGGTCAAGAACATCTCGAGTCACAAGGGCGCGGAGAAAGCGCTGGCCTACGAGGAGACTCGCCAGAAGAACGCCATCCAGCGCGGCCGCGCGGTCGAGCAGGAGACGCGCCACTGGGACGAGAGTCGGGGAATCACGGTCTCGATGCGCTCCAAGGAGGAGGAGAAGGACTACCGTTACTTCGAGGAGGCCGACCTGCCGCCGCTGCGAGTCTCGGACTGGAAAGACGAAATCGAGATCCCCGAACTCCCCTCGGCCCGCCGCGAGCGATTTCAGGCGGAGTACGGGCTGAGCGAGGAGGCCGCCTCGAAGCTCACCTCGACGAAACAGGTCGCGGACTTCTACGAGGACGTCGCCGGCGAGTTCGATCCCGACCTCGCGGCGACCTGGGTCGCGGACAACCTGCTGGGCGAACTCAACTACCGCGATATCGAAATCACCGGGATCGAGAGCCGCCTCGAGGAAGTCAAGCGACTCGTCGAACTCGTTGCAGAGGACGAGATCACGGCGAAGAACGCCCGCGAGACGGTCCTGCGATCGATGCTGGACGACGGCCGAACGCCGGACGAAGTCGTGTCCGAGGAGGGGCTGGGCAAGACCGGCGAGGACGAGGTCCAACAGGCCGTCGTCGACGCGATCGACGAGAACCCGGACGCCGTCGACGACTACGAGTCGGGCGACGACGGCGCGATCAACTTCCTCGTCGGCCAAGTGATGCAGAAGACCGGCGGGAGCGCGGACCCCGGTGACGTGAATCAGTTGCTGCGGGCCGAACTCGAGGACTGATTGGCGGTTAGTGGTTATGTTCTACTTTTGATTTCTCACTCAGACTGACCAACCGATGTGCGGTGGCGCGCGCTGTCGGCTGGCCGAACGAGAGTGAGGGCAGCTGACGATATTGTGCGAGCGAATCGGCTGGGGAGGGCGTGGTGATTCCGTGTTGCCACGATAGCAGAACATTTCTTCTCACTCCTTTCCATCAGAACCCTCTCTATTCGCACTGTACTGAAATGCTACTGACGTTTTACCGAGCCGAGCGAGACCGTCCCTTCGTCTCGTGCCGTTCCGCTATCGCGCGAATTATTAGCGGGCGACATGTGGGTAGACGATATGGACCGCATCGTACTCGGAAACGAGGAGTTCGAGGGCCGAAACAACGCCTACGTCCTCGCCGACGACGATGCCGACGAACTCGCACTCGTCGATACCGGCATCGCCACCGACGACGTCCGTCGAGACCTCCGCGAGGGGCTCGCCGAGCGCGGCTACGAGTTCGCCGACGTCGACGACATCGTCCTCACCCACTTCCACGTCGATCACGCAGGACTGGCCGGCGAAATCCAGGCCGAAAGCGACGCGACCGTCTACGTCCACGAGGCCGACGCCCCGCTGGTCGCACAGGACCCCGACGCCGTCGCCACCGTCGAGGAGCGGCGTCGGGAACTCCTCGAGGAGTGGGGCGTCCCCGACGATGCACGAGCCGAACTCCTGGCCTTCTTCGAGTCGGCCGACATCAAGGGACGGCCGGCCGACCCGACTCCGATCGAGGACGGGGAGACGCTCGCGGTCGGCGGTCGGACGCTCGAGACGGTTCACGCGCCGGGGCACGCGGCGGGGCTGTGCTGTTTCGAAACCGAGAGCGGCGACGAGGCGTTCGTCGGCGACGCCCTCCTGCCGGTGTACACGCCGAACGTCGGCGGCGCGGACGTCCGAGTCGAGCGCCCGCTCGAGCGCTACGTCGCGACGTTGGACCGACTGATCGATCGGGACTACGAGCGAGTCTGGTCCGGCCACCGCGATCCGATCGCGGAGCCGACCGCTCGCGCAGACGCGATCCTCGAGCACCACCGCGAGCGAACGGATGCGATCCTCGCGTTTCTGGACGACCACGGACCGGCCGACGCCTGGACGGTCAGCGCCCACCTGTTCGGCGACCTCGAGGGAATCCACATCGTCCACGGGCCGGGAGAGACTTTCGCCCATCTCGATCACCTCCGCCACGACGGCGTCGTCGCGTTCGAACACGGCGAGTATCGGCTCCTCGAGGAACCGGTCGGCACCGGCTCGAGGACGAAGTCCGTTGAACGTCAGTGAACGGTCGCTCGGGCTCGAGCAGCGTCTATCCCGCGTCACCTGTTTCTCTGCGTCCCTCGAGAAAAATGTAAAATACTACACTCGTGTATAGTTCACAAGATCCTTGCTAACTTCCCTCACCTTTATTACGGGTGACTCAAAACTGGAGAGTGAGAATCGGTAACTCACTGGTACACAATGGCTAACGAAGATAATAATAATCGCAACTTGAGTAGGGATGGTAAGCACTCACTCGGACGGCGAACGTTTCTCGGAGCGGCCGGTGCCGGTGCGGTGACGACGACGCTGGCCGGCTGTCTCGGTGGTGTCGAGGGTGGCAGTGACGACGGAACGCTGACGATTGGGCATCTCGCACCGACCGGCCTGTCGATGGGGAAGGGATCGAAGCGCAGCGCCGAGATCGCTGTCGAGGAACTCAAAGAGGGGGACGGGGTGCTCGATCAGGAGATCGAACTGATCAACGAGGACACCGAACAGGAGGTCAGCACGACGACGCCGATCGTCGAGCGGATGATCAACAAGGAGAACGTCGACGTGATCGTGGGGACGTTCAGCAGCGAAGTCACCCAGGCGATCATCGATCAGCCGATTGCGGACAGCACTGTTCCGTTCCTCATCACCGGGTCGGCGGACTCGAGTACGCTGAAGAACACGGTCAACGAGGACTACGATAAGTACAAGAACATCTTTCGAACGGGCCCGATCAACTCCGAACTGCAGGCCGAAGCGATCGCCGACTACGCCGAGTATCTCAACGAGTTACACGGCTGGACGGACTTCGCGCATCTGCCCGAAGAGGCGGCCTGGACGAGGCCGTTCCGCAACTTGCTTCCGGGCTATCTCGAGGACCGCGGTCTCAACCTCGTTTACGAGGAAGTCCCAGGCGCGGACACCTCGAACTTCACGCCGTTCCTCGACGGGATCGAAGACGCCGGTGCGGACGCAGTGATCCGCTTCTTTGCGAAAGGCGGGCGGGGACAGCTCCTCAAGGACTGGGCCGGGAACTATCCGTTCGCTCTCGAGGGCGTACACGTCGCATCGATGTCACCCCAGTTCTGGGACCTGTCGAACGGCGGCTGTATCTACGAGACGACCTCCCAGTCCGGCGGCGGCGGGGTCGGTCCGATAACGGACAAAACGATGGACTTTGTCGACAAGTACGAGGAGAAGCACGGCGACGGGGAGGCGCCGAGCAAGCCTATGTACATGGGATTCAACACCTACGATGCGATCCATTTCTACAGCAAGGTCGTCGAGGAGGCCGGGACCGCCAACCACAGTGACAATCTCGACGATATCGTCGACGCCATGCTGAGCGTCGAACACACCGGCGCGGCGACGGATATCTCTCTCTACGGGACGGACTCGGAGTATCCCCACGACGTCAAGGAGACGCGAAACGAGGACGATAAGGTCAATTACCCGATCACGCAGTGGCAGCCCGACGGTAACGGCGGCGGAGGTCAACAGATCGTCTATCCGAAAGCGGACAGCACGGCAGACCACATGCCGCCATCCTGGATGTAAGACGATATGCTTGATGCAATTCTCTCGGTACTGATCTTGGGGGCGATGATGAGCGCGATCTATGCGCTCGTCGCCATCGGATTTACCATGATCTTCGGCGTCGGGGGCGTGTTGAATCTCGCCCACGGCGGGCTGATCATGATCGGTGCGTACTCGTTCTTAGTGGTCACGTCGTCGTCGGTGTTCGGCTCGATCACGGTACCGACGGCACTGGGATTCGTCATCGCGATCGTCGTGACTGCGCTCGCATCGTACCTGCTATACGGTGGGCTTGTCCGACACATCGAGGACAACATCGTGATCACGTTCCTCTCGACGGTCATGATCGCACTCCTCCTCACGGAACTCGTCCATCACCAATTCGGTGCGAGTCCACGGACGCTCCTCCCGATCGTGGACGGCTCGCTCAATCTCGAGTGGGCCGGTACTCGGATCAATCACATGTACATCCTCGGGTTCATCGTCTCGTGGATTTCGATCGGCCTCCTGTGGTACTACGTTAGCCGGACCGACGAGGGGCGGTCGATCCTCGCATCGTCGATGAGCGAACGAGGCGCACAGCTAACCGGCGTCGATCTCGTGTCCGTAAAATCACGAACGTGGTTGATCGCGGGCGCGCTGGCCGGAATCGCCGGCGTGTTCCTGGGAACGCTTCAGACCACCTCACCCAGTATGTGGCTCAACCCGCTCGCGATCGCGTTCATCATCGTCGTAATCGGCGGTATCGGCAGCATCAAAGGCTCCGTGGTCGCCGCCTATTTCATCGGTTATCTCGAGCAATTCACGCTCGAATTCCTCGGCACGGGATACCAGGGGATCTTCTCGCTGGTCGTCCTCGTCGCCGTCTTGCTCCTCCGACCGGAGGGGCTCTTCGGGAGGGAGTTTGCCCATGAGTAGTAAAACAGACCGTTCGAGTGGTATCGCCGGGCGCTTCAGAGGTGCCGCCAGCCGATTTGGCGGTACGGCCATCAATGGACTGAGTACCGTCACAGGTCCCCTCAATCGAGCTCTCCAGCCGCTTGCGAACATCTACAACTGGTCGCTCGGCCGGTATTTCGGCGAGATGAACGGCCTCCAGTTCCTGGTGCTGTTCGGCTCGCTGCTTGCGCTCTTGACGATCCCGTTCTGGGGGAACTACACCTTAGTTCAGGCGACGTGGATGGCCTGCATCTGGGGCATCTTCGCAATGAGCTGGGACATCCAGAGCGGATACACCGGGTACATCAGTTTCGGTCATTCGGTGCTGTCCGGCGGGGCAGGGTACACGACCGCGATGTTGATCCACAACGTCAACCCGGAGATGCCGATGTTGATCACGATTCCCGTCTCGATTCTCGCGGCACTGGTTATCGGTCTCGCGATCGCACTGCCGTCGCTCCGACTGAGCGGCCCGTACTTCTCGCTGATCACGTTCGTCGCCGTGTTGATCTTCTCCCGGGTGATCAACCCGCTGAGCGAGTACACTGGCGGTGAACTGGGCATCTCCGGAGTCGAAGCGGTCTACAGCACCGATCCGGTGATGCGAACCTACGTCTTCATGATCCCGATGCTCGTGATCGCGGCCGCACTGTTGGTCGTTGCGCGCTCGAATATCGGACTCGTCCTCTTGGCGATCCGGGAGAACGAGTCTGCGGTCGAAGCCGCCGGGATCAACGCGACGAAGTTCAAGATCTGGTCGTTCGTGCTCAGTTCGATACCGATGGGCATCGGCGGTGTTCTCCTCGCTCATCGAATCGGGACCGTCGACCCCGATACGTTCATCGCAGTCCACAACAGCATCGAGATGATCGCGATGGCCGTCGTCGGCGGGATGAGTTCGATACTCGGACCGCTGGGCGGTGCCTTCCTCATCATCATGCTAGAGGACGTGGTTCTCGGAGGGTTCGAGAGCGAAATCAAGTGGTCGATCCTCTGGGTAATCGTCCTGCTGATCCTCGTGTTCGCCCGCCAGGGCCTGTTCCGCAAACTGTGGTACGGGCTCGAGCGGCTCGGAGGTGATCGCCGATGAGCGTGCTGGAAGTCGAGCATCTCACGAAGAAGTTCGGCGGCCTCGTCGCCGTCGACGACTTCTCGTTCGAGGTCGACGAGGGCGAAATCGTCGGCCTGATCGGCCCGAACGGCTCGGGCAAGTCCACGGTGTTCAACTGCATCATGGGCATCTACGGCGTCACCGCGGGGTCGATCCGGTTCAACGGTACCGACATCACCGACGATTCGACCCACCAGGTCGTCAACAAGGGACTTTCGCGAGTCTCACAGGAATCGAACCCGATCGACTCGATGTCGGTCGCCGGAAACATCAAGCTGTTCACGCTCCCTAACAGCATCGTCTCGCTGCGCGGCGGTGCCAGCCAGGCGGAGATATACGACTACGCATCCCGCATCGACATCGAAGACGATCTCCAGGAGATGCCGGACGAACTACCCCACGCGGACGTTCGCCGCCTCGAGATCGCCAAGGCGCTGGCAACCGAGCCCGAGCTCATGTTGCTCGACGAGCCCTTCGCCGGGATGAACCAGGCGGAGATCGGGGAACTCGCCGCTCAGATCGAACGCTTCCGCGAGGAAGGCATGACGATGGTCGTCGTCGACCACAACATGGGCGGGCTGATGGAACTCGTCGACCGCGTCGTCGTCCTCAACAACGGCGACTTCCTCGCGTCGGGAACGCCCGAGGAGATCGCCGAGGACGACGCGGTCCAGGAGGCGTACCTCGCCGGGGAGGGACTATAATGACTGATCCGATACTCGAGGTTGAGGACCTTAACGTCTACTACGGCAAGTCACACGCACTGAAAGGCGTCTCGCTGTCGATCAACGAGGGCGAAATCTACGGCGTGATCGGCCCGAACGGGGCCGGCAAGACGACCATGCTCAACGCCATCGCCGGCTTCGTCGAGTACGACGGGACCATCCGCTACGACGGAACGGATCTCGCCACCGTGAAACCACAGCAGATCGTCAGGGACGGCCTGATCTACTGTACCGAGGATCGGGATCTGTTCCCGTACTTCTCGGTCCACGAGAATCTGCTGATGGGCGCCCAGTTCCGAACCGATCGCGACGAGGTTGAAGACGACCTCGACATGGTCTACGACCTGTTCCCGCGGCTGGACGAACGCCGCGAGCAGGAGGCCGAGACCATGAGCGGCGGCGAACAGCAGATGCTCGCCGTCGGTCGCGCGCTGATGAGCGACCCCGACGTGTTGATGCTCGACGAACCGACGCTCGGACTCGCACCGGTCATCATCCAGGATATCGGGGACGCGCTCGAGACGCTTCAGGCGGAGACCGGGCTGACGATCCTGCTCGCCGAGCAGAACTCGACGTTCGCGCTGAACCACGCCGAACGACTCTCGCTGATCGAAACCGGCGAGATCGAGCTGTCGGGGACTCACGACGAGTTCCACGACAACGAGTACGTTCGCGAGGCGTACGTCGGCGTCCACTGACCACCGTTTTCCGTTTCGGACGTTTTCGGTACTGAACTGACCGGCGGAGCCGTGGCGCTACTCGTCGGACTCGAGGCCTCCCTGAAACGCCGCGACGGCGTCGCGGAATTCGTCTGGAATTCGAGTCGGTTCCTCGGTCTCGAGATCGACGGCGACCTGCGTGACGGTTCCGTCGGCCAGGATCTCGTCGTCGTGCTTCCGTGTGGCCCGATACTCGTACTCGAGACTCGCCGTTCCGATGTCGGCGACCCGCAGCTCGTTGACGATCACGTCTTCGAACTCCGCGCCGGCGCGGTAGTTCAGTTCCGTGTTGACGACGTGGATCTGCCAGCCGTCCTCGAGCATGTCGTCGTAGCCGTAGCCCAGCCCCCGGAAGAACGCGGAGACAGCCTCGTCCTGAAAGGTGAAGTACTCGCCGTAGAAGACGATCCCTTGCTGGTCGGTCTCGGCAAAGCGGACGCGATTTTCGAAGACGGGCTGGAAGGCGGGGCCGTCGGACTCGCGTTCGGATTCGCTCGGAGCGTGATCTCCCATACCGACACCGTCGCCGCGACGAGCAAAACCGTACCGGCCACGGCAAGCGTTCGTTCTCCGATTCCGATCGCCGGTCAAATCGCTGTGAATGCCTGCCGACGCGTTATGCCTCGAGCCATCGACCAGGGTACATGGTTCGAGTATCGACGGTGGTGATGATCGTCGGCGTCGGATTGCTCCTCGTCCCGATTCCACCGATCGCAACCGCGCTGGGTATCCTGGTGATTCTCCTCGGTATCGGCCTTCGGCTCTTCGCGAACGTGTGACGGCGAGAGTCGACGCAGAATCCGGAAGTGCGGCCGGTCGAGCGACCGCTCTCCGTTCGCCCAGTTCGCGCGGCCGCCGAGGTGTTTCGAAGGGCTGCCGGACGTCGGCGTCCCGCGGGACCGATCTATCTCGCGGGCGAGTACCGCGGTAATCGTCCATTCAGGGTGCGATGGAGAGCGGTCGGCAGGCCGCGAGGGCTGTTTTCTCCGATCTGTCGGGATGAGTCGTGTTTCCGACTCGTGATTCGGTCTCTCGAGCCGTTCGTGCATTCAGTAGACGTGTGAATGGAACGGTGGGTTCTGCTAGTGACTGAGTAAGATGACGTGCCTGCTATCGTGGCAACAGGGAATCGCCACGCCCTCCCCAGCCGATTGCTACTCACGGGCCGAAGGCCCGTTCACGGGTCACCTCGTTCCCCGTTCACCTCGCGGTTCTCGCTCCCGGCAGTCGCTCCGAACCGCGCACCGTTCGTATGGTTCGCGGGACCTCCGGTCCCGCGCTAACGTTCGCGCCGCACGGCGCTCACTCATCCACCGTCAGAGCTTGCTCTACCGAACTGCTGAAAAATCGGAGATTTTTCGCATCACGAGACGGCTTTGCCGTCTCGAACGACTTCGCTCACTCCGTTCGCGAAGACCTCGCGCAACGTCGTCAGCCGGCCTCACTGTGCTCACGGTTCCCTGCGGTCACCGCTCGCTTTCCGAGGCGCTCACTGTGTTCGCGCCTCGCGACGCTCAGCCGGCCGACAGCGCGCGCCACCGCACACCGGATGGTCGGTCTGGTGTGAGACATAGTTCTCCTCTATCGAACACGTAGACGGCAATCACAGCAACCGCCGTAACTCGCCCAGCGGCGGGAACCAGAGCGTCTCGCCGCTCGAGTCGTCCCTGACCGCGGGGTAGAACCCGTCGGCGTCACGGACGAGCGGCGTCTGGAAGTCGCGGCCGTCCATTCCGTTGACGGTCGAACCGGCGGCCAGCCGGGTGAATGCCGGGAGCACGAGCACGTCCGCTCCCTCGAAGGTGGCGGGACCGTAGAGGAAACACGGCCGTTTGCGCCCCTCGATCGCCAGCGCGGGGTGGTCGTGGCCGATAATGTAGCGGTCCGCCGTCGCATCGGGCCGTTCGTGGCCGTGACAGACCACCGTTTCGCCGTCGGCCAGTTCGTATTCGGCGGCCGTCTCGCCGCCGAAGGCCTCCTCGAGCATGGTATCGTGGTTGCCCGGCGTGACGATCAGATCGGCACCGGCGGCGT
>NZ_JAQIVI010000259.1 GCF_028618695.1 Natrinema soli | reverse complement strand
CAAATCGAAGAAGCGCATGCTGTGCCGAGATGATCCGCCGATCGTCGCCGATCGTCTGGCCGTACTCGCGTTTGCACGACCAGTACGCGCCCCGGTAGAGGTCTGCTGCCGGAACAGGGTCATCGACCTCGTACTTCGAGCCCGAGCAACCAACCGCAACGAGCGTCTGC
This sequence comes from Natrinema soli, assembly GCF_028618695.1. The sequence goes on along the minus strand of NZ_JAQIVI010000259.1, from coordinate 1,396 downwards.
GGTTCGCGGTCCCGATACTCCTCGATCGCGTCCCGGACGGTGTAGCAGTATCCCATCCCCCACCCGACGTCACCAACATCGGCACGACCGCGGTCGATGTTCTCGACCGCTCGCTTCACATCGACGAGATCTTCGCACTCTGATACCAGCCGAGCGGGCATACAGTCGGGGACATGGACGTCCGCGAGAAGGTCCATGAGAAGACGGTACAGCGGGCGGTCCTCGGCAGCGACGACAGTCGCATCACGAACGCCGTGGACCCAGTGGCTCGACACTGCGAGGTCGCCACCTGGGAGGTCGTGCTCTCGAGGACGTGGAAGGTGAGGATTCTCGCGGTCAGTCCCATCCGCGAGTTGTGCATCGGCGCTCACTCCAATCAGACCTCCACCTCGTCAAGAAGTGCGATTGCTTTGGTAACCTTCTCTCGATCGTCGTCGCTCAACTGCTCCTTGTCGATGTTTCTGAGGTTGCTCCACGCACGCCACAGCAGGTATCCGGGGATGTTTTCGTCGTCCATCTGTTTTCTCCCTCTACCCCTCTCAGGGGGTCGAACAACGCCACCGGCCGTACACTCGTTGTAGGGCTCTCGGCTCAGAGGATCTGCTTCGGACCCCGCGACGAGAGGGCGACCTCGCCGTTCTCTCGCTCGTCTTCTGTCACCAGGTCGTATTGCTCCTCGAGATCGCTACAGACGGTTGCTGCGACCTCGAATGCTTCCTCGAGCGTTGAGACTTCGGCTTCGACCGACCCCCAGTCCGGATTTGCGTTCGGGTACACAGCCACCTGATACGTGCCGGTGAAGCGATCGTGCCAGCTTGCCGATGGTTGGTACGATGTCGTGGGTGCGACCGTCACCTCCATCGGCGTCGAAAACGCCAGCTCCCCTGCTTCGTCTGCGAGCAAGCGAACCAACGAGAGGACACACTGCCGTCGGCCCAGTGCCCACGGACGGACGCTACCTTGTTTGCAGTCCCACGTATCAAACCGTGCGTCAATACTCACTGACGTCTCGAGTGCCTGTGTGGTCGCTGATCGACTGACCGATTCGTGTATCGACATTTTACAAAACCCTCTACCCCTCTCCGGGGTCGAACAACACCACAATCGCGTCGAACTGAGCAGTCACTCGACCCGTCTCGTCTTTGCCTTCTCTACTGCTGTGGGTGCGGTTCGGCTAGACGACTCTACGAGACCCTCCAAGCTGCGTCAGCGGTGGCGCCTAAATTGCTCACGGAGGAATCCCATGACTTCAGTCGTGCAGAGGACGTCAAAGATTCACGTCAGTGTGGTGGATCACATCCTCGGTTCGATACCACGTCACGAGGTCTTGATACTGTCGGCTGAATATTTTTTAGGCTGGAGTGTAACTCTATGGTATGGCTACACTTGACGCCGC
>NZ_JAQIVI010000258.1 GCF_028618695.1 Natrinema soli | reverse complement strand
AGCGCTCACCCGAACAACTATCACTGATCAAGTGGAAAATTTGCTTGCAGGATTTTCATAGGTAGTTCTCGTGGTTGGCTACGTACCCGGAGCCAGCGCGTCCAGAACCACTGAACCACTCTCACAATAACCGTTCGTCCCGAGACGAATGAAAGACGATAGGTGCGAACTATCAGTCTCCGCAAAAGAATGGGACGCTCTCTGACCGATTCTTGACGCTGTGCACCGGGTGAACGCATTTCTAATCCTGTTACGGCTTGAAACAGTGATCAGACTAACAATAGCGTGCGACGGATTCTATGACACGCTCCATATAGGAACTGACACAAAGAGACGCTGCTCCACAAGCGACGCAATTTCGACTGATTCAATAAACATATCATTGTAATCGATAGTCTCGGCTCTCACTAATGATGTACAAGAGATATTGAGACGTCACGATACGCCAGAATCGCCTAACTAGACAGTACCCAGAGAATACATCTATGTAGTGTTAGCGCATAGCATAGTGTATGGGAGTCAGATGTACGTTGTGTAGGCGGACAATCCCAGACCGGTCACTGCAGCGGTGGTGTACGTGCGGCTGGTGTATGGACCCAGACTGCGACCAGAACCATCGTTCGTTCTGCTCAGTTCATAGTAGCGATCGTTGGATCGGCGCAATCGAACTTTAACTTTTTCTTTGAAAGCCTACAGCAAGAAAGCGCTCTAAATGGATAATTGGGCTCTGGTGAATCGCTGGACAGCGTCGGCTTCGACCGTCAGAACTGGGGAGTTGAAGCGGGAAACCGCCGATGTCCATGTCGAAGATTTCCCGCTTCACGAAGAAAGCAGTGCGATTAGCTAAAAAGAGCGTGTCGTATAATAGTTCCCACCCACCATTATGCAGAGACTCAACCATGGATAAAACGTGTAACTGTTGAAATCACTGGCTTACAGGTGCGGAATAAGGGCTGTATAATCGATGGATGGCGGGTATGAGACGTATTCTATGACACGCTCTCCGGAGCCGAAAAGTTCTCAATACACTCGTTCCAGTTTCAGTGTGTCCACCGCTCCGTGCCCATATTCGAAACGACGCTCAGCGTCCTCCAGGAATCGTCACTTGCAATTGTTCCGCTCGCTATTATCGTCGGGTTCGTCGCGCGAACCGTCCCCCGGAGCGGCGTCCTTTCGTGGGTCGTACGCTGGGTTTTCGTGTTGGGAGTGATTCCGCCATTCGGCCTCTTTCTCCTCGCCGAACTTCTCGGCAGTGGACTCGTTCGTGACCTCGCGCGGGCGCTCCTCGACGGCGAGATTCGACTCGCGGTCCGGGTCCTCGCGGTGATCGACTCCCTGATTGCCGCGGTGCTTCGGGCGTTCGTGCAGTTCGTCGCCGGTCTCGTTCCGACTGACCTGCTCGCCAGTTTCATGTCGGCGCTCCCGTCGTGGAACCCGTTCACGGCACTGTCAATTGTGGGATCCCTCCTCGCGGTGTTCATCGTCCACTTCGTCACGGGTGTCGTCGTGATTCGACTCACGCAACGGGAAGACGGTTTGTCCGTCGCAGACAAGTGGTTGATCATTGCTGGAGTGGTGCTGTTCGTTTCCGGAATGGTGTGGACGCTCCTGCAGTCCGACTCGCTAGATTTTAGTCGGTTCGAACTGCAAATCGCCGTGCTGGCGTCCTCGATGGGGATGATTTCCGGTGTCGCCGCGTCGAACCTCCCCGTCGACCTTCCGGCGTGGCGGTCGGACAACATGAGGGACAATTCCGAGTCGGGATCGGAGACTGGTACCTCGCGACGTATCCCTGGACTGCATCGGCTACGGGGTGCTATTCGGTCCCTTTTTCGGCGATAGTTCGACGCGTCGATTACGGTGTCGTTCCACTTGTCGAGTCCGGAAACGGATATCCTGAATGCCACTTCGACGTTCCCATTTCAGTCATTGACACCATCCAGTTGGGTGACTACGTTGGGCTTCGAGCGTTTGAAATTCCCCAAGTAAAGCCGAAACATATCAAACGCACCGACAGCGGGGAGCACTATCGTCTTCGCGTTCTTGAAGGCAAAGACATCACAGGTACCGGTGGGAAACCTCGAGACGCCTATCTTCCGAAGGACGTGGAAGGTAACATCCACCGCTATCAGAACACTGAAAATATCGATAGTGGTGAGCCGCTGGTCGATCTCACTGAGCGTGGTGTACGAGCAGTTAGAAAGCGCACAGCCGAGAAGACGGGTGACGACGACTATCAGCACGCAAGTTCTCACGATCTTCAACGCCGGTATGCACAGCGGCTTCTCGTCGATAAGCAGGTGAACCCTCGAGTTGTCATGGCAGTCGGTGGCTGGGACTTATACTGTCGGCTGAATATTTTTTAGGCTGGAGTGTAACTCTATGGTATGGCTACACTTGACGCCGC
>NZ_JAQIVI010000257.1 GCF_028618695.1 Natrinema soli | reverse complement strand
CGAGGTCAGCGAGGCGTACGACGTCCCGGCGATCACGAACGTCGGCCGCCGCGGCGGCAGCGGACTGGCGGCGGCGCTGACGAACGAACTGATCCACGTCGCGAAAGACGTTCGGACCGACGACCTCGAGTTGGAACTCGGGGCCGAGGCTCGAGCAGCCCGGAATCGCGACGCGGCCGAGGACGAATGAGCGACAAATACGATCTCGAGGCTGGGCCGGATCCGGCGACGTTCGCCGCGGCAGAGCCAGAGCCGGACATCGACGAGGAGACGGACGGGCCCGTCTACGCCGTCGGCGTCGGCCCGGGGAATCCCGAATATCTCACACCCCGCGGCGAGCGCGCGATCCGCGAGGCGGACGTCGTCGTCGGCTTCACGACGGTTGTGGAGTTCATCGAGGATGAGACGGATGCCGATCTGCTGACCTGCGGGTACAAGGACGAGGCCGAGGCGCTCGAGGAGTTCGGCGAGCGCGTCGCCGCCGGCGAATCGGGGACCGCCGTCGCGATGGGCGACCCGAACCACTCGGGCTACCAGTTCGTCGGGAAGGTGCAGGATGCGGTCGAGCGTCACGACTCCGACGTACCGGTTCGGGTCGTCCCCGGCATTTCGTCGCTCCAGCTGGCCGCGAGCCGCGCTCGGACGCCGATGGAAGACACCGAGTTCGTCACGCTCCACAAGAGCGGCGACCTCGAGTCGGATATGGATCGACTCGCAGCCGCAGTGAACGATCGGCACTTGCTCGTCCTCCCGCGGCCGTATGACCGAATGCCCGGGGACATTGCAACGCTCCTGCTCGAGGAGGGCGCTGAACCCGACCTCGAAGCGCTGGTGCTCGAGAAGCTGACTCACGAGGACGAACAGATCCACCGGTTCACGCTCGCGGAGCTGGCAGCACACGCCGGCGGGAGCGGGAAAGAGGATACGCCGTTCTCGGATCTGGTCGTGCTCGCGGTTCGTCGACCGGTCGCAGCGGGCCGATCCTCGTAGCGGCCTCCCCCGCGGTATCGGGGCACTCGAGGAGTCTCTCTCCGTTTTGGACCGGACCGATCTCCGGAAATGGTAGACTATAAACAGTTATCGGCGGTCGATTCGACCGTGGACCTATGTCGTCACCACTGTATCTAGAGGAGCCGTATCTGTACGTCTTCATTGGGGCGCTCGGCGTCTGGATCGTTTCGGACCTGAGCATCGGCGTTCGATATCGCGACGGAGCCGCCGCCCCGCAGGACGAGGGATCGAAACGCGCGATCGGAATCGCCGTTAGCGGGGGCGTTTTGGGCGCTGCGCTCGTCCCCGAGGTGGTGACCGCCCCCGGGCTCCCGCATCCGCGGGCAGTGTTCTGGATCGGGATCGGCCTCGTGCTGTTCGGCGTCCTGGTCCGTCAGTACGCCGTTCGGACGCTCGGCGAGTTCTTTTCGCTCACCGTCACCGCCGAGGAGAACGACACCGTGGTCAGTTCGGGGCCGTACCGATGGGTCCGCCATCCGTCGTACACCGGCGGACTGGCGGCGCTGATCGGAATCGGCATCGCGACCGGCAACTGGCTGAGTCTCGGTCTCGTAACCGTCGCCGGCCTGCTCGGCTACGGGTATCGCATCCGCGTCGAAGAGCGCGTCCTCCGGGAAACGCTGGGTGCCTCCTACGAAGCGTACGCGGAACGAACGCCGTATCGACTCGTTCCGGGCCTCTGGTGACGGTCACCCGACGAAACGGCGACTCCTTCACTGGTCGCCTTCGTATTCTCGCAGCACCGACGACACGGTGTTCGACACTTCCTCGAGCGCGACGGCGTTGGTCTTCCTGAGGTCGTCGTCTTTCTGTGCCTCTCCCAGGTGTCGAAGCGCCTTCCGAAGATGCCGTTCGGTCTCCGTCCCGTTTGTCCCATTCATAGTTCGAGCGACGAGTCGTAACTGACTCGAGCGGTTAAGTTCGTCGGTGGGGTGGACCGGTCACTCGAGCGCGTCTCGAATCGCCGCTCGGCGTTCGGCGAACGCCGCGTCGTCCAATACGGGCGTCGTCGACTCGAGGTCGATATCGATCGCGTCGGCCAGCTCGATCCAGGCGCGACAGCCCCGGTAGCTGTCGCGTTCCTCGATGAGCCGCGGCGACTCGAGCGCGCCTACCCGGAGTAACAGCACTCGCAGATCGTCGTCCGAACCGTACTTGTCGCGCAGGCCGTCCGGGGTATAGACGTAGTGGCGCGCGAGGGAGGCGAGGTCGTCGCTCGGAACGACGTACTCCTCGCGGACCTCGGCGACGGCGCGGATCGGAACGCCGTCGTCCGGTTTGGTGCTCGCTCGATGGTAGTACTCCTCGTATTTAGACTGGTAGCGACTCGGCTCCTGATGCGTGTAGGCCGGATAGAGCACGAACCGGTCGTCGATCGTTCCGGGGTCGAGGGTGGGATGTCGAACGAGCACCGTCTGAGAGCCGTCGGCGAGGGCGGTGACCACGCCGGCGCGCTCTTTCAGCGCGGGGATCAGGGACGTCGATTCGGTCGTACTCATTCGTCCCCGCCCAACGCGAACGACTCTCAATTGCGTTTCGACTTTTCGCCCGAACGATCCCTCGTCCAACGGTCTCGGATGACTCGAGGACATGAGGCGACGCTACCGTGCTCGTCGATGCCACCGACGAATTCAAGTCGTATTGTCCTAACTCAATTACAATGGTGTTTGTGGCTGCCACGGCTATCACGGATGAACGGATCGCTGAGACGACCGAGCGCGTTTCGGAGCGGCGACTATGAAGGGGTTCGTCCTCGGCGGCGTCAGTTCCGGCGTCGGAAAGACGGTCGCGACGCTGTCGATTATTCGGGCCCTCGAGGACGCGGGCCACGAGGTCCAGCCCGCCAAGGCGGGCCCGGACTTCATCGATCCGAGCCACCACGAGGCGATCGCGGGCCGGCCCTCCCGCACGCTCGACCTGTGGCTCTGCAGTGCGGACGGCCTCCGCCGGA
>NZ_JAQIVI010000256.1 GCF_028618695.1 Natrinema soli | reverse complement strand
CGGTCGGGCTCGAGCAGCGGTCGCCGGAGCCAGTCCCTGAGTTTTCGGCCGCCGAGCGCGCTGGCGGTGTCGTCGAGCACGCCGACCAGCGTCGCGTCATCCCGTCCGTGAACGGCGCGGGGTTCGAACAGCTCGAGGCTCCGCAGGGCGACGGCGTCGAGTAGCAGATACTCCTGCGGATCGTACCGCGTGAGGTGGGTGAGGTACTCGAGGCGCGAGTCCCCATCGGAGTTCGCAGTCGCGTCCGGGCCGTCGTCGGTCGGGTCGCTACATTCGCTCTCCTCGCCGCGTTCGCCGACGTGTGTGCCGCCGCGGACGTACTCCGCGTAGGAGAGTACCGCGCCACAGGCCCGGACCTCGGCGTCGCTCGCGAGTAGCGCATCGGGGTTGCGGAAGTACGTGGAGAGTTTTTCGCCCGCCCGCTGCCGATCGAACGCGCTCTCGTCGTACGGGGTGACCATACAGTCATCGGGAACGAGATCGGCGGGCGCGTCCGGGCCGACGACGGCCTCCGCAGGGTCGAACCGACTCACCTCGTCGACGATCGACTCCCTCGAGGTGGAACTCGTGGCGAGGAAGTCGCCCGTCGAGACGTCGAGTAACGCCAGCGCGAGTTCGCGCTCTTCGCCGGCGGCTGCGTCGCCGCGAGCCACCGCGGCCACGAAGTTGTTGTCGTCACTGGCGAGCAGCTCGTCCTCGGTGAGCGTCCCGGGCGTGATCACGCGCGTCACTGCGCGTTCGACGACGCCGGACGTCTCGCCGGGTTCCTCGACCTGATCGGCCACCGCGACCCGATAGCCGGCCTCCAGCAGCTCCTCGATGTACGACTCGGCGTTGTCGATCGGAATGCCGGACATCGGGTACTCGCCGGTGTTGTCCTCCCGGCTGGTCAGCGCGATCTCGAGCAGGCGCGCAGTCCGTTCGGCCGCGCCGCAAAACGTCTCGTAGAAGTCTCCGACCTGAAAGAGAACGATCGCCTCGTCGTAGCGCGCGCAGAGATCGTGATACTGGCGCATCATCGGCGTCAACTCGTCGCGTATCTCGGCCATCTCCTCGGGAGGGCCAAGCGCCGGATCCATACGTGAATTCGGCCGCTCGACGCTGAAATACCTTGCTGGATCGGCCGCGTTTCGGGCTCGAGAGCCGCTGGTAACAACTGAAACGCTTCACACACCGATCGAACAGTCCGCGGTTCACGCTCGCGGTTCTCGCTCACTCTGTTCGCTCACGGCTCGTTCCACTCACCGTTCGCATTTCCGCGGTTCTCGCTCACTCTGTTCACTCCGAACCGCGCCTCGCTCCGAACCGCGCCTCGCTCCGAACCGCGCTACTATCGTGCGACCGGGTGTCCAGTGACTGTCAGCGGCTCCGATAGCTATCGGATAACGTGACTGTCACGAACGGGAAAAGGTATTACGATCCATCTATCATGGGTTCACAACAGCTATGGAGTCGGGTTCGTCGGT
>NZ_JAQIVI010000255.1 GCF_028618695.1 Natrinema soli | reverse complement strand
TTGGACGAGATGGTCGAGGACATCGGCCTCGTCGGAGCGCCCGACGATGCGCCGAGCGCCTGCTCGCAGTGGCAGGACGCCGGCGCCGATATGGTCGTGATGAACTTCCCGCCCGGCTCGAGCGCCGACGACATTCGGACCGCGCTGGCCGCCGTCTCGTAGGTCGATCCTGTCGTTCTCAGTTCGATCGACCGCCAAACAACGGACCGACCGACTACTGCGGTGAGTTTTCGGTGAGTCCGAACCACGGGTTGCCGAACGACGCGTTCAGAGATCCCCTTTTTCGGCGACCGCTCCCTCCTCGAGCAGGGCCGCGATTTCGGCGTCGGTGTATCCGAGTTCGATGAGCAGTTCGATCGTGTGCGCCCCGAGAGACGGTGCGGGCGTCTTCTCGCCGGGGCTGAACCGCTCGAAGTCGAGCGGGAGGTTCACCTGTCGGACGGACTCGTCCGAGACGCCATCTCCATCTGCATTTCCATCCCCGTCGACGTCCAGTTCGTCGAACAGGCCCCGTGATCGGAGGTGTGGATCCTCGAAGAGGTCGTCGTACTCGTTGACCGGTCCCGCCGGTACGTCGTACTCGTCGAACCGCTCGAGCCACGCCGACCGCGGTCGCTCGGCCAGTCGATCGGCGAACGCGTCGATCATCTCCGTCCGGAGCGAGTCGGGGAGGTCGCCGTTCGGACCGATGTGGTGGGCCGCGTACTCCGGGAGTTCCAGCGCGTCGCAGAGGTTCTCCCAGAAGTGTTCCTCGAGCGCACCGATCGTCACGGCCTTCCCGTCGCCGGCTTCGTAGACTCGGTAGCCGGGATGGGACCCGGTCAGGGTCGTCTCGCCGCGACGCGGAACTTCGCCGCGTCCGTCGTACCGATCCAGGTAGACCATCGAGAACGACGCGACGGCATCCGTCATGCTCACGTCGATGTGATCTCCGCCGGATCCACCGCGAACGCCGGCGAGCCCGGTTGAAACGGCGAACGCGGCGTACAGGGCCCCGGCGAAATCCGCGATCGGGTAGCCCGGGATCACCGGGGGGCCGTCACGGTCGCCCGTGAGCGCCAGGAGCCCGGCGACGCCGATGTAATTGAGGTCGTGGCCGGACCGCGCGACGTACGGGCCGTCCTGGCCGTACCCCGAAATCGAGCAGTACACGATATCGTCGTTCACGTCACGAACGGTCTCGTACCCGACGCCGAGTCTGTCGACGACCCCCGGGCGGAACGATTCGACGATGACGTCGGCCGTCCGTGCCAACTCGAGGAACGCTTCCCGGCCGCCGTCGCGTTTGAGGTCGATCGCGACGCTCTTCTTGTTCCGGTTGCGGGTCAGCAGCGTGTAACTGCGGCCCCCCACCGAGGGTTCTCTGGGCCGAACCGGATCGCCGACGCCCGGCCGTTCGACCTTGATCACCTCGGCTCCGAGGTCCGCGAGCATCGTGGTCGCGTACGGGCCCGGAAGCAGTCGCGTGAGATCGAGGACGCGAACGTCGTCGAGGAACGGTTGCATGGTACTGGGAACCACATTCGTCGTCAAATGTGTTCGCATCGGATCATCGCGGAGGAGTTCGTATCGGGTTCGCGCAGCGGTCGAACGGCGGTCGACGCCCAAACACGTAATTGGGTCCGGGATCATCCACCGTGTATGAGCTTCCTGAACGGGATCACAGTGGTCGACCTGTCCCAGATGGTATCCGGTCCGGTGGCGACGATGCACCTCGGCGACATGGGTGCGGACGTGGTGAAGGTCGAACGACCGGAGTCCGGGGACATCTCTCGAAACCTGGCGCCGTTCGTCGACGGCGTGAGTTCCCAGTTCGTCGCGCTCAATCGAAACAAGCGCTCTGTCGAGGTAGACCTCCGTTCGGATCGAGGGCAGCGCCTCGTGATGGAACTTCTCGAGGAGGCGGACGTCTTCGTCGAGAACTACAAGGCCGGCACGGCCGAGGGGTTCGGCCTCGACTACGACGCCGTGTCGGCGGCGAACCCGGAGATCGTTTACTGTTCGATCAAGGGGTTCGCATCGGACTCGATTTACGAGGACAACCCTGCGTACGACATGGTAGCACAGGCGATGAGCGGGTCGATGAGCATCAACGGCTACCCAGATGGACCACCGATAAACACGTCCATTCCGATCGCCGATATCGCGGCGTCGATGTACGCCGTCCAGGCGATCACCGGTGCGCTGTACGATCGAGACGTCAACGACGCCGGCGGGGAGTACATCGAGGTATCGATGCTCAACTGCATCATGTCCTGGCTAGGGATCCGTGCGACCGCGAGCGGCGTGGAAAACGAACCGTATCCCCGCGTCGGAAACAGGCACTCGACCGTCGCGCCGTACAAGGTGTACGAGACGGCCGACTCGTACGTCGTGGTCGCCGTCGCGAGCGACGGACTCTGGCCGAAGTTCTGCCGCGCGATCGATCGGGAGGACCTCGTCGCGGATCCGCGATTCGAGACGAGCGCCGATCGAACGGCGAACATGGACGAACTGTACGAGATCACGGACGACATCATGCGCCGGAAGACGACCGCGGAGTGGTTCGACATCCTGCAGGAACACGGCGTTCCGTCGGGCCCTGTCCGGAACACCCTCGAGGCGCTCGAGGACGAGTACACCGAGCGACAAGGGTTGGTGCAGGAACTCACCACCGCTGACGGTGACGACTCGGTTCCGGTGATCCGCTATCCGGTCGACTTCGACGAGTTCGACGCGCCGGTCCACACCGATCCGCGGCCGCTCGGTGCCGACACGCATCACGCCCTCCGCGAACTCGGCTACGACGACGCCGAGATCGAGGCGCTGCGCGAGGCGGGAATCATCGGCTGATCGGGGGCAACGGTCGAGAACGGTCGTCCGATCGCCGCGTCCCTGAACGGGTCGAACGACCGGGCTGCTCGTCCGACGCCGATCAAATACTTATACTGACTCGTCCAACACCCCGCATGGACGGAAAGCATTTCGAGGAGTTCACCGTCGGTGACTCCTACGCGTCGCCGTGGCGGTACATCTCTGAATCGGACCTCCGGCAGTTTCTGGCACTCACCGGACTGCAGGAGCCACTCTTCGAGAGCCGTCAGTTCCTCGACAGCGAAACCGACCACGAGACGTGGATCGTCCCCGGCTATCTGACGCTCTCGTACTCGCTCGGCCTGTTCTCCCGGTCGGGATGGATCGAGGGAACGGGGCTGGCCATGCTGGGCGTGGCAGACCTCGAGTTCGTGAACCCGGTCTCGGTCGGCGACGAAATCCGAACTCGCGTCGAGGTCTCGGACACCACCCCGACGAGTAGCGACCGCGGCGGCGTCGTCGATCTCGAGTGGGTCGTTCTCACGCAGGACGATACCGTCGTCCTCGAGATGACCTCGTCGCACTTCATCCAAAAGCGCGAGTGACCCGAGCAGATCGGCGACCAGTCCGTGGTCGGAATCCCGTTGCTCCGACGCGCGAAGACCGATGGCTCCGACTAGTTGCTCGGAAGGTTTATTCCGATCTTCGGTGACGGTACACGCGTGAAGTTTGACGCAAACCTCGCCTCACCGGCCGTCACGGAGGCAGACGACCTCGCTGCGTCGGCGGAGGACGCGGGTTTCGACGGCGCGTGGGTCACTGAGACGACGCACTCGCCGTTCACGCTGACGACGCAGCTGGCGAACGGGAGCGATCGAATGGACATCGGGACGGCCATTACGGTCGCGTTCCCCCGCAGCCCGATGGTGACGGCCTACACGGCGTGGGACGTTCAGTCTCTGGCGAACGGCCGATTCGTGCTGGGGCTGGGGACGCAGGTCAAGGGGCACATCGAGCGTCGATTCGACGTCGAGTGGGACTCGCCCGGACCGCGACTCCGTGAGTACGTCGAGGCGCTCCGGGAGATCTGGGCGTCGTGGGAGGAAGACCGCCATCCCAGCTACGAGGGCGACTTCTACTCGATCACTCTCTGTCCGGCGGACTGGCGTCCGGAACCGATCGAGCGACCCCGCGTTCCGATTTACATCGCGGGCATCAATTCCTACAACGTCACGCTCGCGGGAGAGTGCTGTGACGGATTACACGTCCACCCGCTCAACTCGCCAGAGTACATCGAACGGGAGGTCGTCCCGGACATCGAAGCAGGTGCGGCTCGAGCCGATCGCGATTCGGACGACGTGACGCTGGTGACCAACGTGTTCGCGATCACCGGCGAGACCGACGCGGAGCGGGAGCGAGCGCGGGAGGAGATCCGTCGACAGATCGCGTTCTACGGATCGACGCGGACCTACAAGCGAATCTTCGCGGTCCACGGCTGGGAGGACGTCTGCGACGACCTCCACGAGCTGTCGGTCGAAGATCGCTGGGACGAGATGCCCGCGCTCGTCACCGACGAGATGGTCGAGACGTTCTCTGTCGAGGGGCCATACGACGAACTCAGAGACGAGATCGAAGAGCGGTACACGCACATCGATCGGATCTCGCTGTACGCGCCGTACCGTGGCGAGGAACACTGGCAGCGCGTCCTGTCGTAGTTCGCGGCCGACGGCGGGCCGTACTCGGATGGCGGTCATCCACGCCGTCCGGCTATCGCTTGCGTCATCTATCCCGTTACAGGCCAGCGGATCGCTTCGCTCGATCGAACGATGGAGCGCTAACGAAACGGTATTAGTGGGTGTTACCCTATCACATAGAACGATGATGCGAATCGAGCAACTCCTCGAGTCGCGGGTGGAAAAGACGCCGGAGAAACCGTTCGTGACGGTTCCGGACGACGGCGGCGGTACTGACGGGACGTTCGAGGCAGTGGCCGACAGATCGAAACGATACGCGAACGCGCTCTCGGCGTTCGGTGTGGAATCCGGTGATCGGGTCGGCGTATTCCTTCCGAACCGCCCCGAATTCGTATTCTTGCTGTTCGCGAACGCCTATCTCGATAGCGTTACGGCCCCTGCCAATCCCCAGTACACGGCGTCCGAACTCCGCCACTCGGTCGAACTCTCGCGGCCGTCGATTCTGGTGACGACGGGCGACCTGCTCGAGGTCGCCGTCGAAGCGGCGGACGAGACGACCGTCGAGCGAATCGTGACCGTGGACCCCGCCGAGGGGTACGACGCGTTACCGGCGGCGGCCGACGAGCAATCCCCGACGCGGCCGACCCACGACGGTGACGCCGAGTCGATCGGCCTCCACATGTACACGTCGGGCACGACCGGCCCGCCGAAGGCCGTCGAGTGCCAGCACGAAAACTGGACGGTGAGCGCCGTCGACTTCCAGAAACGGATGGGACTGACGGGTGCGGATACGCTACTGACTGCACTCCCCCTCTTCCACGCGAACGCCCAGGTGTACTCGCTGCTCGGTGCGGCCGCGGCGGGCGCGGAGGTCGTCATTTACGAGCGGTTTTCCTCCTCCCGCTGGTGGGAGTGGTGCCGAGTGCACGACGTCACCGAGTTCAACGCCATGGGAAGTATGCTGAAGATGCTGGACAACCGCCCCGGATCCGACGACGACGCGGACAACCCCGTCGACCGGGTCTTTTCGGCGGGGACGCCGCCGGAACTCATCGAACCGTTCGAGGAACGATTCGGATTGCGGGTCGTCGAAGGCTACTCCCTCACCGAGGATCCGCTGTTGGTGCTCAACCCCGTCGACGAGGACAAGCGTCGCATCGGCAGTATCGGGCTTCCACCGGCCGAGAAGCGGATCCGAATAGTCGACGGGGATGGGAACGCGGTTCCGCGGGGTGAACGGGGCGAAATCGTCCAGCGGTGTCCGACGGTGATGGCCGGCTACCATCGCCAGCCGGAGAAAACCGACGAGGCGATCGTCGACGGCTGGTTCTACACCGGCGACTACGGGAAGATCGACGAGGACGGGTTCGTCTACTTCCTGGATCGGAAGAAGGATATCGTCCGACGAGGGGGCGAGAACGTCTCTTCGTACGAGGTCGAGGGCGTCATCAAATCCCTCGACGCGGTCGACGAAGTCGCCGTCATCCCGAGTCCGGACGAGTTCTACACCGAGGTCGTGAAGGCGCTCGTTCGAGTCGAGGCGGACCGCGAACTCTCCGAGGCGGAGATCGTCGACCGGTGTCGAGACGACCTCGCCCCGTTCAAGATCCCGCGATACATCGAGTTCGTCGAGGAGTTTCCGTACACGCCGACGGGAAAGATCCAGAAGGAGAAGCTTCGGACTCGAGAGGAGGCGGAGAGCCCCGATCACTGGGACCGGGAGGCACACGATAACTGATTCCTCAACAGCCGATCGAATACGCGAGCGCCCTCGACGCGAGGACTTTTGGTCGATGGTCCGAAAACAGATGCCATGCTCGAGCGAAATGATGCCACCGTGTATCAAGGAATCGCGGCCGTCGCCGACCGATACCCGGATCGAACGGCACTCGTCTTCGAGGACGATCGGACGAGTTACGGCGAATTGATCGCCGAGAGCGAGGCGCTGGCAGAGGCGCTGTCGGAACTCGGCGTGGGGGCCGGCGACCGTATCGCCGTCTGGTTGGGCAACCGACCGGAGTGGATAACGGCGCAGTTGGCCGCGTCATATCTCGGTGCGGCGGTCGTCGCCGTCAATACCCGCTACCGCACGCACGAACTGGAGTACATGTTGGACGACTCCGACTGCGAACTGTTGCTCACCGAAGAGTCGTTCCTCGGCAACGACTATCTGGAGATGCTCTCGGAGATCGTCCCCGAAATCCGTGAGACCGACCCCGAGTCCGTCGCCGTCGAGAGTACCGGCGGGCTGAACCACGTCATCGCCCTCGAGGACCATTCGGACTACCCGGCAGCCCGGAGCTACGGGGACGTCGTAAACCGAGAACGGAACGGGGACGATATTTCGCCCGCCGCGGATCCGTCCGCGCCAGCGACCGTATTCTACACCAGCGGGACGACGAGCGATCCGAAGGGCTGTCTCCAGTCCAACCGCTCGCTACTGAATCACTCCTACAACGTCGGCGAGTTCTTCGATATCTCCGCGGACGACGTCGCGCTGGGCGTCCTCCCGTTCTGCGGTATCTGGGGGTACAACATGTTCCTGAGCGCGCTGGCTCACGGCATTCCGCTGGTCGTTCAGACCCACTTCGACGCCGAGCGAACCATCGAACTCATCGAGTCCCACGAGGTGACGTACATGTCCGCGCTGGCGACGATGCTCCTGCGGATGAGGCGCCACGACGCCTTCGAGCCGGAACGAGTCGCATCGATGGAGTGTGGGGCGGCCGGGTTCATCACCATGGGATACGACGAAACCGTCTTCGAGGACCTGGAAGACGCGTTCGGCTTCCCCCTGGTCCAGCCGTACGGCCTGTCGGAGGGCAATAGCCAGATCTTCGTCGGCGATCCGTCGGACTCGATCGAACAGCGGAAGCAAGTCGGCGGGCCACCGATCCATCCGGAGCTCGAGCTCCGCATCGCCGACCCCGAAACCAACGAGACGCTGCCACCGGGCGAGGAGGGCGAGATCTGTCTCCGCGGCTACAACGTGATGAACGAGTATCACGAGAAGCCCGAGAAAACCGCGGCGGTCGTCGACGGGGACGGCTGGTTCCACACCGGCGATCTCGGAACCCGAGACGGAGACGGCTACTTCTATTACCAGTCTCGAATCGACGACGCCCTCCGCGTTCGCGGGTTCATCGTCACGCCGCGGGACATCGAGACGGTTATCGACGACCACCCCGCCGTCGAACTGTCCCAGGTCGTCGGCGCACCTCACCCCAGACACGGCCAAGCACCGGTCGCGTTCGTCAAGCGCGCTGATCCCGATCTCGACGTCGCCGAACTTCGGACGTTCCTCGAGGATCGCGTGGCCGACTACAAGATCCCCGAGGACGTCGAATTCGTCGATGAGTTCCCTCGATCCGAGGGACCACACGGGGAGAAGATTCAGAAGACCGAACTCCGCGACTCGGTCGCGGATCGATACCAGACTGACTAGGGATCGTTCACCGGTTCCGTAACTGAACCGGAGACCAACCAAAGATTTAACTTATATGAAGATAGTGGGTGTGATTGTATATCATGAACAGAGGGAACAGACGGTCATTTCTCGTCAAAAGTGGTGTAACTGCCGGTGGGATTATCGGATTGGCGGGCTGTCTCGGTGGCGACAGCGACGCCATCCAGTTGGGCGCAATCAACCCGTTGTCCGGGTCGGCCGCGGCCTACGGCGAACTCGCGACCGAAACCCAGGGAGCGTGGGTCGACCGCGTTAACGAAAACGGCGGGCTGGAGGTCGGCGATTCGACTCGCGAAGTAGAGATCGTCGAGTACGACGACGAGTCGTCGAACGATCAGGCCCAGTCGGCGGCACAGCGCCTCGCAACGGTCGACAACGTTTCGATGATCCTCTCGTCGTGGCGCTCGAACGGCGCGATCGCCATCAATCCGACCATCAACAGCAACCAGATACCGACGTTCACTCACGGTTTCACGCCGCAGGTCAACGAGGACGGAACGTACATGCTCCGGCTGACGGTGTCGACGGTGATGGACGCGTACCCCGCATTACAACTGGTCAGTGAAAGCGATGATATCGACACCGTCGGCGTCATCGCAGAAGAGGGCGACTGGGGGGACGACACGCTGGACCTGATGGAGTGGTGGTTCGAGACGGACGGCAACCCGGGAAGCTACGAGAACCTCGGTCGGTTCTCGTTCGACCAACAGGACTTCTCGTCGTTCATCACGAGCGCACGGAATTCCGGCGTCGACGCGCTGTACGTTCAGACCTGGGCAAGCGCGATGCAGCGGTTCATTCTGCAGCAGAATCGCGAGGGACTCAACGACGATATGCCGATCCTGACGGGACTGGGCGGCGCCGACTACAACGACCTCGGGGAAGTCGGAAACGCCATGGAGAACGTCCACGCACTCGGCGTCTACACGCGACTCTCTTACGCCGACAACGAGGAAATTCGAAGCACGATTTCCGACGAGGCGCTGTCGCAGTTCGAGGAGTATCAGGAGATGGACACGCCGGACCATCCGACGGCGTACAACGTCTACGCGGACGCACAGGCGGCCCAGTACGCGATAGAGGAAGCCGGCTCGACCGACGGGTCGGATCTGCGCGAGGCGCTCGTCGACAACGAATTCACGACGATTCTCGGGAATGCCACCATCAACGATAAGGGACAGCCGGCGATTCCGGCTGCCTACATCAAGTTCGGAACCGACGACGACGAGGCGATCGTCGACACGGTCGAATGGAGCGGCCAGCTCCCGGCGATCACGAGCATTCCCCCGGAAGTAGACCTCTAAACAGAGATAAATGGTGTTACTCGAATCCCTCGTCAACGGCCTCGTTCAGGGAAGTATCTTCGCCGTCTTCGCGGCGAGTTTCACCATCATCTTCGGAGTGATGGACATCCCGAACATGGCTCACGCCGCCCTGTTCGCCGGCGGCGCGTACGTATTCTACCAGCTCGTCAACCTCACCGGGCTGCCCTGGCCGGTCGGCCTTCTCGGCACCATCGTCGTCATCGCACTGCTCGGTGCCGTCATCGAGAAGGTGTTGCTCGCACCGCTGTACGACCGCAAGGAGTCCGAGTACGTCTTCGGCGTCATCCTCGTCACGATCGGCCTCGCCTCCATCCTCGAGCGTCTCTACGCGCAGATCTGGGGGCACTCGCCGAAGTACATCTCGGTCGCAGGCCTTCAGGACCGTTCGGTTTCGGCGCTTTCGGTGACGACCAACTACCTGGAGATCCTCGTGTTCGTGTTCGCCATCGCGAACTTCGCGTTCCTCTACTGGCTCATCAACTCCACCGAGATCGGTCTCGGGCTACGGGCGATCGTCCAGAATCGAGAGCTGGCCGTCGTTCGCGGTATCGACGTGAATCGCGTGTTTCTCGTCGCGTTTGCCCTCGGGAGTTCGATGGCCGCAGTCGCCGGCGTACTCAACGCGGCGATGTATTCCCTGGAGCCGACGATGGGGTTCTCGCTACTGATCAAGGCGTTCATCATCGTCATTCTGGGCGGCATCGGTCGCGTGATGGGCGCCATGGTCGCCGGCTACGCGCTTGGCATCTACGAGGCGTTCGCAGTCTTGTACTTCTCGTCGTACCACATTTACGCCTCGGAGTTCGCCGTACTCATCGCCTTTTTCCTGTTGAAGGCTCTCATCCTGAACGAGGGTGAGGAGTCGCTCGCGAAGGGGGTCCGCAACCGTTTCCAGGCACTCGTGCAGCGAGGTGTCGGCGGATGAGTAATCCGGAAGCCACCGCCATCCCGGAAGACGAAGTCGCCACCGACGTGCGCAGCGTCGCGTGGGCCGACGTGATCCGTCCGGCGGTGATCGTTCTCGTCGCTGGCCTCCTGGCGATTCCGCTCGTCGTCTCGTCGAGCTACATCGGCTACGTCGCGCTGCTAATTCTCCTGTTTAGCGTAATGGCCTCCGGGTACAACATGATGCTCGGGTGGCCGAACCTGCTCGTGTTCTGTCCGGCCGCGCTGGCGATCACCGGCGGAGTCACCTCCGCATTGCTGACGATGCAGCACGAACTCCCGTTCATTGCCACGCTGCTGATCGCCGGCGCGGTCGCCGCGGTCGTCGGCACGGCCGTCGCCGCGTCGGTCATCGTCATCGGATCGGCGTTCGAGATCGTCATCGCGACGCTGGCATTCGAACAGATCGTCTACTACGCGTTCACAAACTGGGAACGCGTCGGGCCGACCGGCGTCATCGGTATTCCCCAGCCCTCGATCGGTCCGCTCACGTTCGCGAGTCAAGTCGAGCAGTACGTGTTCCTGCTCGCCGTCCTCGTCTTGGTCGTGTTTCTCGTCGCCGCGTTCGACCGGTCGCTGTTCGGGACGCTCGCCATCGCGACCAGCGAGAACGAGGAATTACTCAGATCGATCGGGTACAACCCGTCGAAGTACAAGCTGGTGTCCGTCGTCCTCGGCGCGTTTATCCTCGGCGTCGGCGGCGCGCTGTACGCACACGTGAACGCGCTCATCACGCCGGGCTCGTTCGTGCTCGACCAGACGGTGTTCCTGCTGGTCATCGCAGTCGTCGGCGGACTTCGGACCGTCTACGGCCCAATCGTCGGCGCCGTACTGATGGTCGGCCTGCCCGAGGCCGTCCGCTCGGCCGGACTCGGTGACTTCCGTCCGTATTTCGTCGGTGCGACGCTCATCCTGGTCATCCTGTTCCTACCGCGCGGACTCGTCGGCGGGGTCTCCGACCGCTTCGACTTCCTCGATTCCAACGGAGGTGTCAGTGCATGGGCCTTCTGGAAGTGAACGATCTTCGGCGGACGTTCGGCGGTATCGTCGCGCTCGACGGCGTCACGCTGGACGTCGAGCGAGGTGAGACCAACGTCATCATCGGACCGAACGGTGCCGGCAAGACGACGCTCTTCAACTGCATTACCGGCTACCACATGCCGGACAGCGGGACCGTCGTCTTCGACGGTGAGAATATCACACGGAAGCGTGACTACGAGGTCGCGCGGATGGGAGTCCGTCGGACGTTCCAGGAGGTGGACGTCTTCGACGAACTCACCGTCGCCGAGAACATCAGCCTCGGCGCGTTCCAGACGGAGCCACGAGAGTTGATGGACCTCCTCGATCTCATGGATATCCGGCATAAACGCGGTGAATCGCTGACACTGTTCGAACGCAAGCGGGTCGCGCTCTCGCTGGCCGCCGACGGCCAGTTGCTCCTCCTCGACGAGGTGTTTTCGGGCCTGAATCCGGCCGAGAAGCCCGCGATGATAGAGTACCTGAACACGCTCGCCAGGGAGAAGACGCTCATGCTCATCGAACACGACATCGAAACGGCGTTCGACCTCGCCGACCGCGTGATCGTTCTCTCCCAGGGGAGCGTCCTCGGGCAGGGGACGCCAGAAGCGATCAAGAACGACGACCGCATTCAGCAGGAGTATCTGGGGGAGATGGCGCTATGAACGGCGACATCCTCGAGGTATCCGATCTGACCGTATCCTACGGGGACATGACCGTGCTCCGGGACGTGAACATGACCGTCGGTGAAGGCGGCGTGGTCTCGGTCGTCGGCGCTAACGGTGCCGGAAAGACGACGCTGCTGAAGACGATCGTCGGTGCCAAGGCACCGGATTCCGGGTCGATACGCTTCAAGGACGAGGACGCAGTCGGCCGCAAACCACACGAACTCATCGAGCGGGGGTTGACGTACGTCCCGGAACGCCACACGATCTTCCCGGAGATGACCGTCCTCGACAACCTCCGGACGGCGCTGGTCCCGGCCGAGAACTCCGGTCCCGACCCGCTCGAGGAGGTGTTCGACCTGTTTCCCATCCTCGACGAGCGACGCGGCCAGCAGGCCGGAACGATGAGCGGGGGCCAACAGCAGATGCTCGCCATCGCACAGGGGCTGGTCGTCGATCCGGACCTCATCATGCTGGACGAACCGACGCTCGGCCTCGCGCCGAAGATCATCGAGGACGTCCGGGACACGATCGAAGAGATCAGCAACGAAGGCGTGACGGTGTTGCTCGTCGACGAGAAGATCCAGCTCTCGAAGGAGGTCGCCGACGAGCTGTACCTCATGCGGAAGAACACCCTGCAGTATCTCGGTAGCCGCGGCGAGTTCGAGGACGAATACGACCGCATCCTCCAGCAGACGATCGACTGATCGCCGTAACGACTTTTTATTCCGATTTCGATCAGGTAGTATGGTCGAGACACCAGCAGACGACTACATCGATTTCTCCACCAGATCCCTCGAGGCCGCTCCCGATACAGTGATCTACGACGTCCGCCTGTCACGGCCGGAGAAACACAACGCACTGCCGACGGATACCATTACGGCGCTCGCCGAGTCGATCGACTCGGTCGAACGGGACGACGGGGACGCCCTCGTCGTCTCCGCCGCCGGTGAGAACTTCTCGATGGGCGCGGACCTAGCTGATCTCGCTCCCGACGCGCTCGAGGATCCCGCGACTCTGGCCCGGGGCGTCGAAGATCTGGTGCTATCACTGCGCGAGTGTCCGCTCCCAGTCGTCGCGCGGGTTCACGGTCGCGCGATCGGCGCGGGCTTTCTCGCGTGTCTCGGGGCGGACTTGGTTATCGCGAGTGAGGACGCGATCTTCTCGGTGCCGGAGGCCGATCTGGGGATTCCGATCGTGGGATTCGCCGCGACGTTACTTCCCCGGACGGTCGGTGAACATCGGGCTCGAGAGTGGCTGTTCACCGGTGCCGAAATCGACGCTCGGACGGCGCTGGAAGCTGGTTTCGCGACCCGTGTCGCGACGCCCGACACGCTGGACGAGACCCTCGACGACGTGCTTGGAGCGCTGGCGACGACCAGCAC
Source organism: Natrinema soli (assembly GCF_028618695.1). The sequence goes on along the minus strand of NZ_JAQIVI010000255.1, from coordinate 1,887 downwards.
TGACGCGATCGCATCGCTCAAATCCCACATGGCACCGCTGCGGATTCCGGACGCCGAAACGGCTCGACGCGACGAGCAGGCGGCGATGCGAACGGCGTACGAGGACGGCGACGTTTCCGAGCGACTCGAGGAATTTCGCTGAGCCACGCTGCGACAACCGCGGTGAGAGTCCGTTCTCGCCGGTCGATCGACAGCAGTTTTACGTGACTACTCGTCTCAGTAGTCACTGATGTTCGGGAACGAATCGTGGGTAACGGAGACCGTCGCGGCCGTCAACGACGACGAGGCGTTCGAACGAGCGGTTCGATACTTCGACGGCTCCGTCGCGATGGAAATCGGTGACGATATCGTCTGGCTGAAGGTGTATCGCGGCGAGATCATCGACACGGAACCGTACGTCCCGCAGTTCGGTGCGACGTTTCGACTGGTCGGGAGCGAGCGGGCGTGGCAACGGCTGGCCGCCGGAGAGACGTCGTTCTCGCAGGCGCTGTACGAGACGGACGTTCGAACGAAAGGAAACAAACTCGAGGCGAATCGGCTGCGTGATGCCATCGAACTGTTCGTCCGACACCTTCAGGCGACGACGCCCGACGATCTGAGTCGGATGGAGGCGGAACGATGACCGAACTGACGGGCCGGTACGCCGATATCGACGGAACGCGCGTCTACTACGAGACAGTGGGCGATTCGAACGATCAGTCGGTCGTGCTGGTCCACACGGCGGGCGCTGACGGCCGACAGTGGCGGTACGTCGCTCCCGCTCTCGCCGACCGCGGCTATCACGTGGTCGTTCCGGACCTGCCGGGCCACGGGAAGTCATACCCAACCGAGTGGGAGCCACACGTGCGTATCGGCCAGCACGCCGACGCGGTCTGGGCGCTCGGAGAACGGCTGGGTCTCGAGCAACCGGCTATCGGCGGCTGTTCCATCGGCGGCGACGTGACGCTCGACATCGCCGTCAAACACGCCGCCAACCTCACGGCAGCCGTCGCCATGGAGGGCGCAGGGAAGACCCGCGGCGCACAGCTCAGCCGCCTTTCGCATCCGCACGCGCTTCCGGGGTGGCAAGACGTTCTCGACTACTCTGTGATCGACTCCACCGGATCGGACTGTCCACCGGAGTATCGGACGGAACTCGCCTGGCAGCATCGGGGCGCACAGGAAGTCGCCACGAACGATCTGCAGGCGTGGGCGGACTTCGACATTCTCGACGACCTTCACAGAGCGGCGTGTCCCGTCATGTTGGTTCGCGGTGACACAGATTATTTCATCCAGGACGACATGTTCGCCGAGACGGTCGAGCGGCTGCCCGACTGCGAGCCGATCGTTCTCGACGACGTCGGTCACTATCCGATGATGGAGCGTCCCGACGAAGTAACGGAGTTACTAGACGATTTCATCGGGCGCCAGTAGCCGTCTCCGTTCGACCGCTACCGGAAGTCTGGGGAGTGAACAGGTGGATTACCGTCTCGAACCCTCGTACAGTGGCGGTTCGCGGGTAACTGGCACGGATCGTCAGGGCGCGTTCGTTTCCGGTATCAACGCCCCTCGAAGGTCGGCTCCCGCTTCTCGAGGAACGCTTCAGCGCCCTCCCGTTGGTCCGCCGTCCCGAACAGGAACGCACACGCGATCCGCTCGAAATCGAGCCCCCCTTCGTCGTCCAGCCCGCGGTTGATCGACTCCTTGGCCAGTCGGAGCGCCAGGGGTGCGTTCGCGGCGATGGTTTCCGCCAACTCGCGGACGGAGTCGTCGAACTCGTCCGGTTCGTAGACGCGGTTGACGATCCCGAGAGCCGCGGCCTCCTCGGCGTCGACCGCACGGCCGGTGAAGATGAGATCCTTCGCGACGCCGGCACCCGCGACGTGGGCGAGGCGCTGGGTGCCGCCA
>NZ_JAQIVI010000254.1 GCF_028618695.1 Natrinema soli | reverse complement strand
GAGGTCGACGCCGACGTGGTCGCGACCGGGACCCGCGGTCGCCATGGCGAGAACCGCCTCCTGCTCGGCAGCGTCGCAGAGCGGATCGTCCGGACCTCGCCCGTCCCCGTGTTGACGGTGCGCCAACTCGAGCCGACGGGCGACGATAAAGATGACGATGCCGCAAGCGAGGAGGTATCCGCAGACGCCTGATCCGAGCGACGGCAGTCGCTGGCCCGCCAGCTCGCGATATCGGCGGTTACTTCCCCGCCGGTCACGCAGCACGTATCATGTACGACGAACTCATTCAGAGCGGCGATCTGTCGCTCGCCCGGAAATCAGTACTGCCGGGAACCGGCTTCTTCCTGCCCGATACGCTCGAGGAGGACCTCGAGGACCAGCAGACCGCAGCCGCCCTCGAGGGGGCCGAGGTCGCGGTCATCGCGGACCCGGACGCCGACGGGCTGGCCTGCGTCGCGCTCATCCGGGAGGCCTACGGCGACGTTCGGAACGTGCCGGAGCCGGACGACGATGACGACGATAATGGGAGTGACGATCAGCCGGAGCCGGTCGCCGACGCGACGGACGACGCCGACGAACAGAACGTCGTCATCGCGGCCGGCGACGCCGAAGAGCCGCTCGAGGAACCCGAACCGACACCCCACGAAGTCGCGCTCATTCCCGCGAGCCCCCACAACGTCGAGGACGCGCTGGCTCGCGTCGCGGAGTACGGCGACGAGGGGATCGATTGCTTCGTCTGCGACCTCGCGCCGGACCGGTACGAGTACGTCGAGACGGAGCTCGCCGCGGCACTCGAGACCGCCGACCGCGTCGCGTGGTACGACCACCACCAGTGGGGCGACGATGTCGCACAGGCGGTCCGCGACGCCGGCGTCGACCTCGTGGTCGGCGACTCCGACGAGGAGTGCAGCGCCGATGTAGTCTACCGCTCGCTCGAGCACGAGTTCGGTCCGATGTACGAGGAACTCGCGGCCGTCACCCGGGATCACGACCTCTGGCTGCGCGAGGACCCGCGCAGCGACGACCTCGCGGACTACGCCTACTGGACCGACCCCGCGGAGTACGTCGAGGTCGTCCGCGAGTACGGCGTCGACCTGCCCGAGTGGGTCACGGACTACATCGCCGAGCGCCGCGTCGAGAAGGAGGCGCTCATCGATCAGGCGGTCGGTCGAGCCGAACTTCGCGAGATCGGTGGCTACACGGTCGGCATTACCTACGGCCGCTGTTCGCAAAACGAGGTCGCCGAGGCGATGCGCGAACAGGGAGCCGACGCCTCGGTGATCGTCAAACCCGCCGGCTCGGCCTCCATTCGGGGCACCGACGAGTTCGAACTGTGCCACGAGGTCGCGGGGAAGGTCAACGGCGGCGGCCATCCCAAGGCCGCGGGCTGCAAGCCCGACATCTACGACGATATGCTCGACTACGCGAACCACTGGACGACCCGCGGGGCCGTGACGAAGCGCGTCATCCTCGACGCGTTCCGAGACGTCGTCGCGGAAGCGGACGAAGAAGCCGACGGCGACGCGGACACGGACGCGAGCGAGGACTGACCGACTCGAGAATCTGCCCGACCCGTTTTTGTCTCTAGCACAGAATCCGTGACCGTCAGTGGACGGTCAATAGAGGGGAGTTGCAGCTCACTCCGGACTGGCCACCCAGCGGGCGGTGGCGCGCGCTGTGTCGCGGCGAATTGCGAGGCCTGAACGAAGTGACGGTCTCGGTACTGTGAGCGGTGACCGGAGAGAACCGCGAACCGATTGGTGAGCCGCGACCCGACCTGCGCGTGGTCGTCGCGAGTAGTGCGGGACCGGCGGTCCCGCATACCGTGCGAACGGTGCGCGGTTCGGAGCGAACAGAGTGAGCGAGAACCGCGGGAACGCGAACGGTGAGTGAAACGAGCCGTGAGTAAACAGAGTGAGCGAGAACCGCGTGGTGAACGGCCGCTCCGCCGCCGTGAGCAGGCGGGCGCGAAGCGCCCGTGAGGAGAAACCGGCTGGGGAGGGTGTGGATATCCCGTGTTGCCACGCGAGCAGGCCGCTTGTTCCCGGGATGGCAGATCAAACGAACTCCGACCACCACCCGTTTCCGCCGCTCATCACGAAACGGAAGCGTACGTTTACGGTTCCGAAGCCGATAGCTTCCAGTATGATCGCCGACACCGACGAGACGGGGGATGTCAGATGACGGGAACGCGGAAAGACTCGAGCGAGTCACCGTCCGAACTTCGCGAGGAAGCCGCCGAGTGCGACGAAATCGCCGACGCCCTCGAGGACCTGCTCGCGGAGCTGCGCGACGAGGAGATCAAGGACTCGCGACTCGAGGGACTGTTCGACGAGGTGAGCTCGAGCGATCCGAACATCTGGAACATCGTGAGCGCGTTCATCGACGTCGAAGACGGCGAGGCGGTGGTCACGGACGAGTCGAAGCTGGCACAGGGAAGCTGGGCCCCCGAGATCGTCGAGGGCTGTGACACGATGATCACCCTCGATATCGAGTACGGGATGATGCCCGACGAGTTCAAATACACCGCCGGAAAGAAACTGAGCCGGCGGATCGAGGAGTTCCGCGAGCGGGCTGCCGAGGCGCGGCAACGGGCCGACGACCTCGAGGACACTGACGACGAGTGAGACCGACCGCAGAGAGGCTGGCACCCTTTCGGTACAGACGAACGATCGTGGGACAGCCGTCCGGTCACGCTATCGTGACTGTCACTCGCGGGCTGCGAAAGAATGACATCCGACCGGTGCCAACCCTCGAATGACGGTTCCTAGGAATCGTCGACGTGCCGGGCGGACGGGGGCGTGCCCGTCACGTCTTTTTCGCGTCCCGTCCAGTTCAGACGATGGGACGCTCACCGCTGGCCGACGAGTGAGAGCCATTGCTCTGTGAACACCGGCCCTCAATCGACGACGAGTGCTTCTCGCTCGAACCGGCCCCCGGGTGCATCGGTTCCGCGGGCGCTCTCATCACCCGTCCGCCAGCGCCACGACCCTACCTCGAGCGGCTCGAGCGAGACGATCAGATACGACCGATCGGGCCACGTCGCCCGCGCGGCGTCGGTCGCGCTCGGCC
>NZ_JAQIVI010000253.1 GCF_028618695.1 Natrinema soli | reverse complement strand
CCACGGGTTGTCCGGCGCGTCGGGGCCGGTCAGCAGACTCTTCCCGAGCGTGATGAACACGAGCAGCACTCCCGCACCGAGGACGAACGCCCCGACGGTCGCCATCTGGTGGTAGATCTGTGCGCTCCCAGCGTAGTGGAAGACGCGCCGCGGCGTCTCCCACGCGAGGAACATCGGGAAGTACAGCAGGTTGAAGCCGATGAAGTAGACTGCGAAGCTGAGCTTTCCGAGCCGTTCGGAGTACATCTTCCCGGTGATCTTTGGCCACCAGTAGTAGAGACCGCCGAACAGCGCGGTGACACCGGAGACCATCACGTAGTGGAAGTGTGCGACGACCCAGTAGGTCCCGCGGAACTCGTAGTCGAGGACGACCGCACCGAGGAAGACGCCGGTAATCCCGCCGAGGATGAACAACACGAGCGCACCCAGCGAGAAGAGGAACGGCGTCGTAAAGCGCACGCGACCCTTGACCATCGTATAGATCAGCGAGAAGACCATCAGGTCGAAGGGGAGCGAGATACCGATCGTCGTCGCCATGAACAGCGTCTTGATCGGGAGGTTGATCGTCGACAGGAACATGTGGTGCATCCAGACCAGGAAGGACTGGACGGCCACCAGGACCATCGCGATGATGACCCACTTCCGGCCGACGAGTCGTCGACCACAGAAGGTCTGGAACGTCTCGAACATGATTCCCAGCGCCGGGAAGAAGACGATGTACACCTCAGGATGGCCGAAGAACCAGAACAGGTGGGCCCACAACAGGCTCGAGCCCTGGTCAGTGGCGAAGTACTGTGTGAGGAACAGGCGGTCGACCGACAGCAACAGGAGCGCTGCCAGCAGTGCCGCGAACGCGAACAGCATCATCCAGATGGTCAGCAGCCACGACCAGGAGAACATCGGGATGTTCCAGAGACCGAGCCCTTCGGCTCGAGACCGGTGCATCGTCACGAGGAAGTTGACCGACCCGATCGTGATCGAAACGACGAACAGGGTCAGCGCGAGGATCGTCGCGTTACTGCCAGCAGTCGCCCCGATCGCTGGTGTATAGGTCGGAACGTTCAGGGGGGCGTACATCGTCCAGCCGCCGGCGAACGAGCCTCCTTGGAAGAACGAGATCCCCATGAGGAGGCCCGAGAACAGGTAGAACCAGTAACTCAGGGCGTTCAGTCGAGGGAACGCGAGGTCTTTCGCCCCGATCTGCAGCGGAACGAAGTAGTTTGCGAATCCGCTCGCGATCGGAGAGAGGAACCAGAAGACCATTATCAGTCCGTGTACGGAAACCGACTGATAGTACTGATCGTTCGACAGCAGCGTGCTTCCGCCAAATTGCATGCCGCCCGACTCCCAGAGATGGGCGCGGAACAGCAGAGCGAGGACACCACCGAAGATGAGGAAGAACAGTGATGTCGTGATGTACAGGATCCCGACGTCCTTGTGGTTCGTCGTTACTAACCACCGCTTGACCGAGTTCATCGGCGGGAGATCACTCATCAGGCCTCACCTCCGTCGTTCGTGTCGCTTTCATTGGTTTCACTTTCCGTCGCGTTCAGCTCGAGCGTATAGCTCTCGTCGACCGGACCGGTCATGTCGAACTGCTCTTCGACCGGTTCGAACTGCTGACCGCCCTCGGTCGGTGAGATCGTCACGTTGTAGACGCCGCCTTGTTCGATGTCGCTGACGTTGCTGACCGTGATCGTCCCGTTATCGAACTGGTCGTCCGTGTAGGTCTCTTCGAAGTCCCACTCCTGACTCTCGATGGTCATCTCGTATCCGACATCCCCGTATCCGGTTTCTTCGGAGACGGGAGTCTCGTTCCCGTCTTCGACCGTAATCGACATCGTCAGCTGGTCGTTCATCCACTGGTCGTACGCATCGGGTTCCATGACCTGCAGTTCTCCGGTCATCGTGGTGTGGAACTCGCCACAGAGCTCGAAGCACTTGATCTCGTGCGTTCCGGGTTCCTCGGCTTCGAACCACGTTTCGTCGTACTCGCCCGGAATCGCGTCGGCTTTCACCCGTTGATCGGGGATACCGAACGCGTGCCAGACGTCGCCCGACGTCACGTCGAGCCATACTCGCTCGTCTGCGGGGACTCGGAGCGTCGTCGTCGATTCGATCCCGTTGTCGTACTCGAAGTACCACGCGAAGCTCTCGCCGTTCACCTCGACGTTGAGTGCCTCTTCTTGGTTGGCGTCTCCGGGATCTTCGACGTACAGGAGCATCGTGTACGTCCAGATCACCAGGGAAATGACGATGATGGCACTGATGCCAAATGAGAGGAACAGTTTTTTGCCGCCCTTTCCGCCTGTCGGTAACTCCCCGACGGATGGCAGATCCTCGTCTTTCTCGGCGGCCTCGCCGGTATCACGGTACTTGTACGCGTTGTACAACGTGTACGCGACAACGACGATACCGACGAGAATCCCGAGTCCGAGGAATACCACGAAGATATTCTCGAACACGTCGACGCGGGTCCGCTGCATCGGGGCAATGAGTGCGCTGTAGATTGTATTCATCTCTTTTGTCGGCCAGTTATATGTCGGACGATGGTTGCTGGGGGCACTTATCTATTTGGAAACCGCCCGGACGCGTCCGTTTCTCGAGTCAGACTGCGGTTCGCGGTTCGATCGGCGGACCGTCCGCCGCCGCCGTCAGTTTCCCTCATCACGATGTCGTTGGCGTCGACGACCTTTTCTTTATCGTTCTTTCGGCCGGACGGGTCCGTTCGGAGACGAATCATCGCGTAGTCGGGCGAACACGTTCGTGGTCGGGGAAACTAAGAGGAAGTATCGTCGCCGACCGGACGGTTCGTGATCTTCGACTTGGTCGTATCTCTCGGTCCCGCCTTCAGCTCGCAGACCGTCTCCGATACCGCCTCTGAGAACAGTATCGGGTCGACGGCCAGTCGACGAGTCATCGTAGCGGGCGGAGCCGATCACTCTCGCTAACCGAAGAGGCGTTCGCGGAGCGACCGGTCGTGGCTGCGCTGGGCGAGCAACACCGAACAGTCGACGGTTTCGGCGACGTCGTCGATCAGCGACTCTCCCACGAGTCGAGTGAGGAGGCCCCGTTCGGTCGCCCCGACGACCACCATCGTCTGCTCTCGAGCGGCCCGCCCGATCGCAGTCCCGGGATCACCGGCTTCGATCTGCACGGTCGCGTCCGCGAGATCGTGGTCGGTCGCCCATTCTTCGAGGAACGCTTCGGCGTCGGCGGTCGACTCGTCGTCGTCGCGAACGTACAGCAGCGTGACGTCGCTGTCGTACTCGTCGGCGAGCAGCCCGGCGACGGTCGCGCCGAGTTCGGAGTCGGGTCCGCCGGCGGTCGGAACGAGTATGCGCGACGCGTCGAACCCGCGGTTCTTGAGGACCAGGAAGTCACAGGGGAGATCTCCGGTGAGTTCGTCCATCCGTTGTTCCGCACGGCCGTGCGCGTGTGGCCCCCATCCCATCACGACGAGATCGGCATCGTTCGTCCGCGCGGCGTCGAACACTTCGTCAAACGACCGGTGTGAGAGGATCGTTCTCGTTTCGATGTCGACCCCGAACGTCTCGGCGTCCCGTCGAGCCTGCTCGAGGAGCGCATCTGATTCCGAGTCGAGCTTCGCCACGTGGTCGGCACCCTTCTCGAGGGGCGTCTGGTCGGGGACCTGGACGATGTGGGTCGCGACGACGGTGCCGCCTTTCTGTTTGGCGAGCGTGCTGGCGAGCGTGATCAGGTCCGTCTCGTGGTCCGGGTTCGCCAGCGGGACCATCACGCGGTAGGTTCCACCGTCGGGTTTGACGCTCGTAGCGGCGGTGACGGCCGGCTCGGGCATTTCGTCGGCCCGATTGAGGATGTATTCGCTGAGAACGCCCTGCGCTTCCGTCTTATCGCGGGCGTAGAATAGGTACCAGAGCGCGGCGACGACCACGAACAGGCCTGAGAGGGCGATTACCCGCGGATCGATAAACGCGATGAGGGCGAACGAGAGGATCGCGCCGAGTATGGGCGTGAACGGATAGAACGGGACGCGGTAGTCAGGGTCGTACCCCTCGGGCTCGGCCTCGCGCATGACGATCAATGCGACGTTCAGCAAGCCGTAGATGATGAGGTGGAGGACGCTGCCGGCCGTCGAGAGCGTCCTGATGTCGCCGATGAGCAGGAAGAAGATGATGAAGCCGCCGGTCACTGCGATCGACCGGTACGGCGTCCCGAAGCGGGGATGAATCGCGTTGAGGTCCGGACTCACGAGCTTGTTCCGCCCCATCGCGAAGTTGATCCGCGACGACGCGAGGATCGACGCGTTCGCGGACGAGGCGGTCGCGAGCAGGCCGCCGAGCAGGAGCGCGCCGGCACCGATCGGTCCGATGAGCGTGCTGGCGACGTCGACGACCGCCGTATCGTTGTTGGCCACGAGTTCGGTTTCGACGGCGGCGAGGACGGCGATCAACACGAGCGCATAGATCGCGGTCACGAGGACGACGCTGCCGATGACCGCTCGCGGGAGGTTCCGGCCGGGATCTTTGATCTCTTCGGCGACGGACGTGATCTGGACGAAGCCGAGATAGGAGACGAATATCAGCCCGGTCACCGGCAATAGGGGCGTGAACCCATCCTCCGGCGGGACGATCGGTCGGAGCGTCGAGAGGTCCGCGTTCATCACTCCGAACGCGGTGAAGACGGTCAGAATGCCGACGAGGACCATAACGATGACGTTCTGGAGGGTTCCCGTCTCCTTCGCACCGACGTAGTTGACGGTAATGAAGAGCAGCGCCGCACCGATCCCGATCAGTTGTGCGGCCGACAGCGAGATGACGTACAGATCCAGCGGTCCGAACGTGAGGCCGCCCATCCGAACGATGTACTCGCCGAACCCGTAGACGTAAAACGCCGATGCGAACGCTAACCCGATCCAGTTCCCCCAGCCGGCGATGGAGCCGAACAGCGGTCCGAGCGCCCGGTTGACGTAGAAGTACGCGCCGCCGGATTTCGGCATCGCCGTCCCGAGCTCGCTCGCGGAAAACGCCGTCAGTAGTGCGATTCCACCGCCGAGAACGAAGGCGACCGCAGCCAGCGGTCCGGCCGATGCGACGGCTTCACCGGGCAGGACGAAGATCCCGGCTCCGATCATCGTCCCGACACCGATCGTCAGCGCGGCCAGCGGGCCGAGGTCCTTCGCCAGTTCTTCGTCACTCATCGTGCGGGAGTTGACCGCCGACCACTGGTCGTCGAACGATCGCCGATGGCGGCCGCAGTCCGGCTGTCGGCCGCCGTAACTGGGATGCGACCGACCCCGTCACATGACGAGACTGGTCGGTGCGTCGCGCGAAATCCATATCGGCTCTTGTGACTCTTCGTATTATAGTTCCCCGATACCGTCCGCCGGCGTCACGGTCTCGAACGATCTTTCGTGACCGTTCACACCTCGGCAACCCAGACGCGAAACCCTGTCGGTAGATCATACACCTCGAGGAAGACCCCATCGACGAACTGGGCGATCCGATTCGAGTCCGCCTTCGCGCTGATCCGAGCGTTTACTCCCTCGGTCTCCTCGGGTCGAATCAGTTCGTCGATCTTGAACGCCGGAAACTCCCCGAGGACGGTCTTTAGCGCCTCCAGTTCCGCGTCGGTACAGTCGAGGTTGACCGTCCCGTCACCGAACTGGATCCACGGAACGCCTAACTCCGCGGGCGGCGCATCGTCCGGATCCTCCTCGGATCCGAGCGTCGTCTCCGTCTCGTCACTCCCGTCTGTGTCCGCCTCGAGGACGGCGTCGTCGGCCTCGACCGTCAGAAAGGCGCTCTCGCGCTCGCGATGTGCGGCGATGGCGTCGACGTACAGTTTCCGTCGCTCGGCGGGCTCGGTCGCATCGAAGCGAGTCATAGTCGGACGGACGTGCCCGATTCTTTAAGCCTTTATGCGGTGCCCCTGAACGGAGTCGTATGGCTCAGCCACGAATCCTGATCCTGGGCGCGCCCGGTGCGGGGAAGGGGACCCAGAGTGCAAAGATCACCGACGAGTTCGACGTCGATCACATCACGACCGGTGACGCGCTCCGGAACAACAAGGAGATGGACATCTCCGAGCTGGACACCGAGTACGACACGCCGGGCGAGTACATGGACCGGGGCGAACTCGTCCCCGACGAGGTCGTCAACGCCATCGTCGACGAGGCCCTTTCGCAGGCCGACGGCTTCGTCCTCGACGGCTATCCGCGGAACGTCGAACAGGCCGAGGAACTCGAGGACATGACCGACCTCGACGTCGTCCTCTCCCTCGAGGTCGGCGAGGAGGAACTCGTCCACCGGCTGACCGGCCGACGCATGGATCCCGAAACGGGCGACATCTACCACGTCGAGTACAACCCGCCGGAGGATCCAGACGTCGAGGCGCGCCTCGAGCAGCGCGACGACGACACCGAGGAGACCGTGCGGGAGCGACTGTCGGTCTTCCACGAGAACACCGAGCCAGTTATCGAGTATTACGAGGGGGAAGGTGTGCTCGAGCGAGTCGACGGCGAGCAGGCTCCCGACGCGGTCTGGGAGGACGTGAAGGAAACAATTGAGAACGCAGTATAGAACGTTTTAGATGGTCTCCGCTAGGCAATTAAAACGGTGCGACAAGAAGCTAACCAGACGACTGTGACCGAACACTGAAGTATAGCGTGTTTCGAAACTGAAGCTGAACCGAACACCGATTAGCCGTTTTTCACTTTGATCGTGTGTTCGGCGACGTTAACATAGGAGAGACGTGGCGGGAAGACATATCCTTCGGGGGCTATTGTTGGGTTGAACGTTTCGAGTGACGTATCGTACATTCCTTCTGGAGCAGCGCTCTGAATGTGGGCAGACGAGACAATGATCGAGCCGTCTATTTCAACATTCGATTGGACAACTAACTGCCCCTCTTTGTTGATGTACCTATTTGTCTCATTCCACGTTTTATCTGATGGTGCATAAATGACTCCCTCGAAGTACGCCTTCCCTGTCCCGATTCCAATGTGGGTGTCGGATGTCCCATAGACTTGAAGGGGTGCTGAATTGACGTCGTCCGACGAGCATGGATTGACCCACATTTCGCCTTTATTTACGTGAAGCCCTTTATTTACGTAAATTTGAAGAGAGTGGTTTTCCCCAGACTGCTTCCAATTTTCAACATGTATGCTATTTTTATTTTTATCGAGGACTAATTCATCCTTAACGACAAGCGTCACATCTCCATCTTGAAGATCGAATGTCATCTCGTCACTGATTGTCGTGCTGTCTGTATAATACGTACCGCTGGTTACAGTACTTCCGGCATCGCTGAGTTTTGTGATGCTATCGTTGCTTTCCATATCCGATACCATTTGATTGATCATATCGTCAAGTGGTGGCAGAGAATATCCCTCTTTTTCGGTTATATCAAAATCCTCTGTCCCGGACGAATTGGATACATTTCCTGCGACAATCCCATTTTCAAATGTTCCCTCAGGGATTTCCATCCGACCTAATTCGACACGGAGGGTATTTTCTTCTCCCTCACTGCATGCCTCCTGAATTGCCCTCCCATCCGCTTTCTCCATTTCCTCCTCAAAATATGTTTGCCATCCGACGCAATACTCGCTCGTAATGTTGATCTTGATCGTACTCCCTTCGACGTACGACGTGTTGCGATGCGGAGTACTATCTACATAGTCGAACGTCACGTCACCCGAGGTGAGTTCGGTGTCCTCCTCGAGTTTTAAGACAGGGAACGAGAATGTGCTCGTCTCTTCGTCGTATTCGAGCGGAGGTTTCGAGACGACCCGAGTTTCGCTTCCCGTTTCGCGGAACACGCCGCCCGCCTGAAATGCAATCTTAGTGCCGTCGTCGCCCTGATACTCGATTGCACCGACCGGAATCGACGTAGTACGGTTATCACCGGAGATGTTGATGTAGGCCGTATTCGTCTTTACGATCGCTCCGTTATCGCCCGCGTCAAACGTCATTGATCGCGGCGTGTCGCGGCTTATCGAAACGGTCGACATCTGTTGGCTCAGTTCAACGAACGATTGTTCGATACGCTCGTTTTCCGACTGTTGTTCCGCACTGCTCATGGTGTCTCCCGCGACGAGCAGAATACCAACGCTGATGGCGGCGACCATCCCAATCAGTAACACAAGACCGAGCAGTGTGGACTGTCCGCGTACCGACGGAATCGCAACTCCGCCATCGCTTCGTGAACCCATTATACGCCTTCCACATTCACAAATCCTTATGATAAAAGGTTCGACTGATCAGACCGTTTATATCAGTTATGAAATGGAGAATATTATAGTTTCAATCATATATCAGGTGCTATTTATTGCCTATTATGATCACCTACTAGGTTCACAACACAGTCATCAAGTGCGAACTACGTCTGATCAATAAAATCAGCTTTTGTACGCTTCGCGGACTGGGCTGGGACTACCGAAGAAAAACACTTGTATATCGGACCCACCCTAGCACAATCAGATGACGCGTACAGCCGAGAAGATCGACGCCCTCGTCCGCGAGGATTCCTCGATGGCGGCCGCCCTCGAGGCGATCCGCGATGAAGCCGACAGGAACGGCGGCGAGGTCCAGTGGGCCGACGTCAGCGACGATCTGACGAGCGGACAGTGGGGGCGACTGATCGAGAAAGGTGTGTTAGTCGACGGCGACCAGGGGTTCGAAATCGCCGATCGCGAGGCTTACGATCGGGTGCTCGACGGCGATGGCGACGGTGGCAGCGGTGCCGCGGCCGACGTCGACATCGACGAGGAGGAATCGAGCTGGTCGCAGTGGGACAAGCTGGCTGGCGTGGGGGCGCTCCTGTTGATGCCAGGGTACTGGTTCGACTCGATTCAGAACGTCGTCGGGAACGCCGTCAATATCGTGCTCGGTCCGCTCGATGCGGCGTTACCGTTCTACGCCGTGATCCTCTCGGTCGCGCTGCTCACCGGCCTCTACTCGTCGCTGCTCCAGGCGAACCTGATGAACACGGAGGTCATGGGCAAGTATCAAGAGCGGATGAAGTCCGTCCAGAACGAACAGAAAGAGCTCCGTGAGAAAAAGAAAGACGCCGAGGAACGCGGCGCGAGCGAGGCTGAAATCGAACGCATCGAGAACGAGATCGAAAAGGCCCGCGAAGAGCAGATGGAGGCCATGGCGGACAACCTGGGCATGTTCAAAGAGCAGTTCCGCCCGATGGTCTGGATCATGCTGTTGACGATCCCGCTGTTCCTCTGGATGTACTGGACGATCCGGACGGGCGCTATCGGAGCGGCGGAGGAGACCGTCGTGATGCCCCTCGTCGGCGAGATCGAGTGGCAGGAAGGGGTGCTCGGACCGATGCAAGCGTGGATCGTCTGGTACTTCCTGTGTTCGATGGGGTTCTCCCAGTTGATTCGAAAGTCGCTGAACATCGATATGTCGCCGTCGAGCGCCTGACCTGCCCCGTCGGCTATCGTCTCTTCTCGTTCGCTTCGAGCCGGACCGATCGCGCTCGCGCATTCAAAACCCATTTCACCTGCCCCCTCGCAGATCGACTATGTTACTCACCGTCTCCGGCCCGCCGGGAAGCGGGAAGAGCACGACCGCCGAGTTGCTCGCCGACGCCTTCGATTTCGACCACGTCAGCGGCGGTGACATCTTCCGCGACCTGGCCGACGAACGCGGCTACACCCCCCTCGAGTTCAACAAGCTCGCCGAGGAGAACGACGAGATCGACCGGGACCTCGACCGGCGGCTGCGAGAGATCGCCGTCGAGGAGACCGATCTGGTGCTCGAGTCCCGGCTCGCCGGCTGGCTCGCCGGCGAGCAGGCGGATTTCCGCTTCTGGCTGGATGCACCGGCGCGGGTCCGGGGCGAACGCATCGCCGAGCGCGAGGAGAAAGATCCCGTCCGCGCGACCGAGGAGACGAAGGCCCGCGAGGCCAGCGAGGCCCAGCGCTACGAGGAGTACTACGGGATCGACATCCGGGATCTGACGATCTACGACCTCTCGGTGAACACGGCCCGCTGGGAGCCCGACGCCGTCCTCGATATGCTCGTGACCGCCGTCGAACGCTACGACGCCGCCGGCGACGAGGGGAAAGCGCGCGTCGACCTCGAGACCGACTTCTGATGACGCTCCGTGGCCCACCGGGCGAGCGCTCGCCCGCCGAGTTGCTCACCTTCGGCGTCGTTAACCTCGACAAACCGCCCGGTCCGTCCTCGCATCAGGTCAGCGGCTGGCTCCGCGACGCCGTCGACGAGACGCTGGCCGATCGCGGCGTCGAGTCGCGGATCGATCGCGCCGCCCACGCGGGGACGCTCGATCCGAAAGTGACCGGCTGTCTCCCGATGATGCTTGGGGACGCGACCCGGCTCGCACAGGTCTTTCTCGAGGGGGGAAAGGAGTACGTCGCCGTCCTCGAGTGTCACGCGCCCGTTCCGGCCGACGCCGAGTCGGTCATCGCCGAGTTCGAGGGACCGATCTATCAGAAGCCACCGCGCAAGAGCGCGGTGACCCGTCGCCTGCGCGTGCGAGAGATCTACGAACTCGAGGTGCTCGAGATCGAGGACCGGCGGCTCCTCGTGCGGATGCGCTGCGAGAGCGGGACCTACGTCCGCAAGCTGTGTCACGACCTCGGACTGGCGCTGGGAACGGGCGCGCACATGGGTCACCTGCGCCGGACGGCGACGGATCCGTTCGACGATCGGACGCTTCACACTACCCACGACTTCCTCGATGCGTTGGGATTCTGGCTCGAGGACGACGATCCCGAACCGCTGTACGACGTCGTCGAGCCCGCAGAGCGCATGCTCGAGGGGATCCCGAGCGTCGTGATCGCCGAGAGCGCGGCCCGCGAGGTGGCCGAGGGCGCACCCGTTTACGCGCCGGGCGTGCTCGAGGCCGACGACGGAACCGATCGGGGAGCGCTCGTGGCCTGTTACACGCCCGACGGTGCGGCGGTGTGTCTCGGCGAACTCGTCGGCGATGTCGACGCTGAAAGAGGTGTCGCGGTCGATCTCGAACGCGTGTTGGTCTGAGCGGTCTCGATCGATTGGTGGCGGAAAGCCGTGTTATCGCGGTCGCGAAACGACACTCTTAAGCGGCAGACGGGCATCGATTCAGGTACGGGACCGTGGGGTAGTGGTATCCTCTGCGGATGGGGTCCGTAGGACCCGAGTTCAATTCTCGGCGGTCCCATTTTCGCGACGCAACGAGCGAGGGAGCGGAGCGACCGTTGCGATGTGAGGAGGGAAAATGGGACCAGGGAGCAGCTTCGCTGCGACCGTGGTCCCACTCGAAAATATCTTCGCGCGACTGAGCCGCGGCTCTGCAGCTGGCGTCGACGTATCGATTCAGGACCCGGAGACATCGCCCGGACGCCACGGAGGTGAGGCCGATATGTAGCTGGTTCGTTCCGGCGAATCAGCTATACGATGTCGAGAGTCGGACGCCTATAGCTCATCAGGCCCAGCAAGCGACTGACGAGGACGTTCGGCGGGCGCTCGAGAACCGAGCGGTTCGCGCCGACGGCGGACACTCCTCGAGCGATACTGATCAGAAGACTACGTCCCAGATATGGCCGCAGCTATCGCACTCAAACGTCGTCTGTAACCCTTCCTCGATTACGTCACGACCGATCACATCGCATGGGGAGGACAGGCACTCTGGACAGAGAACGTCCATCGTAGTTTTAGAGAGGGGCTCTACGAAGGTAAGACGCACTCTCTGGTATATTGGCCAGTTCTGCTTACTTCGGCCGGGCACTGATCGCGAGGACGGTGGTTCGCGATGACCCGCCTCGTCGAATCAGACGAGTGCGAACGATGTGGTGACCGCATCGACGCGCTTCGTCGTCTGTGTCGGGACTGTACGCGCGCCGTTCGAAACGCACGGGAAGGGCTACTATGAGTTCTCGAGCGGCGGAACTCGAGCGTTCGACGGCCAGCGGCGACGCGCTCGAAGCCGAGATCGTCCAGACCGTCGACGCGCTCTCGACGAGAGCAGTAACGTTCGAAGTCGAATCTGAGATCATCGTCGACACCGAGTAACAGTAGCTGGTAATCCGATTTCTTTATCCAGAACCAGGTGAGAAACTGAAAGACCTGATTCGGTAAGTACAGATGCGTCCTGAACAGTTGAAACAATTGCATAGCTAAGAAGTATCGTTAATTGACGGATAGGGATATGACCGATATTCGTACGTCGTGTCGTTATGTGGAAACGACGATCTGTACTGGCGACTGGTGCAGCGCTGTCGATCGGGGTCGGACTCACTTCGGTGGGAGCCGCCGAGGCTGACATCGACGGGCTTCCGGATGGAGGCGCGGACTTCACGCGCCCAGACGGGGTCGCCTGGCGGTACGACGGTCCCCACGACATGCGTTCGGCGACCGTCGAGGGCGACCGGCTCTACACCGAGAACGACGGCACCGTGTACGCGATCGATACGGCGGACGGCTCGCTAGTGTGGGAGACCGGTGACATCGGAGCCAACGGGCCGCCCGTGGTCGAAGGGGGGATGGTCTACGTCGCCGGCGAGCCGGTCCAGGCGATCGACGCCGAGACGGGGGAGGTCAATTGGGAAAGCGAATTCGAGAGCTTCGAGATGGCGGTCGGCCACGGGATGGTCTACATCTCCGAGGACGGGACAGTCTACGCTCTCGACGCCGAGGACGGTTCCATCGAGTGGGAACGCAACGAGCTGACGGTCGAGTGGGAGATCAGCGGCGAAACCGAAGTGTTCACCGTAGATAGCTTGGAGGCGGGGGATACCGACGACGACCTGGTGTACGTGTCCGGCAACGTCGAAACAGGGTTGTTTACCGTTACCGGACTCGATCCGATGACCGGCGAACTGGAAATGACCATGGGTAGAACGGAGGAAGTCGCTGGGCTTGCCGCAGAATCCGGATACATGGGTATCCAACCCAACTTTGATTCCAGCTATCTGTACAACATATCGACCAAGGAACGTCTCGGTAGTGTGTATCCGTCAGTCGGCTACACGTTCAGTGGCGACGGCTTCTTCGGTGCCACCCGTTACGGCGTCGTCTCGGCATACGATCTCTCGGCCGGCGGCGAATTGGCGTGGGAGATGGAATACGCCCAAAGCTTCCCGCAGGTCGTCGGAAACACGGCCATCGCGCTCTACGGACCGAGTTCCGTCCAACACACTCCCGAGGAGAGCGAAGACGAAGATAGGGTGGTTGCCTACGACCTCGCGACCGGCGAGGAGCAGTGGCGCTACGTCTTCGACGAGCGCGAATGGACTGCTGGCAACGGCCCGTCGACGGGGGTCGAGATCGACGAGAACACGATCTACGTCAGCCGTGGCGGCGAGCTGTGGGCGCTTCGGTCCGAAACCGAAGCGCCCGATGATCCGGAGGATGGCGATCCTAGAGACGACGAGCAGGACGAATCTGACGAGCAAGACGAGGGCCAGCAGGACGAATCCGATAAGGACCAGCAGGGCGGCGAGGACGACAGCGACACGGGAGAAGACGACAACGACGACGGTGGATCTGGTAGCGACAACGGCGGATCCAGTGGCGATGACGATGACGGCGATGTCGGGAACGGAACCGCCGGAAATGGGGACGCTGGAAACGAGACGAACGCTGGAAACGAGACGGACACCGAGAACAACAGTGACGCCGACAACGTGCCCGGCTTCACGACCGGTTCGGGTCTTCTCGGCGGGGCGCTCGGCCTCGAGTGGCTGCGCCGGAAGGCCGGCGTCGACGAATCGACCAGCGTGAACGAACCGTCTGAGTAAGGGGATCCCGGGTCGGGAAATTCGGACGAGATCATCGAACAACGTACCGGATCCGCTATTTCACTGAAAAGGTCGCACACTACTTGCTCTGTACTTACCGCGAGCTTCACGGAACGTTCTGAATAAAGGGACCGTGCTACGATCTACCGTTAAAACGTAGAGTCGATCGCGATCTTCGCTTGTTCGGTCCCACGGTGATCGCCGCCACCGTGCCAACGGAGTAGCGGGAGATCGCTCGAGCGGACCATCGTATCGCAAGGAATCGTACAGCCCGATCGCCTCTGTGGCCGGTAGACGACGAAACAGTACCAGCCGTCGTGCCGCCGGAGCTTTTCGTGGTACTCGCAGTAGACCTTCCAGTTATCGGGCTGGCCGTCGGAATGCTCGTGCATCGTCGATTTGATCTCGACGGGTGTTCCGTTCCCGTATCTCGCGTCGTGCCAGCTGGCCCGCTCGAGATCGAACCGTCGTTTCTCGGCCATCCGCTTCTCGATGGCGGTCCCGAAGTGGTTCGCTCGGTTCGAGTGGTTCACGCGGACCACGCGCGTCGCGCGCCGATATATACTCCTCCGCTGGCCTCGAGCCGCACGCCCATCGCTCGCTTCGCTCCCGGGAGGGAGCGAGCGCGGTGGGCTGTGGGCTACTCTAAAGGGGGGATAGTTACGCTTTACAGCTTGACACCCCGACGCAGTCATGCGATCACCTGTTCGACCGTGGAAACCCATTCGGCCTTTTCGCCGCCTCGTCAATATCTCTCCATCAATTTGAGACGGTAGCATGTCTATACGGCACGAATTCGGCGGTTGCACGCGGCGACATTCCCTGGCGACGGCAGATTTCCCTCGTCCAGGCAGCGACTCGTTTCACGTCTTCCTCGGTGATCGCCTCGTCTTTCTCGTCGCCTCCAGGCGCGGATCAGCTCCAGTCGGCCTCGTCGTTCGTGTTGACCGACCAGTCGGTCGGTCGAATGCCTCGAGCGGTACTGATCAATCAAACCGACGAAAATCGGTACAGCCACACGGGCATTCCTTCCCAGTTCCGATTGGGAGGAATACTTCATCCGGTAGTTCTCGCGAAGCTATTGGATTTCCACAATCTTCACAAATAACGACAGTTGTCGGACGATCTTGCAGTGCAGTCATCGGTACAGGTGACAGATGGGTCAATTATGGCTTAAATCGAACTAGGATACAACATGTTGTCTCCATTCATCTACTGAGAGCTATATTCAGCGTCTGCATCGGACGCTACAGTCCGCTACTGGTCACGAGGACGGTGGTTCACGATGAACCGTCTCGTTGAGACCGACGAGTGCGAGCGGTGCGGTGACCGCATCGACGCGCTTCGTCGGTTGTGGCCGGACTATACGCGCGTCGTTCGCGACGTACGAGAGGGACCGCTACGAGTTCTCGAGCGTCGGAGCTCGAGAGTTCGACGGCCAGCGGTGACGCACTCGAGGCCGAGATCGTCCAGATCGTCGACGCGCTCGAGTACGTGAACGATCACACCGCAACCTGGCACGACGCTCGGACGGCGGCTTGATAGTCGACGGGCTCGCCGACGAGCTGGGGAAGCACCCCGCGACGATCTACCGGGCGATCAGCGATCTCGGCGAGGTCCTCGAGCTCGATCAGGGCGACGTATCATTCCGCGCTCGAAAGCACCTGTTCAACTCGTAGCGTCTCGTCCCCTCGAGCGGGACTCACAGTCACCGACGAAGTTCGTTCGTATACACTGCGAGCGTGAATACTGCACCCAGGGGAAAGAATATGAAGAACAGGTCCCTGAAGGCGACTCCAATCAGGGAAATTTGGAGGCCGATGAGCATGTTCATGATGTCGTTCTGGCGGTCGGCGGTATCGCTCATACCGATATCTGTTGGTCACAACCATATGAACTGTTTCATTTGACAGAATTCGCTCGAGTGAGTCAAACTTCTCACAGGACAGTCGCGCCACGACTTCGGATACGAGAGTCTGTAGCCGTGACTGAGCCACAACGAATTTACGGGCCCCACGCTATCATTCTCCACAAATATAGTAGTTTCAAGTCATTATAAGGGAGTAATCAGAATGGAAGCGACGCTCCATCCGCCGCCGGGGGCTGCGCCGAAATGTCCCGGGTGCTGAAGCCACCCGAGACGCGCTTCCAAATCCCTATCCGGGATTCACAAGCATGATCCCGCACATTCGACCGGGATAGAAACGTCCCGCCCGACGGACGCGTGCATCGACTTGAGGCGCGACGGGGTCGAGCACCACCCGTCACTCGCGGTAATTGATGACGATCTCGGACGCGACGATTTGAACGCGACACACTACCGAATACCGGCGATTAGCTCTCGATTCGGGCGCTGTACTCGAACTCGCTGGCGCTGAGGGATTCCGAGAAGTCGATATCGAACTCGAGTTCGTACGTGTTCGACTGCTCGCCGTCGACGGTTATGTCACGCCGTTCGGTGTAGGTGTCACCGCCGGTCATATCGACCTGGCCGATCAGCGCGTCGGATTTCGACGATCCGCTCGTGTTCGAGACCGCGACGGACAGGACGACGTTTCCGAACGTCGTCGTCTCCGCGGACGTGTCGTCGACGGTCAAGCCACCGCCGATTCCACCGACATCGCTGCCGGAACAGCCCGCCAGTATCGCTATCGTCCCCACGCCGACGCCGCTAAACATCGATCTTCGAGTGAGCCCCATCTGTTCCGCCGATTCCGTGCGACCGGCTTGGTTCCTTCGATTATGGTGGCGATTCGACACATCGCGATCGTTGGTATCCCCTTCGGAGCCCGACCGAGCGCGCACCGCTCCTCGAGATGGATCGCAACGGCGGACCTTCCCGTGACCGACAGTGGCACGGTCTCCGGATTCTCGGCCACCGAATGGTCGCTCTACGGATTGTCACCCGAGCGGCGGGCGGGTTCGGCCGTCTGACGCGCGTCTGCGATGGCTGTCAGCCGTCAGTAACGTATCGAGGGAAGTATTGCGATCCTCGTTGCCGACCGTCATATGTTAGCAACGATTCCGACCAGCATCAGGGTAGTACAGGGGGTGGCGGCACACGAGGGGACCGATCCGATGGATCTCGAGCCGCCGCTGCACGCGGTCATCGATACGGACGCGCTCGACGCGCTGTTTCGTCCGGCCGAGGACGCGAGCGCGGCCACCGCGTCGATCGAGTTCGCGTACCGAGACAAACACGTAACCGTCGATAGTGCGGGTCGCGTCGATGTGACGGCGGACGACGCCGACCACGGCGGTTCGACCGGGCCGGGCCCGGGCCAGTAACCGTCGAATCCGATCGGCAACACCCGTCGACTGCCGCGCCTCGAGTCACCCGTCCACGGTGACGGACGATGTCGCCGGCGTAAACATGTACTCGTCGAGATAGTCCCAGTCGTCGAAGGTTCCGGGTCCGGATTCCGAGGAGAAGCCGTAGAACTCCCGCGGCGCGTCGTAGTTCATGACGCTCGCGTAACTCCGGAAGCTGTATCGGGCGGAGTCGATCCCGTCGAAGTCAGTGTTCGATAGCCCGAGCGAGTGGCCCAGTTCGTGCATCACGGTCGACCCGGTATGGTCGCGGCCCCGCTGCGATTCGACCATCATCGTTCCGAGCCCGGCCTTGCCGATGACGTTCCCCCGCGCGGTATCGCCGGCGACGTTCTCGACGATGGCCAGATAGTGATAGCCCTTTCCCGCCCGGTCGAAGTACCGCGATCGGTACTCGGTCAGCTCGCCGACGTCGGTCGACGATTCACGGGGAATCGTGTTGCTATAGACGACGTGCAGGTCTGCGCCGGACGATCCGTCGGGGTTCGAGAGCGGCGCGGTGTCGAACTCGTCGACGACTCGCTCGATCTCGGCGCGCTCGAGGTCGACCCCTTCCATCCGGTTGAGTTCGACGTAGATGTCGGTCCGAAGCGGGTCGGCGTCGGGATAGAGCTCCTGTCGGTGGACCTCCGCGCCGTCCGCGAGCCCGTCGCCGTCCGCGTCCAACTCGAGCGGATCCGTCCCGTGCTCGGTGACTTCCGCGCCGTCGTCGAGTCCGTCACCGTCCGTATCGGCCGCGGTCGGATCGGTGCCGTACTCGCCGATCTCGGGGCCGTCCGCGAGCCCGTCGTCGTCCGCATCCGCCGCGAGCGGATCCGTCCCGTACGTCTCGAGTTCGTCGGGATCAGACAACCCGTCGTCGTCGGAATCGGTCGTCAACGGATTCGTCCCGTGCTGGCGGACTTCCGTCCCATCGTCGATGCCGTCGCCGTCAGTGTCCGCCTCGAGCGGGTCCGTCTCGTAGTCGCGAACTTCCGGGGCGTCGTCGAGACCGTCTCCGTCGGTGTCCGCCATAGCGGGGTCGGTCTCGTGGTCACGGATCTCCGCGTCGTCGTCGAGTCCGTCGCTGTCAGTATCCGCCTCGAGCGGATCCGTCCCGTGGTCGTGCACCTCCGTTCCGTCCGCGAGCCCGTCACCGTCCGTGTCCGCGACGGTCGGGTCGGTCCCGCGTCGCTTTTCCGCGCCGTCGTCGAGTCCGTCACCGTCGGTATCGTCGTCGAATGGGGCGGTTCCGTCGCGGAGTTCCACCATCATTGGCTCCCCGTCGCCGTCGGGATCAACGACCGTCGCTCCGGCGACGACTCCCGTCGTCAACAACCCGACGACGAGAACCAGAACGGTGAGCAGCCGCGATGATAGCATTTCCTGAATGTCTCGAACGGAAGAATAACTGTATTGTGGCTGTCCCCGTGCAAAACCGATCCGACGCTGCGCCGGTCCGGCGGGACGCGAACTGCCGGCCGTTTCACTTTCACCGTGCTGTCCAAACCCTCTTACACGCCGGTCCCGGAGACGACGGTAATGGACGGGAACGAGCGCCTCGAGTTGCCGGTCGCCGACGACGCCCTCCCTTTCGATCCCGCCGCTACGACGATCGAGGACGGCGACGTCTTCGACCTCCTCGAGCCGGCGGTCCAGGAGTGGTGGCTCGCGGAGTTCGGCGAGTTCGTTCCCGAGAACGACGGGTTCTTCACGCCGCCACAGCGGGGCGCGATCCCGAAGATCCACGACGGGACGAACACCCTGGTCTGTGCGCCGACTGGCAGCGGCAAGACCCAGGCCAGTTTCTGTGCGATCATCAACGAACTGTTCAAACGCGACGGGGCGGGCGGGCTCGAGAACTCGGTCTACTGCCTCTACGTCTCCCCGCTCAAGTCCCTCGCGAACGACATTCACCGCAATCTCGAGGTGCCCCTCGAGGGGATCGAGGAAATCGTCGCCGAGCGCGACGGCGACGAGTCGATGGGCGAGATCCGCCACGCCATTCGCCACGGTGACACCTCCTCGAGCGACCGACAGAAGATGCTCGAGGAGACGCCGCACATACTCAACACGACCCCCGAGACGCTGGCGATCCTCCTCAATTCGCCCAAGTTCCGCGAGAAGCTCCGCACCGTCGAGTACGTCATCGTCGACGAGATCCACTCGCTGGCGGCGGGCAAGCGAGGGACGCACCTCTCGGTGAGCCTCGAGCGACTCGAGGCGATGGCCGCGGGCGACATCACCAGGATCGGCTGTTCCGCGACGATCGAGCCGCTGGATCGCGTGGCGGAATTTCTGGTCGGCTGCGAGGAATCCGGTGGCGACGGGACGGGACGCGTTCGGGATTCGGACGGCGATCCTCGCAGCTCGACTGCACCGCCCTCGAACCACGCGAGCGGCGAGGGCCCCGATCGAAGTGACTGCCCTGATCGAAGTGACCGCCCCGACGATTCGAACGAGAGTGAGAACGAACGGCCCGGACGCGAGCGGGAGACTCGCACGGAGACGGGGACCGAAGCGACCTGCGAGCCCCGCGACTACGAGATCGTCGACGCCCGCTTCGCCCGCGAGTTCGATCTCCAGCTCGAGTGCCCGACGGACGACCTGATCAACACGCCCCGCGAGGTCGTCCAGGAGCGATTCTATCGGATGCTCCACGACCACGTCCAGGGGCACACGAATACTCTCGTTTTCACCAACACGCGCTCGGGCGCGGAGCGCGTCCTCCACAACCTCCGGGAGCGATTCGACGCCTACGACGAGGAGAACTCGGGCTGTCACCACGGGAGCCTCTCGAAGGAGGTCCGACAGGACATCGAGGGTCGGCTGAAAGACGGCGACCTCGACGTGGTCACCTCTTCGACGAGCCTCGAGCTGGGGATAGACATGCCCCACGTCGATCTGGTCGTGCAGGTCGGCTCGCCCAAGTCCGTCGCCGCCTTGCTCCAGCGGGTCGGGCGGGCGGGCCACCGCGTCGGCCAGACCGTCACCGGCCGGGTGATCGCCCTCGACCGGGACGAACTCATCGAGTGTGCGGTCATGCTCAAGACGGCCGCGGAGGGGTTCGTCGACTCCGTGTCGATCCCCGAGAACGCCCAGGACGTGGCCGCCCAGCACGTCTACGGGATGGCGATCGCCGAGATCAGACCCGAGTCCGAACTGAAAGCGATCCTCCGACGGGCGTACCCCTACCGAAACTACTCCGAAGCGGAGTACGAGTCGCTCATGCGCTACCTGACGGCGGAGTACGCCGGCCTCGAGGATCGCAACGTCTACGCGAAGATCTGGTGCGACGAGAACGACCCGCCCGACGGCGAACACCACTACGAGGAGTACCCGGTCGGCGAGCGGTTGATCGGCAAGCGCGGCCGGCTCGCGCGGGTCATCTACATGACCAACATCGGGACGATTCCGGACTCCTTTACCTGCGACGTCAAGACGCGCGCGAGCGACGAGTGGGTCGGCCAGTTGGACGAGTCCTACCTCGACACCCTCGAGAAGGGAGACGTCTTCGTCCTCGGCGGCGATCACTTCGAGTACAGCTATCGACGCGGGTCGAAGGTCTACGTCGACCGCACGAGCGCCCGGCCGACCGTCCCCTCGTGGTACTCCGAGCGGCTCCCCCTCTCCTATGACCTGGGCCGTGAGATCCTCGACTTTCAGGGCGAACTCCTCGCACACTACGAGGACGGCGGTCCCCCGCGGGTCCGCGCGTGGCTCCGCGAGTTCCCGCTCGACGACGACAGCGTCCGAGCGATCGCCCGCCTGTTCGAGTACCAGTGTCGGTACGCCGGCGCGGCGAGCGTGAGTACGCCCGACCGGCTCGCGATCGAGGTCGTCCGCGACCGCGAGGAGTACGAACGCCACTACTACGTCCACTCGAACTACGGCCGCAAGGTCAACGACGGGCTCTCGCGCCTGTTCGCGTACCGCTGTGCGCAGGAGGCGACCGCCAACGTCCGCGTGGCGGTCGCGGACAACGGCTTCGTCCTCTCGATGCCGCTCAACCGAAAGGTCGACATCGAGGGCGTCATCGACGACCTCGAGCCCGACGACGTCCGCGCGGATCTCCGGGCGTCGCTGTCGGGAACCGACCTCCTCCAGCGGTACTTCCGGATCAACGCGACCCGGTCGCTGATGATCCTCAAGCGCTACAAGGGCTACGAGAAGTCCGCGAGCGAACAGCAGGTCTCCAGCGAGATGCTGCTGGGGTTCGCCGAGGAACTCGAGAACTTCGCCGTGATCGAGGAGACCTACCGCGAGATCCTCGAGGACAAGCTGAACGTCGCCGAGATCGAGGGCATCGTCGACGCGATCGACGCGGGCGAACTCGCGGTTTCGCGGCGGCTCCTCGATTCGCCGACGCCGCGGGCGTTCGGTCTCGCGACGCTCTCGGCCAGCTACGTCGTCCTCGCCGAGGACGGGCGCGCCGCCCTCCAGTCGTTCCACGACCGCGTGCTCGAGGAGATCGGCGAGGAGTCGCTGGCGGGGCTGTCGACGGGTCCCGAGGGCGAGTGACGGACCGGTCCGCACTCGAGTCGTGTTCGCCGCCGAATCCGACTATCGCGTTACCATCGGTAGCTCTCTCCCAAACTGACTTTGTGTTGGAAACTGAAATGGTGGTATATCACCGATGATGCGCCAGACAATTCCACGCGAAGGGGCCGACGATCCGTATCGCGAATTCAACGACGGGAACCGTCGTCCACCGAACGGCCGACGGATCGGGGTGCGATAGATGGTCGATCACGAGACCTGGAGCGACGAGCAGTCGACGACGACGGTCTCGGTCGACGACCGGGATCTCGAGGTGGCGTACCACGACGCCGGTCCCCACGAGGGTGAGGGCCCGCCGGTCGTCTTCGTCCACGGCATTCCGACCTGGTCGTTCCTCTGGCGCGATATCGTGCCGGCGGTCGCCGAGGATCGGCGCACGATCGCGCTCGACATGGTCGGCTACGGCAACTCCGCGATGAGCGACGATTTCGATCGCTCGATCCGGGCACAGGAGCGGGTGCTCGAGGCCTTCCTCGAGGATCTCGGCATCGATCGGATCGCGCTCGTCGCCCACGACATCGGCGGCGGCGTCGCCCTGCGCTTCGCCGCGCACAACCCCGACGCGGTCGACCGACTCGTTCTCTCGAACGCGGTCTGTTACGACTCCTGGCCGGTCGAGTTCGTCTCGAACCTGGGCCTCCCGTCGACGGCCGATCTCGAGCGCGAGGAACTCGAGGGGCGCCTCGATTCGGCGTTCGTCGAGGGTGCCTACGGCGAGGCCGATCCCGAGTTCGTCGACGGCATGAAAGCGCCGTGGCTGACCGACGAGGGCCACGTCTCGCTGGTCCGCGACGCGGTCGCGACGAACACCAACCACACGACCGAGATCGACTATGAGGCGATCACCGCGGAGACGGTACTGCTGTGGGGCGAAGACGACGTGATGCAGCCCTACGCCTACGCCGAACGATTGGCCGAGGATATCCCGGACGCGACACTCGCGCCGCTGTCGGACGCTTACCACTGGGTGCCCGAGGACCGATCCGACGCCTACGTTGACCGCCTCCGCGAGTTCCTATCCGGAACGGAAGTGTAACAGTATGCCAGCTACGACACTCACGCACGTATGAGTGGTGACCCACCAACCTGGGATTTCAAAGATCGCGACATCGCGATCCTCTGTGAACTCTCGAACGATCCGCAGTTGTCCTCTCGGGAACTCACGCAGGTGCTCGAGGAGGAGTACGACATCGACGTCTCCCACGTCACCGTCAGCGAGTCGATCCGACGGATGCGCGACGAGGGCGTCTTCCGCGAGGCGATCATTCCCAACGAGGAGTACTACATCTTCGCGCTGTTCGAGTTCAAGTTCAATCCAGAGAACTTCGCCGACAGCTGGCGCAACGCGATGGAGTACATCAAGGCGGACAAACACACCCTGTTCTTCTTCCTCTCGGACGGGGAGTATCAGTGGAAGACCGTGATGATGTTCCGCGACCGCCAGGAGGTCTCCCAGTGGATCCACGAGTGCTACACCGAATACGGCGACGTCATCGCGAACATCCGCAACTCGGCGGTTCACAACGTCCTCAAGTTCCAGACCGATCCGCGGATCTACGAGGATCTCCGAAACGAACGCAACGAACGGTGACTGTACCGGTCGGGCTCGTTTGATACGGATTGCTGTCACGGGTTCACGGCGCAACGGCGACCGTCTTGCGGGTGCGCCGAAACCGACTGACAGGAGTTCGTCTGAGAGGTGGGGACCGCTACTCCCGAAACAGCCGGTAGGTCGTCCGACCGACAGCGGCCTCGCCGTCTGCCCCCTCGACGGTGACGTCGGTAACGCCGGTCGAGCCGCCGGCCCGGAGCACTTCGGCTTCGGCTCGCAGGTCGCCGGTCGCCGGCCGAAGATACGAGACGGTGAGATCGGTCGTCGTCAGAAAGGCCTCGCTCGGGTTCTCGAACGTGGTGCGGAGCGCGAACGCGCTCGCGGTGTCGATTAACGTCGCGACGATACCGCCGTGGACCGGATCGTGGCCGTCGGTGCCGATGGGGTTCTCGAAGTCCTCGTTCCGTTCGATGGCGAGGACCGCCCGTCCGTCCGCGAGGTGTTCGACCTCGAGGTCGAGCCACGACAGGTAGCCGTGGCGCTGGACGAACGACTCCCACTCCGGCCACCCGGACGGCTCGTCCGGCCCGCCGGTCATGTCACTTGCCCTCGAACTCGGGCTCGCGATCCTCCGCGAAGGCCGCGGTCCCTTCCAGGACATCCTCCGTACTCGTCAGGAGCCCGAAGCCCTGGCTCTCCATGGCGAGTGCGGCTTCCATGCTCGCGTCCTCGCCCTCGTTCATGACCTTCTTGGCGATCTTGAGGCCGATCGGCGGACCGCCGGCGAGGTCGGAGACGAACTCCCCGACGGTGTCGTCGAACTCGTCGCGCTCGACCGAACGGTTGATGAGCCCCCATTCCTCGGCGCGGTCGGCGTCGATGTGGTTGCCTCGGAGGACCAGTTCCTTCGCGCGGGTCTCGCCGAGGATGCGGGTGAGCCGCTGCGTGCCGCCGCCGCCGGGGATCAGGCCGAGGTTGATCTCCGGCGCGCCGAACGAAGAGCGGTCGGTCGCGACTCGCAGGTCACAGGCCAGCGCGAGTTCGAGGCCGCCGCCGAGACAGAAGCCGTCGATCTTCGCGATGACCGGCCGTTCGAAGTCGTTGACCGTCTCGAAGGCGGGCGTGACGTCCATCAGGTCGGTCGGGCCCGCGTCGCTGAAGCCGGAGACGTCCGCACCGGCACAGAACGCGCGATCGCCCGCGCCCTCGATCGTCGCACACCGGACCTCGTCGGTGTCGACCGACGAGAACAGGTCGTCGATCTCGCCGAGCAGGTCGTTCGAGAGCGCGTTCATCCGGGACGGTCGGTCGAGTTCGACCTGCAGGACGCCGTCCTCGAGCTCGTAGTTCAGGTCGTGGTAGGGGCCGAGTTCGTCGTCGCCGTAGTCGTAGAAGCCTGCGCCGGCGTCCTCGCCGGTCTTGCCCTCCTCGACGAGTTGCTCGAGGTAGGGATGGGGGTCGAAGCGGTCGGAGCCCGTCTCCTCGGAGAGCGTCTCGAGCTTCTCGAGGACCTCGTCGATGCCGATCTTGTCGGCTCGTCGGCAGATGCCCTCGGGGAAGCCGAGTCCGAGCTGAACGCCGGTGTCGACTTCCTCGGGTTTGGCGACGCCGTCGCCGACGAGGGAGGCGGCGGCGTTGATCATGCGCGCTTCGACGCGGAGCCAGTCGAAGTCGCCCGTGTCCTCGGGCTGGTAGTCCGCGCCGTCGCCGTCCTCGTAGTCGTAGAACCCCTTCCCGGTCTTCTGGCCGAGTTCGTTGTTCTCGACTTTCTCCTCGATGATCGGCGGGACCGGCTGACCGGCTTCCTTACGGACGTGGTAGCCGATGTCGATCCCGCTCAGGTCGGCCAGTTCGAACGGCCCCATCGGGTAGCCCCGCTCGTGGACCATCGTCGCGTCGACCTCGCGGATCGTGGCCTCGCCGTTCGAGACCATCCAGGAGGCCTCGTCGCCGAACGGCCCGACGATGGTGTTGACGACGAAACCGCGGACATCCTTGCGGACGTAGATCGGCGTCTTGTCGATCGACTTGACCCACTCGTAGCCGACTTCGGCGGCCTCGTCGCTGGTGTCCTGGCCGTAGATGACTTCGACGAGGTCCATCTTCACCGGCGGGTTGAAGAAGTGCAGGCCGAGCACGCGCTCGGGCGTGTCGACGGCCTCCGCGACGTCCGAGATCGGCAGGCTCGAGGTGTTCGTCGCCAGCAGCGTGTCCTCGCTGGTGAACTCCTCGAGGGAGGTGAAGATGTCGTGTTTCAGGTCGAGGTCCTCGGGTGCGGCCTCGATCACGAGGTCGGCGTCGCCCACTGCCTCCTCGAGGTCCGTCGTGATGTCGATCCGCGACAGGACCTCGTCGGCGGACTCGTCGATGAGTTCCTTCTCCTCGAGCTTCTGGAGGCTCCACTTGATCGACTCGTAGCCGTCCTCGACGAACTCGTCTTTGATGTCGCGCATCGTGACGTCGTAGCCGGCCATGGCCGTTACTTCGGTAATTCCGTGCCCCATGTTCCCCGCGCCCAGCACTGCAACGCGGTCGATGCTGTCCAGTGACATGGTCGTGTGATTGCTCGGGATCGTCTTAATACCACCGAACCGACTTAGCAATGTTAAGCCCGTTGTCTGCCGTTGTACCGCACATACGCTGACTCGAGATTGGAGTAAACGTCTGTAACCGCAACTCGGGTTTATTCCGACCGAACGGCCGACAGCGGTCGACGGGGATGGGACGAGTTCGATTTCGCGATCGACTCGAGTCGTCCCGCTCGAATGCCCCTCGTCGATTGCTGCATGGGACGTACAGGGGAGCAACGTCTCATTCCAGACCGGTCAACCGACGTGCGGTGGCGCGCGCTGGGTCGCGGCGAACCGACGGTGAGCCGCGAACCGATTCTGCGCGAGGTCGTCGCGAGCGGAGCGAGTGACGGCTTGGAAGACGCGAGCGTCTTCCAGTGGATGAGCGAACGAACGGAGTGAGTAAGCGAATCGGCTGGGGAGGGCGTGGCGATTCCCTGTTGCCACGATAGCAGGACGCTTTGTCACTCACAATCCCATCAGTGACCCACTGTTCCATTCACTCCACTACCGAACAGTTCGTTCGACGACAATCTGATGAGCCAGCCGCTTCAGCATGATTCGAGGTGGAGCCTCCGACCGCAAGGAGCGAGCGAAGTCAGTCCCGCTACAGCGGTTCGTCGCCCTCGATGATCCGCTTTGCGCGCGCGGCCAGCGCCGGGACGCGCTCTTCCATCAGCGGGTACATCGGATCGTCGCTGTTCCCCTCGAGGTAGCGCCGGAAGAACATCTCGCCGAGGCCGGCCAGCTTGTAGACGGCCAGCGTCCGGTAGAACCGCTCGTGTTCGAACTCGTAGCCGCTCAGCTCCTCCCAGCGCTCGACCAGTTCGGCTCGGCTCGAGTAGCCCTCCCGCTCCATGAAGCGGGTCGAGAGTTCGGGAATCGACGGCTCGGGGTCTTTCGCGTCGCGCCAGTAGGAGAGCATCCAGCCGAGATCGGCGCGCGGATCGCCGAGCGTGGCCATCTCCCAGTCGAAGACGCCGATCAGTTCCGGCGGCGTCCCGGGTCCGAACATGACGTTGTCGAGCTTGTAGTCCCCGTGGACGAGGGTGTGGGGGTGTTCCTCAGGAACGTTGTCCCGGAGCCAGTCGCCGACCTCGTGGAGGTCGGACACTTCGCGCTCGTCTTCGGTCACTTCGAACGCCCACGAGAGCTGTTTCCCCCAGCGGTCGACCTGTCGCTGGGTGTAGCCAGCCGGACGGCCGAATTCGCCGAGGCCGATTTCCTCGTAATCGAGGTCGTGGATCTTCGCCAGATTGTCGACGAGTTCCTCGCCGATCCGCTGTCGGTGCTCCGGCGTCGCGAACCGCTCGGACTCGTCCTCGCGGAGGACGTCCCCCTCGAGTTGCTCCATCACGTAGAAGTCGCTGCCGATGATATCGTGGTCTTCGCAGGCCAGCACCGGGGTCGGCACGGGAACGTCGGTGTCGGCGACCGCGTTCGTCACGCGATACTCGCGGAGGACGTCGTGTGCCGTGTCGGCGGTTTCGCCCGGCGGCGGCCGCCGGATAACGAGTTCGCGGTCGCCCCAGGTGACGAACAGGGTCTCGTTCGAGTGTCCCTCCTGATGGCGGATGATGTCGTAGTCGTCAACCTCACCGAGGTTCGCTCCCAGATACGCGACCAGCGCGTCCTCATCGACGAGGCGCTCGTAGTAGTTCTTGCTCATTGGAGCGATGGGGCGGTGCTGTCGGCGCGGGCGGCTGATACGGTGTCGTCCGTCGATTCGTGATTCGCTGTGGGCATTGTCGTCTGCTAATACACACCCCCTTTACGAAAATAGTTACGCCGCATCCTCTCATTTACAATGTATGTGGGGTGCAAGTTACCAATGAGCGCGAATAGTAACCGGAAGCGCGACGGCAGGCGGCCGCTCGAGCGGAGTCGTCGTGGACGCCCGTCGAGAACGCGATCGAAGCACTGGACGACACCGGCCGTCGCGAGATAATCTCGGCGCTCGAGGAGGCGATGACCGCCAGGGAAATCCCGGTCGAAGCCGGGGTGTCGCTCTCACGGCGTATCGGACGTTCGAGCCACTCACTGAACTCACTCGTCTCGCGTGTCCTCGCCGGACTGCGCTCGAGTTCCCGATGGGTGTGATCCATTTCCATCGACAATCCCGAGCACGTCCGTCGGCGTCTCGATCCGGTAGGAGACGGCCGGGCCGTCGTCGGCCCCGAACGCGACGCCGTGCATCCCCATGTCGGCGGCCCCCTTCACGTCGTGGTCGTAGCGATCGCCGATCATCAGCGACCGTTCGGGGTCGACGCCGGCCTTCTCGAGCGCGGTCTCGAACATGGCCGGATCGGGCTTGGTGCGCCCCACTTCTTCGGAGGTGGTGATCGAGTCGAAGTGCTCCCGGACGCCGAAGCGCTCGAGCATTTCCCGGCCCTCCGCGTCGTCGACGTCGCTGATGACGCCGACGTGGAGGTCCCGCTCGGCGAGGCGTTCGATCGTCTCGACGGCTCCCGGAATCGGCTCGATCGACGCGCGGACGACCTCGTCGAATCGGGGCTGCCAGTCCGCTCGAGGGATCTCCTCGCCGACGATGGCTTCGACGCCGCGGTGATAGCCGTCGCGAGCGGACCGGAACTCGGTGCCGTCGCGCTCGCGGAAGTAGTCCCCGACGGTCGACCGCCAGGTGTCGATAGCCTCCTCGACCGTCGCGTCCACCTCGCGGCGCTCGAGCACGTCCGCGATGAAGTCGGCGTGGGCGGCCTGGACGGAATCGAGCGCGAGAATGACGCCGCCGATGTCCCAGAAGACGGCCTCCCACTCGCCGTCTGCGGGTGCGGTTGCGTCGCCGTTCACCGTCGCGTCCTCGCTCATCGCTCGGCCCTCCGGATCGTCGACCGGTCGATTTCGTCGAGGCTCGCACACCCCGAGAGCCCGACCGTCAGATCGAGATCGGCGAGCAGATTCTCGAGGACTGCGCTGACGCCGTCCTCGCCGCCGATTCTGAGCCCGAGGGCGTAGGGCCGACCCAGCAGGACCGCGTCGGCACCGAGCGCGATCGCCCGGATCACGTCGCTCCCGCGCCGGATGCCGCT